>NZ_JBFNFG010000001.1:0-484084 GCF_040888305.1 Streptococcus fermentans | reverse complement strand
ATAATATCTATAGGGGATTTACCCACTACAAATATTATAGAGCCTAAAAAATGAGGTCGGGCTCTTTTGTCCCAACCTCTTCTGCTATTCATAAAATTGTTTATAGGGTTTATTAAAGGCTTCTAAGATATCTGATGGAGTTTCTGCATAAGATTTTATCTCTGTCAAATTCCCTTTAACGATAATTCTCTCAACTGCATTAGCATCTTCACAGGTTACCAAGGTAATCTCTTTAATCCCATCACGTTCGTCAATTACATCTACGCGATCAGGAGTTACAATTTTAACTTCTTCAATCTCGTATGTATAGACTTTCTCTTTATCAGTGAGATAAATTTTCATCCCTTTCTCAGCGCGAGCAAGAGGAGAGAATAATTTCTTATCTGCATTTTCACCTGCAAAGATACGGTGACTTGCTAGAGAATAATTTCCTTCCCCCATTACCTGATTGGCTTTCATTGTCCCAGCACCATAAAAGAGGTTAACATTATCGAGCCCCTTAAATATTGGCAGGTTCATTTCAAGCTCTGGAATGGCAATACCTCCAATAACCGGAAGTTGTTGGGAATTCCACTGAGCTGATAAGACTGCCTCCGAGGAAAGTGATTTTACAGAGTCAAAATCGAAATTCCCTTCTGTTTCTTTATTCTCCTCAATCTCTTCCTTAGTTACTTGACTGACCTGATACTTATTAGTGTTCCAAATCATGAACATATCACGAATATTGGCATTGAAGATTAAAGCGATAGATAACAAGATTAGGAATCCTGCCAGTATGTTAATCAGTAGATTCTTACGTTTATTTTTTTTACTTTGATTCTTTTTTTGAGACATTATGCTTCACTTTCTGTTTCCTGTTCTGCCCCAACTTCTTCTTTTTCTGCTGCTGCAACACTTGTAAAAGTCACAATCTTAGCATCTTGATCTAGACGCATCACTTTTACTCCCATAGTTGAACGCCCTGTTTGTGAAATATTGGCTACATTTGTTCGAATCATGACACCTGTATCAGTGATAATCATCAAGTCTTCGTCACCGTTTACTGTTAAGAGACCAGCCAGAGGACCATTTTTTTCAGTAATATTGGCTGTTTTCATTCCCTTACCGGCACGACCTTTTGTTGGGTATTCAGTCGCAACTGTGCGCTTACCGTATCCTTTTTCAGTTATGATAAGGACTTCATCTTGGTCAGTGATCACTCTCGCTCCTACTACTGCATCACCTTCACGAAGGTTTACCCCTTTAACACCAGTGGCGATACGACTCATACTACGAACTGAAGACTGATTGAAACGAACTGCATAACCTAATTTGGTTCCGATGATGATATCTGTGTCTTTTTCAGTTAGTAAGACATTAATCAACTCATCCTCATCTTTCAGATTCAAGGCTTTGAGACCATTTTGACGAATATTGGCGAATTCTTTAACGCTGGTTCTCTTAACAATACCAGCACGAGTTGTAAAGAAGAGGTAAGCATCATCACTACGTTCTGATTCAACATTGATAATGGTTTGAATGCTTTCACCATCGTCTAGTTTCAAAAGATTGACGACTGGCAAGCCCTTAGCAGTGCGACCATACTCTGGAATTTCATACCCCTTAAGACGATACACACGCCCTTTATTAGTAAAGAATAGCAAATGATCGTGAGTGCTGGTTGAAACCAATTCACGCACAAAGTCATCGTCCTTAACTCCAGTTCCTTGAACGCCACGTCCACCACGTTTTTGAGCTGTAAATTCGTCTTGGTCCAAACGTTTGATATAACCTTTATTTGATAGAGTGATGAGAACATCAGACTCTTCAATCAAGTCTTCATCTTCAAGCGTCAAGACTTCACCAACCATCAACTCAGTACGACGTGGATCGCCAAACTTACGTTTGACCTCATCCAATTCTTCCTTGATGATTTGCGCTACGCGTTCTGGTTTTGCAAGAATGTCTGCCAAGTCAGCAATCAAAGCAATAAGCTCATCATATTCCGACTGAATCTTGTCACGTTCCAAACCTGTCAAACGACGTAGACGCATATCGAGAATTGCTTGACTTTGACGTTCAGATAACTTGAACTTGCTCATCAATTCAGCTTGGGCTTCTGCATCCGTTTCACTGGCACGAATGATACGAATGACTTCGTCAATATGGTCCAGAGCAATTAACAAACCTTCTAAGATGTGTGCACGCGCTTCAGCTTTCTCTTTGTCAAATCGAGTACGACGAGTCACCACTTCTTTTTGGTGCTCAATATAAGCATCCAAGATTTGACGAAGAGAGAGAATCTTTGGTACACCATTCTGGATTGCCAGCATGTTAAATCCAAAGCTAGTTTGCATTTGAGTCATCTTGAACAAGTTATTCAAAATAACATTGGCAGACGCATCACGTTTCACTTCGATAACAAAGCGAACACCCTCACGGTTTGATTCGTCACGAACGGCAGTAATTCCTTCGATACGTTTTTCTTGAACTAAACGCACAATATGTTCATGAACTTTGGTTTTATTAACCATGTATGGAAACTCTGTTACTACGATACGTTCGCGACCAGTCTTAGTTTCTTCGATTTCAGTACGAGAACGAAGAACAATGGAGCCTTTCCCTGTTTCATAAGCCTTATGAATACCTGATTTCCCCATAACAAGGGCACCAGTTGGGAAATCTGGACCAGGAAGAACTTCCATTAATTCCTTGGTTGTAACTTCTGGATTATCCATGACCAACTTCACTGCATCAATGGTTTCACCCAAGTTATGTGGTGGAATATTAGTCGCCATACCAACAGCGATACCTGTAGCTCCATTGACCAAAAGGTTTGGGAAACGAGCTGGGAGAACCAGGGGTTCACGTTCATTGGCATCATAGTTATCTACAAAATCAACGGTATTTTTATTGATATCGCGAAGCATTTCAAGGGCGATCTTACTCATACGTGCTTCGGTATAACGCTGAGCGGCAGCACCGTCACCGTCCATGGAACCAAAGTTACCATGCCCATCTACAAGCATATAACGGTAGCTCCACCATTGAGCCATACGAACCATGGCTTCGTAGATAGATAAGTCACCGTGTGGATGGTATTTACCCATGACATCCCCTGTAATACGAGCAGATTTCTTATGAGGTTTATCTGGTGTCACACCCAATTCGTTCATACCGTACAAAATACGACGATGAACTGGTTTCAATCCATCTCGAACATCAGGAAGGGCCCGCGATACGATAACACTCATGGCGTAGTCGATAAAGCTGGTCTTCATCTCCTTTGTCAGATTGACATTCACTAAATTTTTATCTTGCATTAACAAATGCCTCATTTCACTATTAGTAACTAGATATATTATACCATAGTTTAGCTTATATTTCAGTCTCTGGATACACCTAAAACGCTTACATTGATAACTGGATGTTATATCCGTGACAAAGCTATTTAAAAGTGATAGAATGGAATCAGACAGGGTATTACCCTAAAAAAAACAAAGGAGATGTTTAGACTAATGACAGCAACTAAACAACACAAAAAAGTTATCCTCGTTGGTGATGGTGCCGTAGGTTCATCTTACGCTTTCGCTCTTGTTAACCAAGGAATTGCCCAAGAACTTGGTATCATTGAAATTCCTCAATTACACGAAAAAGCTGTTGGTGACGCTCTTGACCTTAGCCACGCCCTTGCTTTCACTTCACCTAAAAAGATCTATGCTGCTGAATACGCTGACTGTGCGGACGCTGACCTTGTAGTTATCACTGCTGGTGCTCCTCAAAAACCAGGTGAAACTCGTCTTGATCTTGTTGGTAAAAACCTTGCAATCAACAAATCAATCGTAACACAAGTTGTTGAATCAGGATTTAACGGTATCTTCCTTGTAGCTGCTAACCCAGTTGACGTTTTGACATACTCTACATGGAAATTCTCAGGATTCCCTAAAGAACGCGTTATCGGTTCAGGTACTTCTCTTGACTCAGCTCGTTTCCGTCAAGCCCTTGCTGAAAAATTGGATGTAGACGCTCGTTCAGTTCACGCCTACATCATGGGTGAACACGGTGACTCAGAATTTGCCGTTTGGTCACACGCTAACATTGCTGGTGTTAACCTTGAAGAATTCCTTAAGGACACTCAAAACGTTCAAGAAACTGAATTGATCGAATTGTTCGAAGGTGTTCGTGACGCTGCTTACACAATCATCAACAAAAAAGGTGCTACATACTATGGTATCGCCGTTGCCCTTGCTCGTATCACTAAAGCAATCCTTGATGATGAAAATGCAGTACTTCCACTTTCTGTATTCCAAGAAGGCCAATACGGAATCAATGACGTCTTCATTGGTCAACCAGCTGTTGTTGGAGCACACGGTATTGTACGTCCAGTGAACATCCCATTGAACGATGCTGAAACTCAAAAAATGCAAGCTTCTGCTAAAGAATTGAAAGCTATCATTGATGAAGCTTGGAAAAACCCTGAATTCCAAGAAGCTTCAAAAAACTAATTTAAGTTAGAAAAAATGTCTAGACGGTTTGTCTAGACATTTTTATATTTCATTACTTTATTTCATTTGAGCAAAAGCCGCTTCTGCATCTGCGTTACTTATTGCACCTAATTGAATCTTAGCAATTTTACCCTCTGAATCAATTAGATACTCTGTAGGGATGCTTCGAATTTGATAATCTTGAAAAACAGCTCCTTTTGTATCATATAAAACTGGGATGTCTTTATAACCTTGTTCTTCAAACCACTTTGGAAATTGGTCTATCGTTTTTTCACCTTGAAGCCCTGGAGCAATGACAGATAAAATTTCGAAATCACGATCTTCCTTAGCAGCAAGCTCCATCAATTCTGGCATACTCTTCTTACATGGTCCACACCAAGATGCCCAAAATTTAAGATAAACTTTTTTACCTTTAAAATCAGATAATTTCACTTCTTTTCCATCCATTGATTGAAGCGTAAAATCAGGTGCTTCTGCTCCGACAGCCACTTGCTTCACAGTTGTTTGCTGCTGTGTCTGAGTCGTTTGATTTTCTTGACTTGATTTTTTCTCTTCCTTGCCACAAGCAATCAGAAGAAAGAGAGACAAGAAACTAAGCCCAAAATAGATAATTTTTTTCATAGATAACTCCTTTTATCCTAATATTCCAGATAAGACATTTAACTGTCCCAACATTAATAAAATTCCCATGAGAATGATCAATAAACCACCAATTTTCTTCAATAAAAGTATGTGGGATTTGATTCTACTAAAATAAGGCATGACAAGACCTGATGCCAAGGCCAGAACTAAAAATGGAAGCGCCATTCCGAGAGTGTAAATGAGGGTTAATAAGGCTCCCTGAAGAGCTCCATTTCCTCCTGAGGCAGCCAGTGCTAAAACAGAACTTAAAACTGGGCCTATACATGGAGTCCAGCCAAAGCTGAAGCTGATACCCAGTAAAAAGGCCGACAAATATTTGCTAGACTGTTTTTGCTTAAATGTTACTGTTTTTTGTACCTCTAATTTTTGTAAGTGAAGAATTTCCATCTGATGCAAACCCAGTATAATAATCATGATTCCCATGACATAACGGAACCAGTCAGCATAAAGTAAATTCCCAAGGAATCCTGCTCCAAATCCAAGAATAAAGAAGATGAGAGAGATACCCGCAATGAAACAGAGTGTCCGAATCAATCCTGACCAGGCAACATCTTTACCCAAAAAACGAAATGTCTTTGACTCCTCTTGATCATCTAGCAGAACACCTGCGTAGACTGGTAACAAGGGAAAGATACAGGGAGAAAAGAATGACAATACCCCAGCTATAAAGACAGAAATAAAAAATAAAATACTTTCCAATTAAGAACCTTCTTTCATATAGTTATCTTTTATTTTACTATAAAAGAAAACGTTTGTAAGAAATCCGCTACGCAAATTAATTTTCAACTTGAAAGAATCAAAAAAGGAGCTCAGCTCCTTTTTTGATTAATAAGTTCCCTCTTCACCTTGACTTGTCAAGATTACAGGTCCATCCTTGGTAATAACAAACTGGTGTTCATACTGACATGATAGACCACCGTCGATAGTTTTGTGAGCCCAACCTGTTTTCATATCTGTATCGATTTCCCAATCACCTGTATTGATCATAGGTTCGATTGTCAAAACCATGCCTTCACGAAGGCGGAGACCGCGACCTGCGATACCATAGTTAGGAACCATTGGTTCTTCATGCATAGTTGGACCAACACCGTGTCCTACAAGATCACGAACAACGCCGTAACCACGACTTTCAGCATATTCCTGAATAGCAGCTCCAATATCTCCAATACGGTTTCCTACAACAGCTTTTTCAATACCAATGTACATAGCTTCCTTGGTCACGTCCATTAAGTTTTTAACTTCTTCTGACGGTTTTCCAACAGCGTATGCCCAACAAGAATCTGCCAAGCCGCCCGTAAAGTTTTGAGTATATTTTTTCATCTGCTCAACGTTGTTAAAGTTGAGTTTAGAAACATTGAGGTCAGACTTAGCGATTGGCCCACCAAGAACCATATCAACCTTCAGCAAATCGCCTTCCTTCAAAATATAGTGGCGTGGAAAAGCATGGGCTACTTCGTCATTGAGTGAACAGCAAGTGGCATAAGGATAATCCATCATTGCCCCATCAACACCGATTTGTAGTGGAAGGAAATTTTCTTCTTTACAACGACGACGCACATATTCTTCTACTTCCCACATATCTACACCTGGTTTGATGATGTCACGCAAACCGATGTGAATACTGGCAAGAAAATCGCCAGCTTTATCCATTGCTTCGATTTCTCTAGCTGATTTTAATGTAATCATGTTTTCTCCTAGTTTTAATTAATTTTTACAGTAACATTTGCTTTTGATACGATTTGATGATTGATATAAATGTCATAGTCAATAATAGCTGACCTTCTCGTATGATGAATAATTCTAGCCTGAATCCGCAAGGTATCATCAATCTGAACAGCTTGTAAGAAATAAATCAACATTTGTTCAATGATAAGGTTACGTCCGCTATTCACAACCAGATCTTGCGTCATATGGGTCAATATTTCTGAAAGAACTCCATTTGCAAGGACTCCATTTTTTTCCAACATAAATGGTTCAACCGTAATGACAACTTCGTCATGGTGGTAAGATAACTTCTGACCAACCTGTTCTGAAAATGTTGGTAAAGCTGAAACTTGAGAGCGACTCATCTTTTCCATGACATCCCGTCTAGTAATGACACCAAGTAAGGTTTGATTGCTTCTCACAACAGGTACCATTTCAAAGTCTTCAGCAATCATTCTCTGGCTAACGTTAGCGATATTCGTCGCTAAACCAGTCATATAGACTGTCCTTGTCATGACCTTATCTATCGTTGTACCAGGTGATTTATCTCCAGCATCACGCATAGTAACTACACCAACAACAACCTGATGCTGATTGATGACAGGGAAACGACTCGTTCTATTCTTACGAACCAAGTCTAAATAATCTTTGACAGTATCCGTTTCCTGTAGAAAACCATATTCATGACTGGTACGATAGATTTTTTCAACCGTTAAAATATCTGTCTTAATCTGAACATTAGACAAAGCTCTGTTGATCATAGTCGCAATTGTAAATGTATCATGTTTACTGCGCAATACTGGAATATTTTTTTTATTAGCATGGTTCAAAACATCTTCATGAACTTCAAATCCACCTGTTACCAAGACAGCATTTTCATTTTCAAGTGCTAATAACTGAATACGTGTTCGATCTCCTACGATAAGTAAGCCGCCATCATGAAGATAAGAAAGAATATTCTTTTCAGTCATCGCTCCAATGGAGAATTTACTAAATTCTCTATCCAATCCAGCTTGACCAGCTAAAACTTCCGAGCCTGTAACTTCTGCAATTTCTGCGAACGTTAATTTCTCAATAGCTACTTTTTTTGACTTTACACGTACTGTTCCACTTCGAGGACGTGTTTCAACAAGTCCCCTATTTTCAGCTTCTTTGATAGCCCGATATGCCGTACCATCACTTACTCCCAGCCGATTTGAAATACTACGAACACTAACACGCTTCCCAACTGGTAATTCTTCCAAGTAGGCTAATATTTCTTGGTGTTTACTCATTTAGATTTCCTTTTGTATAACGGAATTCTAGATAATCCCGCATCTTTCGGGTATAACGATCGCTACCTTTAAAACGACGATAAAGAACAAAATCTGATTTTTCTGCTACTTTCTGACTAGCAACATTTTCTAGATGTGTCACAATCGAAAGTTGCTTCAATGCAAACTCGTTCATGGATAAATCTCGTAATTTGGTAACTGCTTCAGTCATATAACCGTGAGACCAATAGTTTTTCTTTAAAAAATAGCCAATTTCTGCTTCTTTCTTAATTTCATCAAGCTTTTCAAACTTGATAGCTCCAATCATTCTTTGCTCTTTTTTATCACAAATAGCCCAAATCCCCAAAGGTGATTTCATAAAATAATTGGCAAGAGCATACTGACTTTCTTCAATACTTGCTTGTGCAGGAAAGATAAATTGAAGATTTTCAGGATCCGATGCAAGTTGATGAAAATCATCTACATCTGTAAAAAAGAAGGGACGGAAATATAAACGTTCCGTCTCATAGAAAGAAAATTTTGCTAATTTAGTCCAGATATTCATTGCAATCCTCAAATTGCTAATCTTCGATTAGCTCAATATCTGCTCCAAGATTACGCAATTTTTCGATAATATTCGAGTAGCCTCGAAGGATGAATTCAACATTGGTAATCTCTGTTTTTCCTTCAGCCATCAAGCCAGCAATAACTAAGGCAGCTCCAGCACGTAGGTCTGTTGCCTTAACTTTTGCACCCTGTAAAGGATTTCCACCCTTATAAAGTATGTGGTCGTTTGTTGTTGAAATATCTGCATTCATTTTGGCTAATTCAAAAACATGGTTGACACGTTTTTCATAGATTGTATCAATCAATGTGCCACGACCTTCTGCTTTTAATAGCAAAGGAGTAATAGGCTGTTGAAGATCTGTTGCGAAACCTGGATAAGGAGCTGTCTTGATATTAACAGCCTTTAGATTTGTTTGCTCTTCGACGAAAATACTGTCTTCAGAAACAGTCATGTGAACACCCATTTCTTCAAGTTTAGCAATAAATCCTTCTAAATGCTCATAAAGTACATTATTAATTCGAATCCCATGACCTACTGCAGCTGCCATCGAAATATATGTGCCTGCTTCGATACGGTCAGGGATGACTTGGTGGCGTGTCCCGTGCAAGCTATCCACACCATCAATTATAATCATATCTGTACCTGCTCCACGAATGTGAGCTCCCATATTGTTTAATAATGTAGCCACATCAATGATTTCAGGTTCGCGAGCAGCATTTTCAATAACTGTTCGACCTTTAGCTTTTACTGCTGCTAGCATCGTATTGATTGTTGCACCAACACTAACAGTATCCATATAGATATGCGCACCATGTAGACTTGATCCTTGGGTTGAGAGATTCATATTATCTCCCTCGTAGGTTGTCTTAGCTCCCATAGCTTCAAATGCTTTTAAGTGCAAATCAATCGGACGTGGTCCTAGGTCACACCCTCCAGGCAAACCTACAGTTGCTTCACCAAAACGTCCTAAAAGACTACCATAGAAATAATAAGACGCACGCAAGCTATTAATTTTACCATAAGGCATTGGTTTATTTTGAACACCACGAGGATCAATCTCAAGAACATCGTCATAACGCTTGACACTAGCTCCCATGATTTCCATAATCTCAATAAGACTAGCTACATCAGAGATGTCCGGAACACAATCCAAAATCACAACATCATCTGATAAAATAATAGCAGGAATCAAGGCAACGACACTATTTTTAGCGCCACTAATCGTAATTTCACCTTTCAATGGTCTCCCACCGTTAATGACAATTTTTTTCATTTTATACTCTTTCACTATTTATTAAGAAGGTCTCATCCTATATTATACCATATTTCTTACTAATAGCCAATCCTATAAAAAAATTAGGCCCAAAACTATCTTGATATTAAAGACGATAACTGTGGTTATATCAGTTAGAATTATCATACTTATCAAAGCTAGTAAAAATCTTCCTAGCCTGTAATTTTAAGGCTTGCAACAAAATTTTTACTGTACATTTTTTGTTTGCGATTGGGTAAAGAAAGACAGGCTTAATAAGTATATGCAATAGTATTCAACTTTTATAAAATAAGAAATTAAACCGATGATATTGTACAAAAATTTTACATCAAAATCATTTTGGGTACCAAAATGGGTATCAAAACAAAAAAATAGGCTCTCCGAAAACTCGGAAAGCCTTATTTAATGCTATTTCTAGCTTCCTCGCCTTTACATTTCAAGGCTCGGGATAAAAAGGTTCACTGGACCTTTTTATTTTGCGATTGGGTAAACAGAAACTTGTTTTTTATCGCGACCTTTACGTTCAAAGCGTACTACGCCTTCAACTTTAGCGAATAAAGTATCGTCTCCACCACGTCCAACGTTTACACCTGGATAGATGTGTGTACCACGTTGACGGTAAAGGATTGATCCACCAGTTACAGTTTGTCCGTCAGCTGCTTTAGCTCCAAGACGTTTAGCTTGTGAATCGCGTCCGTTTGATGTAGAACCTCCACCTTTTTTGTGGGCGAAAAGTTGCAAGTTGTTAAGAGTCATTTTTAACATAATGTTTTCCTCCGTGTTAGTTTTCTGTGATAACTCTGGTTTGGACGAACTCAGAAGAGTCCTCCGATAAGGTTGCCATACCTAAGAAAAATGATTCAAAGAATAATTGTGTCATTTCTCTCTGGTGAGAAGGAAGATCTCTGGGAATTTCAACCATAAGATAGCCACCTTCATCTTCGTTTAATTTTAAGATTGGTTCATAGCCTGCAAATTTCTCAATGGAATTGATAAAGTTAATGGCAAGCGTAGAAACCGATGCACACACGACATCAAAGCCGTATTCGCCACTCTCGGCGTGTCCAGTAATTTCCGCACTCCTCAGCTCGCCATCTTCGGCTCTCTCAAAGACTGCTTGTATCATGTGTTCTCCTTAAAATTAAGCGTTGATTGCGTTGATGACAACTTTTGTATATGGTTGACGGTGACCTTGTTTACGGTGGCTACCTTTTTTAGGTTTGTACTTGTAAGTAACAACTTTCTTTTGTTTTCCTTGTTTTTCAACAGTTCCAACTACAGTAGCTCCAGCAACAAGTGGAGTTCCGACAACAGTGTTTTCACCACCAACAAGAACAACTTCGTTAAAAGTAACTTCTTGACCAGCTTCAACGTTCAATTTTTCTACGTAGACTGCTTGACCAACTTCAACTTTAACTTGTTTTCCGCCAGTTTTGATAATTGCGTATGTGCTCATTATGCACCTCCTATGATTTTTTGGGGTTCCCCCCGTATTTTTGTGAAGACTCGCCTAGCATCGTGGGACGAACCACTTACACTTGAAAATCAAGCAACGATGTTCGTGCGGTTGCACAGGATTGTGCATAGTCAACTCTTCAAGTATAGCATGATTCCTAATTTTTGACAAGTATTAATCATCGAATTTAAACTTTTTCTCCAACTTTTTTCCTCCAAGATGCAAAAAGCATACTTAGATAAAAAATACTCATCATGATTGGAATCCCTAAAATTGTTTTTTCTTTATAAGAAATACTCAGATAAGCTGATACAATAACTCCGAGAACGAAGCTAGATAGTAGACTGACAAAGATAAGACCTTCTCGTAAAAAAGGAGTATGTTTTGTGCGAACATATTCCCCAAACGCTAACATGGTTCGTTTGATATTACCAGTCATAAAAGCATTGTTATATGCGATTCCTGAAACTTCTCCAAATGCTGTTGTTACAAGTCCCATACAAAAGGCTAATGGTGGTACTATGTATATATTATCAACCGTCAAGGGAACAAATCCTATAATTAAAGATAAAATTGCTAGTGGAATAAGGGATAGAATTGGTTTTCTTACAATCCGTAACTTTTCTTTATAGACTGTCAAGAGGAAAACACCTACCATAAAGGAAATCAAGGTCATTACCTTGACACTGGCATCTGAAACATTGTCTTGAATGAGACCAACGGAAAGGAAAACGACATTCCCCGTTTGACCTGCAACTAGAGTATTCCCACGTATGATAAAGGTATAGGCATCTACATAACCCGCACAAAAAGTCAAAAAAAGCGCCAATCTTTTTGAATGACGAGAAATTTTTCTCATAGGTAATAATCTCATACTACACTCCTATTTTTTCTGAATCTATTGTACCATTTTTTGATGAAAATTCGAAGTATCAAATAAAAGAATTGTCTCCCTTTGGCTAGTTTAGTCTATCTGTGATATAATGAAAGCAGTCATTACTTGTAGAAAAGGAGATTTCATGCTAAAACTTGGTATTATCGGTACTGGTGCAATCAGTCACCACTTTATAGAAGCTGCTCATACTAGTCAGGAATTCCAGTTAGTGGCTGTTTATTCAAGAAAGCTCACGACTGCTCAGCAATTTACTAGTCCTTATCAAAATGTTAGTCTATTTGATAATTTAGAGGATTTCTTCCAGTCTGAATTTGATGTTGTCTATATCGCAAGTCCCAATTCTCTGCATTATAGTCAGTCTAAAAAGGCCTTATCTGCTGGTAAACATGTTATCCTTGAAAAACCTGCTGTGACTCAACCCCAAGAATGGCAAGAGTTAATTCAAATAGCTCAGGAGCATCACCGTTTTATCTTTGAAGCAGCCCGTAACTATCATGAGGAAGCCTTCACAACTATTAAACACTTCTTAGCAGACAAGCAAGTTTTAGGGGCAGACTTCAATTACGCAAAATACTCTTCTAAGATGCCTGATTTCCTTGCTGGAAACACTCCAAATGTTTTCTCAGACCGTTTTGCTGGTGGGGCTCTCATGGACTTAGGTATTTACCCAATCTATGCTGCGGTTCGCTTATTTGGAAAAGCACTCGATGCGACCTATCAAGCTCAACAACTTGACAACACTATTGATCTGAACGGAGATGGTATCTTATCTTATCCCGGTTATCAAGTCCATATCAAGGCTGGTAAAAACATTACTTCTAATCTGCCTTGCGAAATATATACAACAGATGGAACACTGACGCTCAACACTATCGAACACGTTCGATCAGCTATTTTCACTGATCATCAAGGTAATGAAACACATCTACCTATTCAGCAAGCACCTCATACCATGACTGAGGAGGTCGCTGCTTTTGCTAACATGATCAAGCAGCCAAACCTAGAACTTTACCAAGCTTGGTTGGATGATGCAACACACATCCATAAGCTACTCTACACCATGCGCCAGACTGCTGGCATTAGATTTGAGGCAGAAAAATGAAAACCAAACTACCTAAAGAATGGCAAGTGCTAACCGAACAACTCGGCTTTCAAGAATTCACCCCCATTCAAACTAAGCTTTTTGATCCGATTTTAGACGGTCAAACCCTCCTTGGAGTCAGTCCAACAGGAACTGGTAAGACCCTTGCTTATCTCCTACCAAGTCTTCTTCGTCTCCAAAAGAAAAAAGCGCAACAACTATTGATTTTAGCACCAAATACTGAACTGGCTGGTCAGATTTTTGAGGTAACTAAAACCTGGGGTGAAGCTATTGGCTTGACTGCTCAGCTCTTCCTGTCAGGTTCGAGTCAAAGACGCCAAATTGAACGACTAAAAAAAGGACCAGAAATTTTGATCGGAACTCCCGGTCGTATCTTCGAACTGATCAAATTGAAAAAAATCAAGATGATGAATGTGGAGACTATCATACTTGATGAGTTTGACCAGTTGCTAGATGATTCTCAAATCCACTTTGTAGAAAAAATTACTCACTACGCACCTCGCGACCACCAACTCATCTATATGAGTGCCACTACCAAGTTTGACCAAGATAAGATTGCGCCTAACACGCGCACCATCGACCTCTCTGATCAAAAGTTGGATAACATTCAACACTTCTACATGCAAGTAGATCAACGTCATCGAGTAGATATGCTTAGAAAACTGGCACATGTCGAGGATTTCCGTGGTCTGGTATTCTTCAATAGCTTATCTGACCTTGGAAGCGCCGAGGAAAAACTACAATATCGTGATGTTTTGGCTGTTTCGTTAGCTAGTGATGTTAACGTCAAATTTAGAAAAGTTATCTTAGAAAAATTCAAAGATAATCAGCTAACACTACTTCTTGCGACAGACCTTCTAGCTCGTGGTATAGACATTGATAGTCTGGAATGTGTGCTCAACTTTGACGTTCCTAGAGATATTGAAACCTATACTCACCGTGCGGGTCGTACAGGACGCATGGGTAAAGAAGGCTATGTCATCACTCTTGTGACACATCCAGAAGATCTTAAAAAACTTAAGAAATTTGCAAGTGTACGTGAAATCGTCTTGAAAAATCAAGAACTATATATCAAATAGAGGCTGGGATAAAAATCCTAACCTCATTTTTTATTAGTAAAAATATTTTGCCTGCTAGCTGATTTGGAACTAGGAAATCGAGACCTTGTCTATCGATTTCTCCTCCACCGACTTTTTACCCCCAGGTAATTTCTAAGCGATAGTCCGCAAATGGAACTCCTTCTTTGTTTTGTAGTTGATAGGCTAGTTCAATCTTTTGTTGTTCAACTTGATAATGGCTTGTTTGGATGATAAACTCCTGTATCCCCATTGGTGTAGGAATATAGGCTAAACTATCAGCTTCCTTCAGAAAACGCATGATGGTCTTAGGGTTGGAAAATCGAGACATCACCAACTCTGTATCATTAAACTTGAGTACCACTTTTTCCTTCTCTTCATTGTAAAAAAGGAGATAGGAAAAATCACCTTTCTCACGTAACTCAACGTCATAAAGTTGGTCAATCACTTCCAATTGTTCATCAAATTGGATGGTATTTCTCATTCGAATCTTCACTTCAAGTCCTCTTTCTTCACTATTATCCTACTATTTTACCAAAAACTGTGGCTTTTTGCTATAATGGTTTTATGAATGAAAAAGTATTTCGTGACCCTGTTCACAATTATATCCATGTTGATAATCAGATTATCTATGACTTAATCAATACCAAAGAATTTCAACGGCTTCGTCGTATCAAGCAGCTCGGAACATCCAGTTACACCTTTCATGGTGGAGAACATAGTCGTTTCTCTCACTGTCTAGGTGTTTACGAGATTGCACGTCGCATCACCGAGATTTTTGAGGAAAAGTATCCTAAAGAATGGGATCCTTCGGAGTCTCTCCTAACCATGACTGCAGCCCTCCTTCATGACTTAGGACATGGTGCCTACTCGCATACCTTTGAAAATCTCTTTGATACCGATCATGAGGCTATTACGCAGGAAATTATCCAAAGCCCTGAAACAGAGATTCACCAGGTTCTTTTACAGGTAGCTCCAGATTTCCCTGAAAAGGTAGCTAGTGTTATAGACCATACTTATCCAAATAAGCAGGTGGTTCAATTGATTTCGAGTCAAATAGATGCAGACCGCATGGACTATCTCTTACGTGACTCCTATTTTACAGGGGCTTCTTATGGGGAATTTGACCTAACACGTATCTTACGAGTTATTCGCCCTATCGAAAACGGAATTGCTTTCCAACGAAACGGGATGCATGCCATCGAAGACTATGTTCTTAGTCGCTATCAAATGTATATGCAGGTATATTTCCATCCAGCAACACGTGCTATGGAAGTACTTCTGCAGAATCTTTTGAAACGTGCTAAAGAACTTTATCCAGGAAACAAGGACTTCTTTATACTAACATCCCCACATCTACTGCCATTTTTCGAAAAAAATGTTAGCTTAGCTGACTATCTATCTTTGGATGACGGAGTTATGAATACCTATTTCCAACTATGGATGACCAGTTCTGACAAGATTTTAGCTGACCTGTCACAACGCTTTGTCAATCGCAAGGTCTTTAAATCAATCACCTTTTCACAAGAAGATCAAGAACAGCTTGCATCTATGAGAAAACTGGTAGAAGATATCGGCTTTGATCCTGACTATTACACAGCTATCCATAAGAACTTTGACCTTCCTTATGATATCTATCGCCCTGAATCTGAAAACCCACGAACGCAGATTGAGATTATACAAAAAAATGGAGAACTAGCAGAACTTTCTAGCCTTTCTCCTATCGTTCAATCCCTTGCTGGCAGTCGCCACGGAGATAATCGTTTCTACTTCCCAAAAGAAATGTTGGATCAAAACAGCATCTTCGCAAGCATCACCCAGCAATTTTTACACTTGATTGAAAACGATCATTTTAAACCAAATAAAAACTAAAAGAGGAACTATATGAGTATTAAACTAATCGCCGTCGATATCGATGGAACCCTTGTCAACAGTCAAAGGGAGATCACTCCTGAAGTCTTTTCTGCCATCCAAGATGCCAAACAAGCTGGTGTCAAAGTTATGATTGCAACTGGTCGCCCTATCGCAGGAGTTGCCAAACTTTTAGATGACTTGAAATTAAGAGACGAAGGGGACTACGTTGTTACCTTCAACGGTGCCCTTGTTCAAGAAACCGCTACAGGACATGAAATTATCAGCGAATCCTTGACTTATGAAGATTATCTAGATATGGAATTCCTCAGTCGCAAACTTGGCGTCCACATGCACGCTATTACCAAGGATGGCATCTACACAGCCAATCGCAATATCGGAAAATACACTGTTCACGAATCAACCCTCGTCAGCATGCCCATCTTCTATCGTACACCTGAAGAAATGGCTGATAAGGAAATCGTCAAGTGTATGTTTATCGATGAACCAGAAATTCTCGATGCTGCTATTGAAAAGATTCCAGCAGAATTTTACGACCGCTACTCTATCAACAAATCTGCTCCTTTCTACCTCGAACTTCTCAAAAAGGGTGTAGACAAGGGTTCAGCTATCACTCACTTAGCTGAGAAACTCGGTTTGAACAAGGATGAAACTATGGCTATCGGTGACGAGGAAAATGACCGTGCCATGCTTGAAGTTGTTGGTAACCCCGTTGTTATGGAAAACGGAAATCCAAAACTCAAAAAAATCGCCAAATACATCACTAAATCTAATGACGAATCAGGCGTTGCTCATGCCATTCGAACTTGGGTACTGTAGAAAGAATAGACAAAAACCGCTCTGCTGAGCGGTTTTTACTATGTTAGAACTCAATTTCCAGTATTAGTTGTACAGTTACTTAAATCTTGAGAGTAGAAAAACTGTATTTGATGGGAGAATTAACACTACTATAAATCAAAGACATTTTCATGATCCATTTTATTCCATAGTCATTGACCAAAATATAATTTTTGGTCAAAAAGACAAAAAATACTAAATTATTTTTAAAAATGAATGTAAAATACGGCCAAGCTTCTTTATTAGATTGCTTCAAAAAAACAAAAACAGAACCAGCAGCTATTTCTAGTTGCTGGTTCTTTCATTTTATTTTACAGTTGCTAACTTCACTTTAGGGACAAGGAAATATAGTGGAATGATATTCAAGATAAATACTCCAATGAAGAGTGCTACATCTTTGACATCAATACTCGTTGAAGTAGTTAAAGCATTCACGATATTGGTGTAATAGTATCCTGGGAAAATCATTTGAGCTTTTCCAATAAATTCCATGAATCCTCCTTCGGCACCAAGAGAAGCAAATGGAATAATCGTCATAGAAGCTAAAATAATTACTGGAAAGCTGACCGTATCAATAATTTTCTCATCGAGTCTAACTCCAATCACAAAACCAATAATACTAAAATAAATTCCCATAATGGTTAATAAGAAAAATTGAACGACTAATTGACTATTTAGCGGAAAACTAAAGAAGATAAGCCCAACAGCTAATACTACTATAAAAATTAAAGTATTTAGCACCAATTGTACGAGAGTTTGATCAAGTAAATAGTTTTTCACTGTGTATTTAGAAAACTTAGATTCGAATGAGTAAAAATCGATATTTGACGAAATTCGTTTGCTAAAGGTAGCCAGACTATTCCCGATAATCCCAATAAAAACGGCAATCCCGAGCATTAAATTTGGTGTGATTCCCTGTTGGATATTGTATAGAAATACATACCATGCAACTGGAATAAAAATTGTAAATAATAAAAATCTTTTATTATCAAGGACTTGTTTTAATAGAATGAGTTTCATAATCATTATCCCTCCATTTTCACTTGTTCTCTATAGAACTGTTCGATTGTTTGGCCCTTACGATGAATATCTTCTACACTTTCCTGAGCAGCAATACGGCCATCTTTTAAAATCAGTACTTTCGTAAAGAAATGATCAATTTGGTTAAAGTCGTGAGTAACGACCACCGACGTAAACCTTTGCTCTTCTAAAAGATGCCAGAAATTATCAACAGACTCTAAATCCATTCCGGTAGTTGGTTCATCAAGAAAGATTAGTCGCGGTTCATTTAAAATCGTTAATAATAATGAGAGACGTCTCTTTTGTCCGCCAGAAAGCCCCATTACATATTGATTCCTATATTCCTCTAATTCCACCATTTTCAGTAATGCCTCGATATCAATATCTCTCAATTGATTCATATGGCATTTGAGCAATACTAAATCACCCACTTTCAAATCATCAATCAAAATATCTCCTTGTGGCATCATGCCAATTTCCGTTTGAAAATCAAGGGGTGTTTCGATACGCCCTGCATTTGCTTGCAGTTGACCGGCTATAATCTTTAGTAGTGTACTTTTTCCTGCCCCATTATTCCCAAGTAAGGCAACTTTATCTCCCTCTTCTATCGTGAAGGAAACACCTTTTAAAACTTCTTTATTTTTAAATGACTTCTTGATTTCTGATACTTTAAACATATAAGCCTCCAGGCGTTTGTATTATTTATGGATTTAGTTTACTATATCTGCTTCCACAGAGAATCAAATTATCAAAAACGGTCAATCAAATGTCGCAAACGGTATTTTTTTATGGTGAAAGCACAAAAAAACTAAATAGCAATCGCTATTTAGTTTAGAATGATTTGTTTTATTGGATAAAAGTAATCGTTTGAGAAAACTGATAGTTTGTACTTTTAGTGCTAATTGAACACTTTGGATAATGATCCATGATTTGTTGCACATTATAGAGTCCAAGGCCTCGATCTTCGCCTTTTGTGGATACACCGCGTTCGAATAAATGCGTCACATCTACCTTCTCAGCTTCGGTCGTATTTTCCATCACCAAAATCAATGCCCTTTCACTCTTAATCAACGCCACAGAGAGTTTTTTCTGTTGGGCTTTTTGACTTGCTTCAATCGCATTATCACAGAGAATGGATAAAATCGTTATGAAATCTAAAATTTCTATTTGGAAATCATCTATCGGTTCTTCCACCTCAACAGTAATATCAATGCCTTTATTTTGTGCCTCTAACAATTTCGCAGACAATACACTTTTCACTGCATCATTTTTAATATTGCTAAGTCGTGCGATATCAAATTTTTTATCGTAAAACGATTTCCCACTTTCTTTGAGAACATCCTCATAAATACCTTGAATCGCATGCAAGTCTTGATTTTCGATACCTAGCTTCAAACTCGTTAAAATATTGAGATAGTCATGTCTAAAACTACGAATTTCACTGTAAAGAGATTCCACATGATGACTATAATTCGATAATTCTTTTAACTGACGGTCTTTCTGCGCTACAATTTCTTGTTCGAGTTTTTCTTTCGAAGTTGCATTGACATATAAGAGCATAATGAAAAATAAAATAATATATAGATTATTAAGCTGCCCCCTCCACATATCTGCTTCTGACAATTGATTTCTTAAAACAACAAACAAAGAAACTAAGATGATATAGAGTATCATCGATAGATTAATAATCAGTAAAATCGTATTAAAATATTGGCGTTTAAATCCTTCTTTTAAATCTTTAAAGTCAATTTTTAACGAATGAATAATGAGTAGATATGCTGGGAAAATGAGCAATTCAATCAGAATATCATATCCGCTAATCGCCGCTTCATTAAACACAGTAATTCCTAACATCGGAAACACATTATAGCCTAGCATACGTCCAAATAGACTTTCCACAACAACTGGATACAATCCATAAAACAGATTCATCATCCGACTCTGACCTTTATTAATATAAAAGCAATAGGCAATATACATAATAAAAGATCCAAAATAAGCAATCGGTGGCAATACAATAAAGAGACCAACGAAGGACGCTGGTATTATCAAGAACCATTTCCGTTTTATCGGCAATTCGCTAATCTGTTTAAAAATCAACATCTGTGCCAGTATTTTTAAATAAACATTCGCTATATTTAAAAATGATTCCATAAAATCCCCCTAACAATTTAGTGTCGTTACTTTTTCAAGAAGTCCTTTATATTTCATACGGGAAATCAAGCAACTATCATTATTTTCAAATAAAGCAATCTTTTCTTCTTTATCGATTTTCACAATATTAGCAGGATTTACTACAAAAGACCGGTGACAACGATATAAGCGTGGATCTGTTTTCTCTATCTCCGTAATGGTTGCATAGAACTCTAATCGCTCATCTTTTGTATGTAAAATCACCTTATGAATCGTTGGTGAAGTCTCAAAGTATAAAATATTGTTGAACGGTACTTGAACATGGGCCATCGCGGTTTCAAAAGTAAAAGCATCTTCGGAAACTGTTGTTCCAGATTTTTCAATTGTATATTCGATAGCAGAACTGATACGCTCTGCAAACTCTTCTTCGGAAAGTGACTTGTCAATAAAATCAAGTGCAGCTACCTTGTATTTGAAAGTAATAGGCATAAACTCTGAATGAGTCGTAACAAACACAATTGTCGCATTTGGGTCTTTCTTTCGAATTTCTTTCGCGATATCCAGACCTTTCTTTTCTTCCCCTTTAATTTCAATGTCTAAGAAGAATAATTGATGTGAGCCTCTTTCAGTGATTGCTTCCACTAATTGATGAGGTTTGCCAAAAATCTTCGGAGGTTTACATTGTAATGATTTTTGAGCAATCAGTTCCTGAATCACATTCTCGATACGAGATTGCTGCAACAACTCATCTTCTAATACGAAAATACTTAACATTGACTTTCCTCCTTTAGGATAGATGCCGAATATGACAGATTTCTATCCTTTTATGACATTTTCAAAATGAATACTTTCACTCCATGTACAATAAATTCGATTGGAGGAAAGATATGATGCAATGGATACAATATTATTGGTTACTTCTGGTTCTGAAAAAATATATCAGACAACATAAACTACCTGTAACCATTCATTCTACATTCCCAATGATACAACTTCACACCAAAAGGAATTGGTTTTATTTTATCACAATTACTGCTCCTTGTAAGTTGTCAACCACGGTAAACCGAATTCGACGACTGCATCTTCATGCAAAAATCATTCTGCTTGCTCCCAACGTTAACTACTCTGAAATCTTCGAAGCTCATCTAGAACTATTTGGAATTGTGGATACAAAACAACCACTATTGATGGTGATTGATGAATTGAATGAGTATTTAGAGTTTTTATTTCAACATAAAATTGATTAAATTCTTGAAAAAGTCATGGGGTATCTAAAGACTTTTCACTTTTTGGGGTATAAAAAAATTGAGAAACATTGATAAATCAACATTTCTCAACTTTAAAAGCAACCAAAAATGCCCCCTGCAGGAATCGAACCTGCAACTACTCCTTAGGAGGGAGTTGTTATATCCATTGAACTAAGGGAGCTAGAGAAAAACTCTGCCGAATGAGCAGAGTTTTTTGGTCGAATTAACGACGGATTTCTTTGATACGAGCTGCTTTACCTTGAAGAGCACGCAAGTAGTACAATTTCGCACGACGTACTTTACCGTAACGAACAACTTCGATCTTTTCAACACGTGGAGTGTGGATTGGGAAGATACGTTCAACACCTACACCGTTAGAGATTTTACGAACTGTGTAGTTTTCTGAGATGCCAGCACCTTTACGTGCAATAACAACACCTTCAAAAATCTGGATACGTTCACGGTTACCTTCGACAACTTTCGCGTGTACACGAACAGTGTCACCAGGACGGAATGATGGGATATCAGTACGAAGTTGACCTTCTGTCAAGCTTTGGATTAATGGATTCATTTTATTCTCCTATCTTTGTCAATCTTGAGGAAGCTTCCTCAGCGGATAAACTGTATTTTTGTGCGTCCATTACACACAAGATACAGTTTACCAAATTTCTAAAAAAAAGTAAAGAAATTTATAGCAAAAGTTTGTGTCTATTTTTTTGAGGTAGTAAAAAAATACATCAAAAACGGAAATGTAAAAACAAGGCTAAACAATTTTACTTGCTCAGCCTTGACATCTACTAAAATTTCTGATAGTATTAATCTTACTGATAAACAAGACCCAATTGTTTATCTTTATGAGAGGTACGTTGCTACGTGCCTCTTTTTTTATTGATAAGATTATTATACAATTTTTATTACTATAAGTCAAGAGTTTACTGAGTTTATGACATTTTATTTATTGATTTTTTTGCCTGCAAATCGTTGTTTATCTCTCTGTTTTCGGCCCTTCCAAGAAGCATTTACAATCGTCCCTAAACTTCTTGGAGCTTGATCGATCTTTTTGCGTACTTTTGCACTACTCATTCCTTCTGAGTGGTATTTTTCATATTCATTTCTCCAATTACCAAAAAATAAATCTCGGAGTTCTTGATTGTAAGACAACAAAATAAGATGAGACATAGCATCTGCATGATTTAATGACCAATACATTCCTCTATTTTTCATCCGATAACTGATTTTACGATGCTGACTTTCCATAATTCCTAAACTTGCTGTATCTAGGTTCCTCTGTTCAGGAGGTTGCGTATATTTAAAATTTCCAAGGATTCTATTCTTAAAAACCTTAAAAGTATCAATCTTCTTTTCGTTCTGATTAAGTAGGACGAGTGATTCTAGTGTATCAATAGCTGTGTTCAGTGTCTTCTTGCAATGGCTATCTATGGCTTTCATAAATTGCTCTAGTAGCTCTACAGAATACGGTTTGACCAACTTTTTTATTTCTTTGTTTAGATGGTATCGATCCCAAAAATGTTGATGATGCTTTATCCCTAGATCGTGTGATATTTCCTTAAATAAATGTGTAGTATATCCGTGACCCATATCTGAATTTGTCACAAGTAGAGTATCTGACGTAATTTTAAAATGATTATAAATATAATCTACTACTCTTTTTCTTGCTGTTCGATTACTGGATGACACAATTTCGACCTTATTTTTTAAAATTTTCCTCTTTCCGTACACCTCCGTTCCGGTATGGATGACAAAATGAGATAACTCTTTATTCTGTTGTTCCTTTTCACGTCCACTGACCTTTATCCAGACACCATCTCCTTCAAGATAAATAACAGGAGCCTCAATTTTTTTGACAGGTACTTCATCGCTATAGAATCGATAATCTTCTTTCTCATTTAACAACTGACTTGCTAGCTTTATTGCTTTTAACACCGTGTCTTTAGTGATATAAACCTGGTACATTAGTTCAATGACTTCCACTACTTTCCGATATGGTAACATTGTAGCTAGTTTAGTGATCTGATATAGCAATTCTTTGGAATAGGCAATACGTTTCTCTAGACCTAACTTCTCATCTACTGGAATTCTACATTTTCCATTCTTATACCAGCGCCTTCTTGAAAAAGTTACCTGGCCAAACGTAAAAGTAACGGTTCTCTCAGCATAGTTTACAAATTTGTACCCTCTAGCTCTCATTGTGGGTGCGATATAGTTGTCATAGTCACTTACAAATTTATGAAATTCTTGTAAATTTTTATCTTTAAATTTCTCTACAAATTCTCTTTCATCAATAATTTTTGTATCCAAAATAAAAACACTCCCAACTAAAATCATAATAAAAAAGTATAGAGATTTTAGTTCAGGAGTTCAAATATTTTTTGTCAGCAAAGATAAAAGCCTTCCCTTATTATTGGGAAGGTTTTTTGAACATAATTATAATTATAATTATATCGATAAACTTTCGATAAGTTTATCAAGGTAATCTGATGCAGATTTTGCGCCGGCTGCTTTAGCAATTTTATCTAATTTTTGGCGATTGCTTGGTTTCAAAGTAAACTGGAATTGCTTTTTGCGTTCAAAGCTTTCAAAGTTGGCTACATCTGAAATCTGCTCAGGTTGATGAGTTGCTTCGATAATCTGTGAAATCTCTTTTTCTTTTGGTGTGAATGCCATAACAATCTCCTTCTAATTATATTTATAATTGTATTTGTGTTTATAAATATAATTATATTGTATCATAAATTTTTGAAAAAGTCTGCTCCAGCTCAGTGAAAAACTTTTTGTGTTTTTGATAAAGCTCTGGATTTTCCTCCATATCTGCAATAGAGATTTTATCAATCGTGGAATGATTGAACAACTCTTTTGCTGGTACAATCCCTAGAAGGTTATCTGTTCCCTTTTCTTTTGCTTCAAGTCCCAAGGCTTCCAGTAATTCTCTTGATGAACCATAGTTTGGTCGGATCATATTTGCTAAGAAATATAACTCAGCAGTAATGTATGATTCTCTGGTACGATAGTCGATCACATCCTTTCTGAATGCTTCTAACCGAGTTGATAAATTGAATTTAGCATTATAACCAAACTCCGAAGGAGTCAAGGGACTAATAATAGCGTGACTGACCGCAACAGCATTTTTAGTAGCTGTCGCAAAATCTGGCCTACAATCAATCAAGATGTAGTCAAATTGCTCCAACTTCTTCTTTTCGTAGTTGTCCTCTAGCCAAAGATAAAGTAACATATTTTTCTTATCGCTGTTCTCAAGATCTCTTTCCACCGTGTCAAGCTGAACTGAACCAGGAATTAGACTAATATTTTCCTTGACTTGCTTAATATCCACATCGCCACCTTTAAAAGCATTAGCAATTGTATTCTTGCTCTCATAAATATTATAACACTGAGTCAAATTACACTGATGGTCTAAGTCTATAAAGAGAACCTTATGACCTTTCTTAGCCAACCATTCCCCATAATTAAAAGTTAAAGTCGTTTTCCCAACACCACCTTTTATAGCGGCAAATGTGATAATCTTCATTCTATTTCTCCATCCATTTTTCTATATTTCTATTATACCATTATAATTATATTTGTCAATATGTTTATAATTATATTTATAATTATTTTTTTACAATGAAGTTTCTCTATCCTTACGCTGCTCCACATTTTTCTCAATGTCTTGATGTAGCTTATAATCTTTTGTAATTGCTTCTACTCGTTGATACAAAGCCTGGCGTTCAAAGGTCGCCTCTTTAACAAGTTTATCAATCTCAGCTTTGCGAGTGCTAGGATCTACTCTCAAGTCTTTCATAATAGCAATAGCTAGTTTCACTTCCTGAGGATCGCTTGATTCCAATGCAAGAAATGCAGACTGAATTTTATTAAGTTCACCCAAGCGTTGATCTAGTTTATCAAGCAAGTTATCTACTTCTTCCAGTTCCTCTTCAAAACGATTTAACAATTCATCAAATTGCTGTCCTTCTGTCACTCCATGAGCAGATAGATAATTATATTCACGAACAAGCTGATCCAAACTGGAGATTTTCGGATTTTTCCGGACAATCATTTCTCCGTTATCATACGACAACTGAGAAGCGACTGTTTCTCCCTTCATATACCGATTCTTATCAGCGTGGTCAGGATTAACAAAATAGTAGAAGTCATTCTTTCTGATAAAAATTTCATAAGATCCATCTTCTGATTTTTCAATCTGATGAGCTGGAATAAGAATGGTTCCCTTATTTCTAATCCCAAATTCCATTTCAAGATAGATTCCATTTTTTGTTTCTTCCATCACCTGCCATTCTTCAACTGTGATTCTCATTTCAAAATCATCTTCTCGTTCTGCTACCATTTTTTCATATTCGGATTTAATTTCATCGACAGAAAAAGTCACCTCATTGGCAACCACTCTCTCAGAAATTTTCTCTAAAGAATAATTTCCTTTTTTTGACAATGTGCGATCCCTAACATTTCTTGTTTGTTCCTGGTCGGTTAAACGATATTTTATTTCCTTCCCTGAAGTATCAACTACAAGATTTAATGCTAGGGCCTTCGTTTTGAAATCTTCTAATGAGGTTGAATGTTTTAAAAGGAAATCTAAACGGGATTTGATCTCATAACGAAAAGAATTTTTTTTGCGATAGGCATGATAGGTTTTTCGATTAGTCCATAATCTTTCCTTAAGAATCTTAGCTCCAGCCAAATCCGCATACTTGTTTGAAATATTAAATAAACTTCTAGCAGTATTTTTCTGCCAACGAAATTTTTTCAATGTAACAGAATTAGTAGAATTGAAAATAATGTGATTGTGGATGTGCCCCTTATCCATGTGAGTTGCTATGACAAATTCATGTTGTCCACCAGTTAGTTCTAAAATTGTTTTACGACCAATCTCATGAATTTCTTGTGGAGTCAAATCATCTTCAGGAGAAAATGATTGAATGATGTGATGTGCTAAAACTCGATTCGGATTTTGAATATCATTTAATTCTTTTGTTCCTGCTCGTTGAGCCGCATTTTTTTTTGTCAAAAGAAATTCTTCTGTCGCTGTACTTGCATCTGTTATTCCATAAGTAGATACAAGTTGCTTGACTACTCGACCGTCTTTAACCACTGCTGGAAACTCTACTTCATCATTCTCCAGTAAACTTGTTTTTGAGGGATTCTCAATATAGCGCAAAGCATTTGTCAGACTTTTTAGGTCTGTCAGCTCGACCGTCTTTGCTTCGTCCTCAATATATTTTGTAGCTCTTCCTAAAGATGCCACTCCTTTTATCTGAAGAACTTTTGTTACAACCATCTCTCTTGTTCCTTTGTTTGATTTTCTTGTTTTTGGATAAACTGGCTGACTGTATCTTTCAAATGTTTTTGCAATTCAAGAATCTGACTCAATTCATTGAGGCTAGCTTGATCATCTTCGTTTACCTTTTTTGCGACCTGATTAATATTGACCCCTATCCGATTTATTTCCTTACGCAGTTCTCTCAATTCTTCAAAATTTAAGATTTTGACCTCGCCCATAATCAACATAATTCGGGCAAAGGCATTAAAATTTGTCATTCCAGATTCTGCAACTTTAGTTGAAATAAACCGTGCCTCTTCTTCCGTTAAACGAATTTTTTTCTGAATCATTCGTTTTCGTTTTTCTCCATTTTTCAAAAATCATCACCTCTGTTCTGCTATTTCTTGATTGAGGGGCTCAGCCCCCTTTTCTTCTGGCAAGATTAGCACTTGGGTACCCAAATGCTGTTTTTAAAAAGGTCAAAGATGGTCAGGGTATTATCCCTGACTATTCTTGACTTTTTAAATTTTTGGGGAAATCCCCAATCCCCTAATCCCTGCAAGCAGGAATTTAATTATTTCGAGGAGAAAAGTTTGATTAAACTTTTAACGTTTCCAACAGAAAATCCATCCCATCAATCAATTTTATTTTTAAAATTTCATCTCTAAGTTGCTCAAACCTTTCATCACTCATTTCTTCGATTTCTTTAAGTGCAATGGGATACATTTCTACTTCTTCTAGTTCATAGGTTGTTTTAATTCGCATATCTCTACGAAGAATGTAGAGACATTCTTTGCGTGAAATGTGCTGGTTAACTTCATTCACTTTTGGCGAATCTGTAGCCTCATCCTCAAAAAATATCTCCATTAAAAGATCAAAAGTTTCTTGGCTTAGATTTTCAATCATCTTCTGTTTCTCCTTTTTTGTTTTTCTTCCGACGGGTTAGTGCCTCCATTATTGAGGGCTGCTCAGAAACTTTTTTTCTTCCACCTGCTTTACAGCCTCCGCCTTTTGACTACCTAACTGCTCAGATTTTTCTTTTGCTTGTTGAAGTTTATCTGCAAATTTATCTTTCTTTACGCTTTTATTTTTCACCAGTTCTAACTTTGCATCCATCCGATCAATCAAACTTTTTGCTTCTTTCTGAACAATCTGCAGTTGTTCTACCATATCTTCAAAGCCATTTTTATCCTTCGCCCAGATAGCTAAATATCCAAAACTGTAACTACTAGTATCAAAACCAAAATGATTAGCTACGACATAGGCTACACTTTCAGCTTGTAATTCTTGCTTACGATATTGGTCGTCCCCATATTGTGCATTAGTTCCTCTGTGTAAATCTGAGTGAGCCATTTCATGAAAAATTGTTTTTAGAATATGTTCTTGTCCCTTTAATCCTTTTGAAATGACTATTCGATTTTCATTTGGAGAGTAATAACCATTTGCGCCCTCTCTTTTAATTTCTTCAAAATTGATAGAAACCTGATTATCCATCGAAACTGCTTTGGCTGCTCGATATAAATCTTCATAATCTTTGACAGAACCAGTCAATTCATTAATTGCTTTTGGTAATTCTTTTCCTTCTGTTTGAGAAACATCAAAGACATTCCCTAACTTGAATCGAGTAACTGTGACTTCCTTCTCTTCCATTTCATTCTCAGATGGAGAAAAACTCAACTCATTTTGATTAGCAGAAATTTTAGTTTTCACTTGATACGGAACCCAAATTTTCAGAGCCTTAGAACCCTTTTTGACTGTTCTTTCAAAATCCGTTTTCCATTTATTAAAACTTGCAACTTGGGAAACATTAGGATTCTGCATCTTCAGCAAATGAATATTGTTGAGTGAGTAGTTGTGAAACTTACTCATCGTATCCAAGAATGATCTAAACTGTTCTGAGTCCAAATAGTTCTTCATTCCCTCTTTCAAGTGTTCAGCTAAAGCTTTTGTATCTTTATTTGCGACCAGCTGGGAAATGGTTTGTTCTGAACTTTTAGTAGCAACTGCTTCGGTAATAATAGCCCCTGCAGCCACTTCAACATCTGCCCTTCTTTCTCGATCTTCCTGCTTTTTATGAAGGTTAGAAGCAGCATTGTAAGGATCTGTTCCTTGCAACATCTCATCGGAGTTGGAAATACCATCACCATCCAAATCACGATCCCTCTCATCTTTTCGGTTATACTGATAAATTTTTTCGTATGGATTATCTAGTGTATTTTGCGAATTATTGAGTTGTGTTTTTTCAAATTCATCTCGAACGTTGACAATGGTTTGTTCAACTTTTTCCGATAATTCTTTAATTTCATTTTGCCATTGTTCTACAAGAGCTACTTGTTCTTGAGGCGAATCTCTAACTCCCAACTTTTCAAACCAAGCAGATAAATTTTCGACCTCAACACTATCCATTCCATCAAAAGAGATAAATCCAAGACGACTATCATTACTACTATCTGTAAATCCAATTGGGCTATTTTCCAAATCTCCATAAGGGAGTCGGGATAAAAGTTGATCGGCATAAGGAGTATCTTCCAAAGCGTAACTGAACTGAGAAATATCTAGTTCACTCACCAATCTCTCCAGATGATATTGATTGAATAATGCCCCATCTATCTTCATTAGCTCTGGATGCTCTCTCATTTCTCGTGTACTAAGTCTTTCTTTATGAGCGATTGGGTTAATCTCCTCACCAATATTGTAACGGATGCTATCCTGAATAAGTTCACCATCAGGAGCATAGATACTAAACTGAATCTTAGTTGGAGAGATGTAGCCTTCTGGGTGACCACCAGTCACTTGTTTTAGCCCTTCCTGATGAATTGGATAGAGCTCCTGATTGGCCTTATATAACTCCCTAGCGAAATCTTGATAAGATATCAGCTCTGTCTCTTTAAACGGCAATTTCGGCCCATCTGGGCGTTCCTCAGACCATTGAAGACGAACATGGTAGTCATCTTTATAAATATGATCTTGTTGCCATTCTTTATAGAAGTCTGAATCTACATCCAGGAGATTATCTTCCCCAGCAGCTGCAACAATCTGATCAAATTTATCATTGTGCTTCTTCGCATAGTCAAGATATTGATTCCACGCTTGATGAAATTCCTTTGGAGTTTTCGAGATATCACCTGGCACACCTAAATTATAGACAGTATCTAAGACTTGAGTAAACGTAGCTGAATCAAGAATGGGTTTATTCAGTGTGTTCTCTGGAGTTGTTTGTTCAATTTCTTTAGTTATATCAGGCTTGATTTCTTCAAACAAGCCATCTTTCAAAATTGTTTGCAACTCATTGCCTCTATCCTTGACATAATTCTCATTGATAGATAACTGTTCAATATGACCATCACGTTCACGGAAAACACCAAGAATAACTTTTTCCTTCGTTTTCTCTACATCAACTCTTAGATCTCTCTTGATTTTCATGAGAGATGCAGGGACACGTTCTTCTCCTATATCTTTGAAAAGAAGCAAGAAATCCTCGTCTTTACTCTTAATAGCTTCTGAAAAGTTAAGTCGTTGTGCAATTCTTACTTCATCTAAGTTATCCAAAACAAACGATTTAGGATCAAGAATATCCTCTAACATAGGAATAACTTGTAATTTTTCTTTTAGACTATTACTAACCAGTATTTGATTATAGTCTCCCCTTCCCTCAGCAAAGTCGACTACAAAATCTCCAGCATTTTTACCTGGAACAACTGGCCTGATTCCTGTTAAGTGTAAAAAGTTTTCTCGTTTAAAATTGACATCTAGCAAACTCACCTCTCCATTATTGGAATAGAAATAATAGATTTTACTGTTAGCTAATTCCTCTAAATACCATTGAGATGATTTCTGAATAGAACCAGCGTACTGATTCATTCTTTTCAAATCATCAGGTGTGACTGGGTGGTATTTCGATTGTCTTCGTTGCACTTCCTCAAAATTTGTGCTAAAATGTAAGTAACGATAGGGTGATGTCGGGTGACTGGTAACAGTTTGCTCAAAGGTTGCTGATGATTCAGCTTCAGGTTCGGCACTGCCCACAGCATCAGGCTGTGAATAGCCCTCTCCACCACTGGCCCTATCATTCAATTGCCCTTGAGTTTTCTCAAGGGTTTTTTCTGTGTTCTGAATTTGTTTTTTTGGTTCCCTATCATCTCCAAGAGGATTGGAAGGTTTTTCAAAGATTACTGTTTTATCTGCATCAATGACCATCTGTCTTTTAGGTTCTACTGAGAAGCTAATATTGTTCCAATTTTTCTTCAGCCATTCCGCATCTTCTGGAGATAAATTGCTAGTATCTATGTTCAATTCAGAACTCTGATCATCTTCTAGAACTACTTCATCTTGCTTTTTTTGTTTGGACAGTAACTTGTTTACCACCTCTTTTTCCTCCTCCGTTTTAGGGAGATATTGAGATGATTGTTCAAATTTTCCTTCTTCTGTCAGTTCTAGAGCTACAAAACGTAGCCCTTTTACAAAGTAGATATTTGGATGTTTAGCCCATTGTTTGGCCTCTCCAGAATCAATTATATCTTGTGTTTCCGGTTGAATAAGGACTCTATCAGCTTGTTTATGACTGTTTACTAAATCATCTTCATGATCACTACTATTCCCATACAATTCTGACATAGTATTTTCTCTTCCTCTCTCTTGATTAATAATTGTTTGATATTCTTGACGGACTTCTTCCCTTGTCAATTGCCTATCTGACACAAAAGCTTTTACATTATCTGCAGTTAGCTCTTGCGCTTTTGTAAGAGCTATTTCCTTCTCAAAAAAGCCCTGGTAATGCCAGGACTTTTCATCTGCTGTGTAAACGTGCGCCAGCTCCGTAGGAGTTTCATTCCCCCTCTTCAGGAAATCATTCCAATCTTCCTTTTCCTGGTTAAGCTGAACGATAGGCGGAATCGCAATCTGTACTGGAATCCCCTTATCCTGCAATCGAGTGATAAAATTATGACCAGCTGCATCATTATCTACAGCCAAGGTAATCATATCTTGATTCTGACCATCTTTAAAATAATTCGTTGTTCTAGCGACAGTTTCAAGGGCTTTTCCAGCATTTTGATCCACTTGATAGGATTTACCGTTCATCTCGGCATATAATTCCATAAATCTTCGACTAATGATACCATCTTTGATCCCATCCATAGCTACTAAGCGGACATCCTGAAGCCTATCTTTATGAAGCTCATAGTAGCTCATGAGATCGATTGGAGCTTCCGCAAATACCAAACGTTTAGGGATACCAATATCAATTGAAAATCCTAGTTGTCCGTCTGAATTTCTCATAATTTGTTTTAAGCGACCACGTTCTGGATAGTGCACTCGATTCTCTACTATCCCTTGGAGACTAGCGCCAGCTAAAAAGCCCGTGTTGTCTTTATATTTAAAGACAATCACAGGCTCAAAATAGTCTCCTTTTTTTCGGGTTGCCTCAGCCATACTCCCCTGGCTAATAAAGAAATTAATCGTATCATCTGAAAGGCCTCTCTGTGCCTTTAAATAGCTTCTAGAGGCGCTAAAATCCTTATTCTCATATCTTTCCAAATTATAGTGAAATGGCTCTTTTAGAGCCATCTGAGCTTCTGAATTAACTTGTTTAAATTCTCCAGTTTCTAAAAAATGCATCGCCTCCTTGTAAGAAACACCTCGTATAGTTTGAACTAACTGAATGACATCTCCAAATTCAGTTCTTGAATTCCAGTGAAATTCATTTTTTCTTGCATCGATTACAAATGAATCGTGCTCTGTCCAGGTATAACTATAGCTTCCTGTACGCTTTAACTCTATGCCTAGTTGGTCTGCAACAGAAATAATAGATAATCTTTTGGCTTCTTCTTTGCTTAATGCCATCTGCTACCTCCCTACAATGAAAATTCTGGCCCTTCTTTTTCTGCTACTATATCTTGTGTCTGTTCTTTCTCAAGTTCTTCTGCTTTTACAAAACGATTTAAATCAGGAAAATGGAGTTGGGCTTGTTTTAGCTTATCATGAACTAACAAGTTCTCATCAATATGATAGACTGCTTCCTGATGGCCATTAAATCCTTTCTCTAGATCAATATCATCAAATCGGATAACAGCCAACTCTGTCAAACTTCCCTTATACCAAGCTCCAATCTCACTTTCAAGATAAAACTGAACGGATTCTCTATCTTCCGTCTTTGTATCCCGTAAATAAGCTAGTTCCCAGCTTTCACCCTGAGAATATCCAGTGACTTCTTGAACGATTAACTCCTGATTATTCTTGCCTAAAATCTGGTTAATATCTCCTAAACGTGATACTAGAATTTCCTGAGCTAGTGAGACGGCTTCTGTACGATAGTTGAAAAACTCATATTGTTCTCTATCTTCTACATAGTTCCTAACGAAATCTGAATAATGAGGGAAACGCTCCTGAAAACTAGGTGAAATCATCCCATAAATATAAGCTTGTTTTAATGTTTCAAACTGAGCTATTTGATAATATGAGGGATCAAGCTTGCCCTCTTGATTCAACAGTTCCTTTATATTTTCTGGAAGGTGAATTGGTTCTGAATCTGGCCAAGTTTTCTTAGAATAGTTGATTACTTCTTCATAGAGAATCATATCAATCTCTGGATTCTCCATTTCAAGCAAAGTATCTACAATTTGTGCTGATTCTGAAAGATTGGAACGATAATCGGAAATCAAGCCATCTTTACGAACCTCCCACTCCTCAACCTGAGCATTTTCTGGAGTTCGTAGTAACAATACCTCCTCAGCTTCCAGATCAACTCCAATGACCTGATCGCCATTCGGTAGCTGATCCATCTCCAATTCCTGGATTTTAGCATCTAATTGATCATTAACCTGAAGCAAGTCTTGTTTCAAGTGAAATAATTCTTCTGCATTGGCCTTTAATTCCTCAAAGTACTCTCTGGAGATCTTCACTGGTCGAACCAATAAATCTTTCTCTCGTTGCTCTCGAGGATATGAAAATAAATAGGGAGCAACTTCTTTGAAATCTTGATAATTCATCCATTTTATGGATTCTGTAACAATCATATTTTGGACATCAACGACATCTGTATGAGGTGTAATCCAGCCGGCTAAAGCCAATTCTTTTACTGCTTCAGATAGGGGGTAAGAAGGGATATGTTCTAAAATCCCCTCAAAATATCCAATCCCTCGTGCAGTCTCCTCCTCAACTTCACGCTTCATTCGTTTAAATTGTTTTTGTGGTAGTGTATTCATTCTTTATCCTTTCATTTTTGATGTAATATGTTTTAATGTTATAATAGTTGGTAGATAAACTCTAGAAGAGAGAACTTGATATTAGAAATAAGAGGTAAAATATGTCATATACATACCCCGAGGCATACAGCATTGAATTAGGATACAATATTGAACCAATGGTTGCTTACAATTTATCTTTAGATAAAATATTGAAAAACAAGCATAATTTCCAATGTGACAAAAATTGCCCATTTGGACTTACACTAATAAACTTTGGTAAGTCTCCTTATACAAAGGAACCACATTTCCGAACCAGTAACTTTGACCAAGTACATTCGGTCGACTGCCCCATAGTACAAAAACGATATGAGAAAAGGGCTCAAGAAACGACAATAGAAGAAAGTTATACATTTGAACGGGACAAAAATGAAGTTAAAGTAGATATTAATTTGGTTACAGCTACATTTACAGAAATAACTAATTCATTAAAAACAGAAGAGCAAGCCTCAACTGAAATAAAAACTAAAAAATCTACTACTTCTAATCACATAGGGAAAAAGTCCTTCAATAGTCATGTAAAATCTCTAAGTCGTCTGGTTCAACTTTATAAAGAGTTCAAATCCGGAGAAAAATATACCTTTTTGGATTCTTCAGGAAACAAATTAAATCTTGACTTGTACTTTCAAAATTTAGATAATAACTCACTCATCAACGAGCATGAAACAAAAGTTTACTATTCAAAAGCTACGGTACGATACTTCAAAGCTGCTAAAGAAAAAGATTCTTATTTTTTAATTAGAATCAAACAAGAATGTCAAATCGACAACTTAAGAATATCTCCAACATTCATAATTAATGAGAGCCAAGCTAATCAACAAGGAGTCAAACAAAGACTAGAAACTTTAAAAAAGGCTGCCAACAATTCAAAAGAACTCACTATTTATTATCTTGGGCCATTTAAAAAATACAAAAACAGTTATATAAATGCTTCCATTCCACATGAAAAAATACTAAGACACATTGTGCTATCTAGTTCTTAGTTTCTAAATACCCAAGTTCATCTGTAGAAAAACCAACAATCTTATAGAAACCTATGGCTCCAAAAGTTTCTAATAAATGAGTTTCTACTACCCTTTTAGCTGTATTAAAATCACGAAAAAAACCTGCATGAGCAAAATTTTCATGCCAGGTTATTTTTTCGCCTTCCTGATGCAGCCACACATACTGATCCCAATTTATAGCAATTAAAACACAATAAGAGTCATAAAATTCCATTAGATTTCCTTTCTTTCCTAACTCACTCTAAGAGGAACATCCTCAACTTCCTTAATCCCAATATGAATAACATTTTCTTCCCCAACCTGGTCTTTCCACTCATCAATATCACTCAGATAGCGCTTATATCGATACCAATTGTCATCGTTTGGGCCATTGCTTAGGAGATAGGCTCTTGGATGCGTATCCAGGTTAAATTTTTGATCTCGAAAAACATTTTGTTTGGATAAAAAGAGTAGGGCTTCTGTTGTTCCAATCGTGGCCACCTCATGCGGTGTCAACAGTTCTCGACCAATTTTGGAGTTCTGCTTAGAACTGCTGGCATTTCTTCCTCTGCTCTCACTATAATTCTGATCATTCAAAGTTTGCTTCCCTGATCGCTCAGATAGGTACTTAAGCGTGTCTAAGTCATTAGAACCTAAATAAAGAATAGCACCACAGTTATTAATAATCGTCTTCGTATTTTCTTTACCGTATAATACTTCGATCTGACTTTGAGATTGCACCATCATCTTGATAGAAATCTCTCGAGAACGAATAACAGAGATTATTGGTGGTAAATTAGGAATCTTCCCAATCTGCCCAAACTCATCTGCCCACACCTGTAGATGCAATAAGTCTTCTCTGGTCTTTGTTGGATGCTCACCTAATATAACTGCATCTGCGGTTTTTATTAGTACATCAAAAATGGTACTAAAAAGAAGGGCAGATAAGAACTGGTAAGCCGGATCCACTTCTGGAATATGAATAAAAACTGCTGTTTTCTCAATATTCCATTTTTCAATTTCCAGCGTATCTTTTTCAATAATCTTCCTCAGCTGTTCATGATCAAATACTGAGAATGTAGTCGCAAAAATAGCGTAGACAGAAGCACGTGTCTGTCCATCAAAGTTTTTATTGAATAGATCCCACTGCCTGCAGGCATAATTCCCTGGGCTCCTTCTCTCCAGATCTTCAAACATCAATTCAACAGGACTCTCCGCTTCTGGATGATTTCTTCTCAATTCTCGAATCATATCTGTAACCTGCCCTAAATTAGGCAGATAGTGATCGATCTGACCATCAAAATAAAGATAGCCAATTAGAGAACGCATCAAGAGTTTATTGGCTGCAGGCCAAAAAGGATCTCCCTCATGGCCGTTTTTATTAAGAGATTCCGTGATCGCTTCAGCTACCCGGTCTATATCCATTTCGTTATGAATATATTTAAAAACGTTGAAGCCATCTGAATTCAAAAATGTAATCAGATCAAAAATCTTCATCTTGTAACCTTTTTCTACAAGTGATTTCCCTGTCTCATGAATCAAAATCCCTTTAGTATCTGTGGTCACAAAACTAGAGTTTCCTTGTAAAATATTTGGTTTTACAGCACTACGTGTCTTTGAATCTCCTGTACCACCATACACCAAAATATTTTTATTAATCTGATTTTCAAAGCTCAATCGGTTATTAAATAGTCCCATCTGGCTATTTTGAGTGAAAATCATATTCTTTTCAGGATCTTCATCTCGGAATCTCATCAACTCTTCTTTCGTTGCAAAGCGAGCTGATCCATGTTCCTCTCCATACCTGTACGTACCTGTATCCGTTACTCTCAAATACAGCAAAAAAGCAATCAGAAATCCACTCATACCAATCAATAACGAAGTTGGTGTGAATTGAAAATCAAACCAGGATTTATCGCCCAGATGGTCGCTCATCCAGTTAAGCTTTCCAAGTCCAAATACATCTGTTACTGAATCGGTATCTGGTGCTAATAGCCACAGTTTAAAGAGCCAATGAAAGAGATAAAATAGGCCTAATCCTAACAACAAATATGGTCTAAGTTTCCGTTTCTTCTTTTCTGTAATCATTTCATTTTCCCTCCAATCTGTGGTTCGATATTTTCCGGAAGAACAAACTCCTTGGTATGAATGTTTACCTGGAGGGAATTGATTTTCTCTTGTTCAACAGCTTTGAAATGTCGAAATTTCTCCTCAAAAGAAGTCGTTTGCCCATGTTTAAGGTTTCGCTCATTGAATCCTTTAGGATCTCTTGTGATGCCTTCTAGGACATCCTTAAAGGCTTGTTCGACAACACCTTTATCTTTTGCATTGAAAGCAAGGGTTGTCTTTCCATCTGGATGAGTATAAAAAGAAAAGCCAATCCCGTATTGGCCTAGTTCTTTTCGAACTGCCTCGAGATTGACTTCATTATGTAGTAATTGCTGGACTTCTTTAGCATCTGCTGTTGCCATGAATTTATTCCAGTCTGTATCACCAGTAAAGACTACATTCTCTCCTCTGGCTTGATACATTTCAACTGCTTTAGAGCTCACCAGGAAGAGTCCTTTTAAGATTACTTCTCCTGTCACAAGAGTTGCCCGTCCTAACTGGGCTACAACTTGTTCTTGTTCCATTTTAGCTCACCTCTTCAATTTTGAAATAAAGATCTTTCAATTGAGTAGCTTGAGAGTCTTTCGCAAGAATCTGTTGTTGCAACTCATCGATCCTATTTTGGCACTGAGCAATTTCCGCATTTGCTTCCTTGATAAAATCTTCGTTAGATTTGATTTTATTTTTAATAGATTGCTTATAAGTAACCGTCTGAGCCTCAAAGCTATCAATAACCTCTGAAGGCATATTTACTGCAGCTGCATGAGAAAGAGAGAAGGAAGATTCAGCCTTTTGATTAGGAAGCGTTTTATTCTCTTTCTGACTAAATGTAGCAACAACTGGTGCTACTTCTTCTGTAGCTGCATCCTGTGTATTTTCATCTTGTGAAGGTTCTACTCGTTCTTCTTCATTTTCATCTAATCTACTGAAATGATCTGTAGTCCATTCACTAGAAGAATAGGTAATTTTATCTTCCAAAGGCACTTCCTCTCTAACCTCATCTTTAGGCTTCTGAGAAACTAGCTCAGCAATTCTTTGACGAGCCATATTCGCCTCTTTCTTTACCGTTAGATCTTCTAGTTCAGGATCTGGTTCTGGTTGGAACTCGGGTTGTGGTTGGGGTTCTGGTATGCCTTGTGAGGACTTTTTTTCTTTATGTTTTGCTAAAAAATGAAGAAAACCTTTCTTTTTCTTCCCAACACTCGTACCAAAATTTTCCAGCAACTGATCAATGATTCCAACAAAAGGTATTTCAAGACTTTCTTCTTGTAGGATTTCACCTTCAGAATTGAGAGAATAAAGTCGATAGATTCCATTTATTTTATTACTCTTCATTCGCTCATTGATGATTTCTAGCCTTGATAACAACTCATCTCGGTACTCAAAAGTTTCCTCTTGATTAGTCAGTTGATTGATAATTTTATACATGGTTCACTCCTTGGTTACTTGATTGTGATGGAAGAATGAGTTCCTTCATTTCCTGGTAGGATAAGCCACTTTCTTCTGATAGTGCCACAAAAAGCTGCGCTTCAAAATCTTTTTCTTGATTTATGTAATTCTTGATTTTTTCATCTGCTGCTTCTTTTTGTTGTTGCGCTTTTTTCTTATCTTTCCTAACTCTCTCAAGCTTAGCTTCAAGTTGTTCTATTTTTTTATTCATTCAATTCTCCTTATTGGTTACTACTGGTTGCGGTTGTTTGTTCAGAGGATGTAGGTGTTGTGGTTGATGTAGAGGATACTGGAGTCGAGCTTGAACTGCTAGTATCTGAATAGGTACCTATACTTTGCCCCTTTGCTTCAGTCAAGACGATAGGCTCAATTTTATTGACCAATAGTTTACCTGATTGTTCTACATAGGTCAATCGAATGGTAGCCTTAGTGATGCCAGTAAGCCCCTTAGAATCTCGATTATCTTTTTCTGCTAAGGTTGTGCTAGAATATTGAATCTGAGCCAACGCAACTTTATGTGTTTTATCAATGTAGATAGAGCCTGATTCATAAGATTGGTCAACCACATACCCCTTATAGGTCTGGTTAACTGGCTTTTGTTCTTCTTGAATGGTTTCCTGATACATAGAATCAGTCATAAAAGGCTTATAGCGTGGACGATTCTCTTCTAAATCCTTTTTGGTATAGTAAGCAATTAGAAAGTCCTCGACTTGCTGTTCAGTAAGAGATAGTTGTTCCTGTTGTTTCTCTTCTGGTTTTTGCTTCGCCTCTTCCTGAACTTGACTATTCTGTCTCAAATTCTGTTGTACTTGAGCAATAGAATAGCCCAGGATAATACATAAAACGACAGCGACTCCGATAAGTAGTCCCTTTACCATTTTGATTAACTTTTGATTATACATTCTTTTCCTTTCTTATTTAGGGGTAACAAAATAGATGCCTGATTGTGGTGTCAAGGTTCGCCAAGTCGTTAGGTATAAACCAGCAAAGTTCATTTCTGACATTAAGAAGCTACCATCACTATTGACATACTCACAGAATCCAACGTGACCATAGATTGGTGATGCTCCAGCTACACCATTCATGAATACAACTGCAGAACCTGGTTTAGGGGTTGTTGAAATTTCATATCCTTGAGCTTGACCACTATCAACCCATTGATTGGCATTTCCTAAATACGGATAAATTCCTGTTCCAATCTGAGCAAAACGGTTATAGACATACCAAGTACAATTTCCTAGTGCATAGGCATTACCTGGATAACCTTGACCCTCTAGAATTGCTTGATCGGTAGGGAGTCCATACGGAAGTTTGTCTTTATACTCTGCTGGAACCTGTTGGCTCGAAACTCCTGTCGAACCTCCTCCTTTATTTTTTAAGAAATTTAGCCATTGACGAGCTGCAGTTTGTCGCTCTAGAAGCTTATTACCTGGTACTCCCAACCAAGAATTCAAGAAGTCCTCCGCAAGAGCTTCTACGGAACCTGTTGAGGTTACAATTCTTTTAAAAGCTTCTCGTCTAAGTGGATCATCTGCTTCTAATAGGAATTTAGTTTGAACTTCCGCAGACCAAATATCTCCATTCATATCTTTTGCAAAATTCCACAATGCAAGAGCACGGGGGCCAGTAAATTGACCAATCCCAATCCCGATATAGTGTAAACCATTTACCATGTATCCTCCTTTATTTAAACGTAGATTCGGATACATAGCCTGGAAAGCATCCCAGTTACCAACTAGATTTTCTGCAGTTGGCTCTTTAGCAACTTTATCAAACTGATTATTGGTTAGATAGTCTGTTTCATAGCGTTTAAAAGTGATGGAACTCTCAATATCATATCCTCCCAAAACGGCTGCAATTCCTTCATCAGTTGCCTCCGGTATATTCTTTTTAATCGCATCTGCGAAAGCTCTCGCACGTTTTCCTTTCTCTCCAGATGTTTCAATGCTGCTAACGACAGACGTTGCTTGTGTATACTCTACACGCTGGAAGTAAAAACCGACATTGACATAAGTCCAACTCTTCTCAACATTACCATCTTTATCTTTCTTATTTGAACGATCAGGTTCTAGTTTTTGATAATAGACCGTTTGATTTCCTTCAGATGCGACCTTTCCAATGATATCTCCAGATTTAACATGATCTCCTGTTTTGTAACGAATCGTATCTACGTTCTTATACAGAAACTTGGAATTCTCATCACTGATTTCTAAATCATTACCATTTACTTCAACTTTCCCATCTAGAACTGCTAATAGAGTTTGCCCACCTGTGGCTTGCAAAACAGAACCATTAAAGATTTCCGTCTTAGTTTTATAACCAAAACGCTCAATAATCTGAAGAGGAGCTTCTGATTCAGGTTGATCTTCTGTATAAAATGGATTATCTAGCTCTTGTAGCAACATATATTTTCCGCTATCTCGAGCAATTTCTAAGAGTTCTTTATACTCTTCTAACTCATCCTCACTCAACTTGTAAAGGTCATTTTTAGTATAAAGATCTTCCATTGTTTTAAGATTATCTTTATCCCCATTCAAATTCTTCCATAAGGTATCTAAGTATAGTTTCCCACGAGTATTTTGAGAAAAATACTTGTTCCCATCTATACGAAGTTTATCTGAAATATCATCATACTTATAATTCAAGTACAAAAGCGGATCATCAATTTTTGTCCAATAATCTACCTTATCATTAGATTTTTCACGATCCAATTTTGAAAGATACAACCAGGTATCATTCATATCAAACTCATCTTGACGGGTAATTCCTGAACTACCAATACCAAGTATTGCCAGAAACAAAAGCAGACCAAAAGCAATCAGATAAGCCTTAAAACCAAACGGATTTTTGATAATAGCTTTAATCGGTTTAGATCCAAAACGATAGACCTTTCTAGCCTTCTTAGCAGCCTTCCCTGTCTTAGATGCAGCTAAGCGTTTTCTATAAGCCTGTATCTGTCGAGATAACTTCCCTTCCCAAGAAAATTCTCTTGGGGTTCGAGTGAAGCCTCTCCCTTTAGCCTTATTGTAGAATCTATTTCCTAGACCATAGCTTGATTTAACTACTCCTTGGCCAAGCTTACCGCTATACTTCCCAATCGTTTTAATACGTTTTCCTTGAATCTGTATATCTTGATACTGATTCTTAGTTCGTGCTATATCTGAAAGGGTATCATCCTGATGAGCTGTAGAACTAGCCTGTTGATTAGCAACTCGTTCTACAGATTGTTTGGCCGCACGAAGAAACTTCTTCTTCCGTGATCCACCGTTAGCCTCTTGAGCGACTTTAAAAGTTCTTTTAGAAGTTTTTTTCTCCAGTTTCGCCTTATCTAATTCCTGCTTAAGGAAGGCTTGTTTTTTATTGTTCTTATCCAATTCCTGCTTAAGAAAAGCCTGCTTCTTGATTTCTTCTGGACGAAGGGCCTTCCCTTCTTTCCGAAGCTCTCTTCCCTGTTTCTGGATATTCTTATACTCTTTTTGGATTTTTTTGACTTTGGCTCTTGAAGCTCTAAATTGTTTATGACTATTCTTAACGATGCGATTCGTAGAACGTGATTGTGACTTTAGTTCTTTCATTCGCATAGCACTATCTTGTTGAACAGTACGGTAATTCTTCCGGACTGTTTCCAGCTTCTGATCTATCTTATGACCGATTGTTTTTGGTCTGCCTTTCTCCTGATCCATAATGAGACTCCTAAGCGTCTGTTGCGACTAAGTTATATAACTTAGTATTCTTAGGTATTGGATTTTCAAATGGCACTACAACTGGCCCTGCTACGATTAAGCCGGTACCTTTAGCTTTAGGTCGAGCCAAGTAGCGAATCTGTTTGTCAGTCAAGTTAACAATCTCTTTTAAGATAGCCAAATCCTGGGGTTTTTGTTTAAGTAAAATCATGAACTCGCTGTTTGAGAGCAATTTTCGACCTTCTTCAACAGCAGCTAGAGTTTCTACGTTCTGGGTAATTCCTGTTGGAATCGCACCGTATTTCCGAATACGTGAATATAACGTAGTAAAGAAGTCTGCTTGAGCCTTATTTTTAAATAGAATCTGCATCTCATCAAAGTAAACCCATGTAGTACATTTTCCTTGATTCTCTACAATTTGATTCCAGATATAATCCTGAATAACCATCAAAGCGAACGGCTTCAATTTGTGCGACAACTTTTTCAAGTTAAAGATAACAAAGCGATGATTAAGATCCACGTTTGTATTGTGAGCAAAAATATCTTGAGAACCTTTTGTATAGGTTTCTACCGCCAAAGCTAAATCTTGAGCTTCTGGCTCTGGTTGTTCCATCAATACCTGGTGCCACTCTTTTAACGTAGGAGTAAAATCCTCTGTCAAATAGCGCTCATAAGTCACACCTGTTACCCGGTCAATAATCCCAATCTGTGCATCTGTCACCTCAGATAGAATCGATTCAAATAATCCCATCAACAAGTTTGCCTTATCTCCAATCGGATCGTCATCCTCATCGTCCAAACGATCTAGATCCGGTAGATCTAAGAGATTGATATGTGTTTTAGATCCAATCGAAATATCCACCATCTGAGCACCAAAAGCACGGCCAATATCAGAATATTCATCTTCGGGATCCACAATGATTACTCGATCTTCTGGATATTTCAGCAAAGTTGGAATAACCTCTCCACCCTTAATCGTAGTAGATTTACCAGATCCAGAGGAACCGAGCACAACACCTGAACCCGTATTCAGATCACGCTTTCGATCCAGTGTAATGATATTATTCGATAACTGATTTTGTCCATAGTAGCGAGCAAGTGAGCTGTCAGACTTCAAATCCACGTTAGTAAAAGGGACTTGTGTAGCTATATTAGCTGTAGTCATCTTTCTCATGAAATTCTTCTTCACATTTACGAAGCACTCACCGATAGGTAGAATCGTATTTAAAGCCTCTTCCTGGTAATAATAGAGGTCTTCAAATTCTACCCCTAGCTTCCGTCCAGCACGCTTAATCTTCTGCTCATTACGTTGTAGTTCTTCCTGGCTATCTGCCTTAAAATACACTGCAATTAAGCCAGAAAAGATTTTCTGATCATACTCAGTAATCTCATCTCGCCACTTCTTGGTAGCTTCTGAGATTTCTTGGTCACGACCAGCAACCACCGCATCATCGAAGATTCCAGATTGAGCAGCCTTACGTTTAGAACGTAGCTTCCCAATTTCAGCATCTGTTTCTGCATCGTCAATCTTCTCTAAGATTTCAACATTCTCATAGGGTTCTGCATGGATAGTAATGGCTAGTTCAAATCCCAGTGTCGTTAAATCACGAATGAGACGATCAGACATCCAGTTAGGATATCGGTGGGCATAGAGTACCTTGGCCCAACTATCATCGATAATCATCCGTTTTTCTTGAAACTCAATTCGGTTCGGAGCGATAAATGATTTCGTTGATAACCCAGATAGAGCAATTTCTCGATAATCAAAATTGACATACGGGTTTCCTCGTAATAGTTCTGAGAAGACCTTCAGACGATCCAGACCATTCATTTCCTTAAATGTAATATCGGATTCCTGAAATTGTGTTCCCAGGGAAACTCCAATATCTTGTAGTAACAACTGAGCCTGTTTTCGATCATCAGCGTTCGTTGAAATGGTCACATACTTATGTACCTCGAAGTTGTTAGCGTGTGTCGTAAATCGCTCCTTGATCATCTCATTTAGCTCTTCACGATAGTCATCGTAGCCATCGTTTGTTTCTTCAAACAAGATATTCTGTAAGGAGTTATCCGATACTCTACGGTTAATTACTAAGAGTTGATAGTTACTGCCCTCATCCAGTGAATTAAGAGCATCCATTGTTGTATCGATGATGCTCTCTTTTTCATCTTGTTGAGCAGTTGAGTAAGAAGCATCCCCCAGCATGAAACTACGAGAATACTTCTCACGTGCAATGTGCATTAATCCATCTTCATGGAGCAGCGTATAATTGATGGTATTTTGTGTCGTAGGTTTCATCTGACGACGCAAGCGCTCAATTCTTTTCTTTTCTGCGTTTTCTAGTTTTTCTCTTTTGCTTTTGAATAAACTCATCTTTCGTATAAATTCCTACCTTTCCAAACTCTGTCTCATAGCTTCTTTGTTGGATTCGGAAAAAGAAATTGATTTTTTCTTTAATCCGCATTCGCTTAGTCATACCCGTACCGTACATTGCCCCAGGAACTACAAATATAGCATCCCAAAGATAAATGTACCAATCAGGTAAACCAAAGAAATAAATAGTAATTGTCCCTGAGACAGCTATTACTAAACACACATATAGAACAATCATTCTAGTAGTTAAGCCAAATAGAATAGGCTTGTCCTCAGTTTCAAATTCTCTTAAAAATTCTGATCCAATTTTTTTCAATTATTTTCCTTTCATATAAAATAAGATCGATCAATTCTAATTATTCTAGACATGGATTACACTCCTAAAAGTTGCTTAGCTTTTCGACTAGATCCAACCATTACAAAGATATAGATAACCCCCTTAGCAATTGAAGCAAAGGCTGTTCCCCATGAATCACTGGAACCAGTCGTAACCTTAAGGATATCTGCTGCAATAATCGAATCATAAACAACAGAAACAATAATTAGGATGACACCAATAAGGGCAGAGGCCGCAAAGTATTTCAAGAAATTAATCGTAACAGATCGTAACGAGTCCATCATAAAGAACGCTACTAACAATGGAGCTATAGCTTTAAGCATATACAAATCCAGGTAACGTAGGAAAACAATAATCCCTAAAATTATGTTAGCCACTCCACTTACAGCTTTTCCGACTAAGGTAATGATAGTTTTTTCAATCATTCCTTTTCCACCAGAAATATTAGAATCAATGGTTGTTTTAACGGTAGGTGTTACATGAGCAATCACTTTCACAACAATATTAAGTAATTCCAGAATGGCATCACAAATCTGAGATGAAGCAGAGATCATAATGAAAGCAAATAAATATTTCATTAAAGCCTCTAACCAAATCTTCTGTGTTAATGCACCTCCCCTTGACTTGACCATTTGTGACCACGATGCCATTTCAAACCAGAAAAAAAGACCTAAAAGGATATACCCAATAGGTCTAACGGCATCAGCCATCATATTTACAGCTTGATTTGTAGCAGAGCTATAACTAGAAAGAGAGCTTGTTAGCTCTCTAATATCTAAATTCATAGGCTACTCCTAAAATTTTAGTTGGGATAGCGAAGCGACGACTGCTGCGGCAATTCCTGCAGAAGCCACGGCTAGAAATGCACCATTAATCATAGAATCAGAACCATCATCCTGTCTTTGCTTATCTTTATTCTTTCTTCCTTGGATATAGTCAACTGAACCATTCCAGATCCAAATAAGACCTGTAATTGTTCCAACTACGCCTAGACCAGTAATAATTTTTGTAATGATTTCCATTTTGTTTTACCTCTTTCAATTTCATTTTTTTATAACAAAAGGCACTGCAGAGATTTCTACAGTGCCAAACACAATACTATTTTTATAATTCTTCAAATTCTTCACGATAAATCGTCCGAACAGTAGCTACTAGAATACTGAGGCCAATAATAATTGGAACTTCAAAATTCGGATATGGGAAAAATAACCCTCCTCCTTTTGGTGCATCAACCACTTGACCAGCAGTAATAAGTGAATCATGGGACATTCCTAAAATATGCGGTGTATACCATCCAAAAATATTATCAATTATGTTTTCGCTTGGGAAATTGAATAGATGATGAATGATTGCCATTCCCCCAATCAATACGATTGTTATACATATTTTAGCTATAACCCACAGAATAAACATACCAATAGTGGATTTTACAACATTAATACACCAAAGAACGATATAAAAGGGAGCTGTAAAAATTCTAATGATAGCTACCCAAAACCAGGAAAAATCATTCCCAAATTTCATAATCCTACTCCTCCACGATTTACCGTTATTATACCATAAAAACAGCTTATTTCAAAGGTTCCTAGAGTATTCTAAGCCTCTTTTTTCTTGCGCTTGCTGTAGAGCAGGCCTGTAGCAACACTTCCCATTGCTAGAGCAGCCAATAGTAAATCTGCAGAATCCTTCTCCCCTGTTGAAGGTAAGCTTCGTTCTGGTTGAGTTACTGGTTGTTGCGGATGTTCTTCAGGAGTTTTTGGCTCTGGTTTTGGTTCCGGTTTTGGCTCTGGCTTTGGTTCTGGTTTTGGTTCTTCATTTTTCGGTTGTTCTGGTTTTGGTTCTTCTGGAGTATGAGTCACAACCGTATTGGAAACAACTTCCACACCATTAACCGTATGATAGTAAGTATTTTCTACTGTTCCTGACTGAATACGTGTCATTTGTAGATATACTTCTGCTTGAAACTCTGATGTCTCTAAAATTGACTTCAAGAAAGTATCATCAAAGCTAATATCTACTTTACCTTTAGCCTTGTCTACTACTTGACTTGTGAACTTAGTTAATTCATCACCAGCTTTGAATTTTTGGCCATCACTTGTTTCAAAATCTACAGCCGCAAACACTTGATAAACACTCTGATAATCATCATGTGTTTCATCGTAGTCATCGCTAAATTTATACTCAAACAACTGTTCTGAGCGATCTTTTGGAATCAAGGAACCAACTAGTTTATAATTAAATGTTTGATTCATCTTGACCTCTTTTCCATCTAAACTTTCCTTGCTTAAATGGTCGATCACTACATCTTTCTTCGGTTCAATCTTTGGAACATTATTGACTACTGTTTCAGTTACATAGGCCATACCAAAATCAATTTGGTAGGCTGTATTTTCATACTTACCACCTGTTTGACCCAATTCCTTCTTAACAGTCATTGGATTAGTAATCGTCAAAACTTCACCAGTTTGAACGTAGGTCTTGTAGAATTCCTCTGGATTCTCTGCCTCAAATACTTGAATCGCTCCTTTCGGAGTGAAATTGCTAGACTTCAAAGCTTCTTGTACACCTGATGGAGCTTTTTCTAGACTTTCATAAAGAGCCATTTTCAAACCTTTAACCACTTGACCTTTAGAATCAGTTACTTGAACACCATCTTGATTGATCGTAACAGCTCCTTCTGGATAATCATCAACGATGTAGAAGCCTTTACCAATACGATCTTTATCTACTTCAATACCCTTGTATTGGCTATAATCTGCAGTTACCTTGTAGTAGTTTACAGATCCTGCCAAGACTTGTTTCCCATCGATGTCGACACCCGCCTTGTTCAGATTCTTCTTGGTTGGTTTAACAGTAGGAACATTATTGACAACTGTATCAGTTTGATATCCGTTACCGAAATCAACTTGGTAAGCCGTATTCTCAAATGATTTTCCTGTATTTCGCAGTTCTTCCTTAGTTACCATTGGATCAATAATTGTAACGGATTTTCCTGTTTTGATATATTGGTTAAAATAGGCTTCTGGATCATCCACTAAAAATACTTGGAAAGCTCCCTTAGGCTTAATTTCAGAACTATCTAGAAAGGCTTTAACCTTATCATTATCAACAGATTCAATAGAATCGTACTGATACACTGAAATACCAGAAACTTCTTTTCCTTCACTATCAATATAACGAATATCTGATTGATTAATAGTCACTGCTTCTTCTGGATAATCATCAATTGCACCAAAGCCTTTTAGAATAGCATTTGGATCTGCCTTTATTCCCTTATACTGATCATAATCCAAGGTTATATGATAGTAATTTGTTGAACCAGCTAGAACTGTTTTTCCATCAATAATAACACCATCCTTATTATGATTGTGTTTGAGAGGCTTGATTAAGTTGTTATTTGGATTGTCTGGATCATTCGGTTTACCAGGTGTTGAAACCTGAACAATATTTGAATAACTTTCATACTTATTGTTGATCTTTAATTGGAAGTTATTCTTATAAGTTGCACCATCATTCGTTACTTTACCAACTAAAATTGGAGCTGGAACTAGCACTTCTTTACTTAAATCTTGATTAAGCTTAGATTTCAAACTTTCTAAGCCTTTCACGCGAACAACATGGCTCGATTCGTCATAAGTTAATTCAAAATCTGAGCTAGCCTTCTTTGAAGCTTCTACATCTAGTACAAAACCTGAAGGCAATGCATCTACAATTTCAAAGTCTGTAATAGCTTCACGATTAGCTGGAAGAGGCTTAGTTGTTAATTCCCACTGAACTGTTGAAAGCTTAGGTACATAGCTTTTATCGATAGATTCTCCTGCAGAATTCTTTACAAACTTTTCTAGGTTAGGTACTGCCTGTAAACGAGCATATCTAACTCTAACAGTTGGAGCTGGCAACGAAGACGGGAGCTCTTTTTCCTTTGGCTCCTCAGGTTTTGGTGGTAGTGCTTCCTCTACTTTCCCTTTTGGGGAACTTGGTAGAGGAGTTTCCTTCTCGTATGTTACGGCAGCAGGTTTTGGTAATAGAGAAATCTTTTTCAACTCTGTTCCTTCTCCCAGAATAGTAAAAACAACACTCTGATTATTTCCACTTGCATTCACCTGATCCCATTCGTATGGTGTTCTTCCCTCTGTTGAGCCCGGAGAAGAAGTATGGAGGTAGGTCATACTAGAGCCATATCCTACTGAAGCAAAAGATCCTCTTGGAATATCTGACGAAGCATCAACTGCATCTTCTACTCCTTTCATAACTCGACCATCAAAATTAAGCCCAGAATCTCTTGAATTAATGACTACCCCTCGACCAGATGAACCATAACTAAGATTTGAACCTTGTCCCCAATCTACATCTGTAATAACTGTTCCGATTAAGAGAGAAATCGGAGTTGATGTTCCCTCTACATAAAAATCATAAGTCAACCCCAGACGGGTATGATTGTTATATTTTACATAAAAACTGCCACCATCTCCACTCTTAAGGTAGATATTTGGATCTGTTACAGGAATACCATTTCGCACCTCACCTTGGTAATCGCCTAAATCAGAAACCCTAACTTTTGCCATAATTTTTCTACCATCTGTGAGTGTGCCGATATTATGAATATAAAATGTAGCTCCAACAGTAGGATTTTGGATCACATCAAACTCTCCTGCACCATCTTTAGTAACTCGAGTTCCAGTATCTCCTGTTACATAAGTATCTGCATGATATCCTAAAAATCCTTCCATATTTTCTACCCTGAGATCATCATCTGGTACTACTGTAAAGTCATTATAATATGCCAAGCTACCACGACCAGATGGGTTAAAGCCTCCATAGACTTTAAAACCTGTATCAGAACCGAATAAAGGTTTGCTTGATTGAATTGCCTCTTTCTCAGCTTTAACAGTTGCTAGCTTATTTTTATACTCTGTCAAAGAAGTTTCATAAGCTTCTTTCTTAGCTGTGTTTCGTTTTCGGATTTCTGCATTTTCTTTACTGATACGATCAATTTCTGCCTGATTAGCCTGCTGATTTTTTTCATTCTCTTCACGTATTTTCGAATTATTCTGATTGATACGCTCAACTTCAGATTGATAAGAAGCTAAATCCTTTTGATATTGATCTTTCTTTGCAGCATTTTCTTCTTGTATTTTCTTACGTTCCGCTTGATTCTGTTTTTTATCTTCGAGATATTTTTTAGTAGTTTCCGCAATACTATCCGCTTGTGTTCGATAATCGCTTTCAACTTCCTTTTGCTTTTGATCCAACTCAGAAGCCGAACTCGCTGTACCTTTATCTACTACAGAATCAAATTCTACATTCACCCCAGCTTCCTGTGCCTTTTTAACAGTTTCATCTAAACCTGAATGTGAAATAGAAACTTCTAATGAACCTGTTTTTTCTTCACTCTTTCCTTGGTTATCTGTAGAAATACTACTTGGATTCGTCTGTGCATAGGGAGCATTTGTGGCTGGATTTTCAGTTCGTTCATCTGCTCTAACCGGACTAGTCATCAAGCCCAAGGCAGCTAGACCAAGAATTACTCCACACGTTCCCCATCGTCTTGTTTTTCGGATTGAACCGATTGCTTGTGTCTCGTTATTAAATTTCATTCATTCTCCTTTTTTATTATCCATTCAATACATCCTTTACAGCACTAGTTTTAGGAAGTTTTTTAGGTTCTTCCTTCTTTGGTTCAGCAACTTTTTCTTCCGTTTTCTTTGGCTCAGCCGGTTTCTCTTTTTCTTTATAAACAAACTTAAGTGTTTGTTTATCCGCAGAAACCTTCCCTTCCAACTCTTCCGGAACTGCCTTCAAAACATAAGTTGTATCTTTAACTGTAATTTCTGTTTCAACATCACGATCAAATTTCCAGTCTTTACCTACAAGCTCTCCAGCTTTGGAAATAACTTCAGAATTCATGATTTCCTCGCCCTTTTCGTTGACAAAGATAGCTTTAACTTCCTCGCCTTTTTCATGTGCCAAGTAAGTCAGCAAAAGGTCATTTTCAGCAAACTTCCCTTTCTCTTCGCCTTCTTTAAGGGTAACTTCAAATCCATCAACAGTCGGAGCTTTGATATCATAATCATCCCCAGAGAATCCCTTAGCTACAAGAATATCCTGATCAATCTGCTCATTCGTTAAAGCATTCAGAACCTTGACTGTTAAAGAATAAACCTTTTTATCTGCTGGTTTCTTTTCATACAGATAATGTAGTTTAACAGTATCCTTAGTAACTTTTCCAGAAGATTCTTTAGGCTCACCAGTCAATACATAGGTTTCACCATCAACGGTCAATTCCTTCTTAACTTCAGTTGCCTTCCATTCACTACCAATCTCCTTACCAGCTTCGATAATTGTGATATCGCTTTGCCCAGGAATTTCTTTTCCGTCCGCTGTTCGGAAATCAGCAGTAACAGCTCCACCTTCGTTTTTGATAGAATCAGATTTCTTAGCCACTTCTTTTCCATCTAGTGACACTGTACCTGTTGCAGTACCTTCTCCAGTAAAGCTATAAACGATTGAGTAATCACCATCAGGTAGTTTTTCTGAAAAATCAACCTTCCCATCTTTGACCGGTAATTCTTTATTGACTTTACCACCTTTTAACAAAGCCTTAGTGATTTTTATTCCATCTCCACCGATGGCAACTTGAGCTGTTTGATCTGCGCCCTTAGAGGTTTGTACTTTAATAGTTGCAGTTTCCATGAACTGTTTAACCACTTCAGCATCTACAATTGACTTGTCTTTACCAGTCATATCGTAGATATTAGGATGACCCAATTCTTTCATTTGCTCAATTGAACGCATAGAGTTAGTGTCGTTGTCTGTAACCTGATTACGGTTTACAACTGACATAAAGGTCTTAGCCCGTCGTTTTGCCCACTCTGCGAAAGATTTGTCCATTTCTTCTGGTTTACCTTTATCCATCCAACCATCAGTGTATTGGATAACTGAGACTGTATCAGAAGATTTAGTGATTTTCTCTACAATTTCTTCAAAAGGAACAACCACATCTACAGATTCATCAATGTAACGATGTGCACCCATTGCATTTGCCAAGCCTTGGAAGTATTGACCATAGTTTTGGTAAGTAGGATCTTTTTCTGATGGTGCGTTAATTTTCAACAAGTTATCAATAATTTCAAGTGCTTCTTGTTTTGTTAGAAGAGCTGAAGAAATTCCTTTAGTGTCGTTCATAACCTTTTTAGTACTGGCATGATACGAACTTTGTCCGTAATTGTCAGGATATAATTGGATGATATGACGACTATCTGGGTTCTTATTGGCTTCGATAATCTTCTTACTCAAACGAAGTGAATCTTTTACTTTACCGGCATACGAACTAGAGTAGTCATATACATGGACAGTCGTAAGAGGAGCAATTTCATTTGTTGTGCTCGTATTTGTAGGAGCTTTTGTCTTAAACTGAAGCTCATTAGATCCTGCTTTATCTTCACCAGTTACTACTGTATTTTCAGTAGTTTTTTGTTCTGGAGAAAAATCAGGTTGTTTAGGATCAACTGGTTCTGGATTAGGATTTTTAACCTTAGGCGCATCTTTCTTGACCTTTTCAATTTCAATTTTGGTCTTTTCCAAATCCTTGAATTTGTCGGATTTATTATTGCTAACCTTTTTTTCGTCACCCCCAGAGGATTCTGTATCCTTCTGCTCTGTTTTTTCAGTCGTAGCTGATTTTACTGAAGATTCACTTTTGGATTCATCTGCTTGAGCTATTGCCGAACCGACAAGCCCAACTGCAACGAGTCCTAGTGCTACAGAACATAGACGTTTTCCATATTTTCTATAGCTAAATGTTTTTTTCATAGTATCGCCTTTCTAAATGTTCATTGGAATATTTTCTAACGGATATAATTGATGGATCTCTTGCTCTAAAATATACAATTATCATTTTTCCTCCAACCAAAAAGTCACCAAGAAACCTTGATGACTTTAATAAATTTAATTTTCCTTAGATTCTCGTTTGATTTTCAACAGACTTAAAAGTGAAACAGTTACCATTCCCAATAACCAGAGACTAGAAGATTTTTCTCCCGTCTTAGGTAATTCGTATGTTGCAACTGGTGCTTGATAAACTGGATCTTTGACTTTTGCCACTTGTTCATGTACATACTTCGCAGTCTTACCATTTTGAAGAACTGGAGTAGATTGGGTTCCTTCTTGTTCAATACTTGCTTTTTGAACAGTCAACTCTTTTTGATGCTCAATTTCTTGTTGTGTTTCTAGATAATCACGATAAGCCGACAACAACTCTTTATGAGCCTCTAATACCTTTCTTTGTTCTGCCTTTGCAATTTCTAGTTTTTCTAGTGCTAACTCAAGAACGGATTTCTTTTCTTTCAAAACTTCTTGAGCAGCTTCAAGATTAACTTTTGCCTTTTCTAAGAGTTGTGGGGCATTCTTCAAAACTTCCACTCGCTCTTTTGATGCTTTCAAGGATTCAGTTGATTCTGAAAGTAAAGCTTGACGATTGAGAACAAGTTCTTTAATTCGAGTAAGTTCACCTTGTTTAGCTAATAATGCCTCTTTCTCAGCAGTCAAAGCTTCATTCAGTGATTTCCATTCAGTTTGTTTTTCAGCTAGTTTATCTTTAGCTAACGCAAGTACTTCACGTTTATTTTGTACGTCCGCATTCAACTGTTCCAAAGCCTCTTGCGCTTGTTTATTTTCTAAACTAGCTTTTTTAAGGTTTGCTTCCGCCCTCTTTAACTTAGCTTCTGCTTCAGGAGTTTTTAAAGCAATATTCTGAATATCATTACGATTAGTCACTGCATTTTGCGTAGTAACTTCTGCTTGAGTATATTCTGTCTGTGCTTGTTCTTTTCTAGCTTGTGCATCCTTATGATTCGTTTTCGCAGTCTCATAAGTATCCTGAGCCTGTGCCACAGAATTTCTAGCTACTTGAATTCTTTCCTGAAGACTAGCTAGATTATTCTTAGTATCAACTTTAACATTTTGATGGAAACCATTTTTCAGCAAATCAATTGTTTTAGAATCTGTTCCAACATAGTGCATCGCAATCAAACTAAGATCTGTCTTTCGGGTTGCTACACCGATATACTGTAGCGTGACTGACTTACGATCAAGTCCTGCAAAGTTTAAAGCATGACCCCAATCAGCGTGCTTATCATAAAACAGCATCATAACCATGTTGTTGTATGCCTGTTGTTTCAGATCAGCTAATGTGACTACATCATCTGCATTTTGAAAGCCTATATTTTCAGCAAGCAGACCTTGATTCCCTTGATTCAAACCAACTTCTTTCGCAACTGTATTCAAAGCATCTAGATCATGGCCGTACTGATTAGTAGATAGTTGGCTTGCTTTCTGTGCCACTTTCTGCATATCTCGATTCACTAAGACTGGAAGATCATCTGTTCCCATCAATCGACGGAAATCATTAATCAAATGTGCATTGAAAATGGCAAGTTCATCTTGAACTTCAGCAGATAAATGATTGACATCAGCAATTACAGTCTTTTTATCTGCTTCACTCTGCTTAAATGGAGAAGTTGGATTGCCGTAATAAGTCTCACCACCATCTGGAGAACTAAATCCAGCAGCAGTCATTCCTTTCTTGGCAATTTCTTGTAACTTATTTGAATTTTCTTCAGTGGGGTTATTGAAGTAAGCCTTTAAAGCTTCTACATAGCCAGCAGGATAAGTGATAGAGGTCGTTGTCAAACTATCCAGGATACTTTGAGCCTTAGATAGATTCTCTTTAGCTACTCGATACTGATTTTCAGCATTAACAGCGTGAGTGGTTGCTTGAGCTAGTTCCTCCGCTTTCACTAATCTAGTTGCTTCTGTAGTCGTTACTTCTTCTTCTGCCTGTTTCAGTTTAGAAGCACGTTGATCATCTGCTTCTTTAGCAAGTTCCAACTCTTGTCGAGCTTGTGATTCAGCTTTTTCGCTCATTTCCAGGTTTCGCTCAGCAGCTTCAGCATTAGCAACAATGCCTGCAACTCCAGTTCCGTCTAAAATAGCTTGTTTTTCAGCTACAATTTGTTCGGAATCTGTAACTTCTTCTGTTTTGTCAGCAAGTTTTTTTGTAGCTTTTTTGACACTTGCTTCCTGATCAGTAACATTCTTTTCAGCTAGCTTTTGTTGTTCTTCAGCAGAGGACAGTTCTTCTTGAGCCTTCTTCTCAGCATCCTGTTTTTCAGCTACAATTTGTTCTGCATTCTGGATATTTTTAGGAGTAGCTTCCTGGACAAGTTTCTCCGCTTGAGTAACAGCTTCTGTAGCTTTTTCAACAACTCTCTCTGCATCGTTTACCTCGTTTTGATTAGAGTTTACAATCTCCTCCTGGTTTTGTACGACTGAGTTTGCCTGTTCCACATTTCCTTGGGAGATAGCAACATCAGTTTCTGTAACTGTTTTTTTAGTTACTGACTTCTGTTGGCCCCCTGAAATTGGCTCTGTAGGCTTTAATTCTTCAGCGGAAGCTTGAGTCGTTGCTCCAATCGCTGCTGTTGCGACTGCACTTGCCAATAAAACTTTCTTAACTTCTTTCATCATTTCCATTTGATTTCTCCTTTTTGATATTACTTAAAACAATGCTTATTTGAATAGTCTTTTAGTTCTCGTGAGATTTTATCAGACAATTTATTTGGGATAAAAGTCATATATACTAGAATCCCAGAGGCTAAAAGAATAACTGTAAATATTATCTGTATAATACTCATTTCTTCACCTTTTCATAACATCACCTATCTGCTTTCAGCAACAAAGAAACAGTTCCTTGCTCCTCAAAACAGATAGATGAGGACTCTATCTGTTAAATTTTACCGCTAGGTCGGTGATAACCTTTACCAGTTAGCTGTAAGATTGATTTATTTCCTTGTTTAATTCGTCTAGCAACTAAAATATCTCCACGTTTAATGGTGCGTATATCTCTATAGATTTTAGAGTATTCTGCAATCATTTCAACCGTTTGAAGTTTTCCTGCCACATATCCTTTTTTGGGAATAAGACCATACTTACTAGTTAATTTCATTTCTTCACCACTTGCAAGCCGTGCGGTTGCATCACCTTGCAAACCTAGTCGTCTTAAATCAGTGAGTGTAACCTCACTAGTTGATTTTATTTGATTCATGTTGTCCTCCTTTTTGAATCAAAGGCTGATTTACAGCCATGCCGAGTTGATGCCGTACATCTCTACTGTGTTTTTTACGCACGATTTATAGTTTAGAAATCGCAAACTCTTTCGTCTTACGGGACAAGTCAACCGTGACTTTACATAATGCAGTCGGCACTAGATATACTTTCTAGATACACACCGCCCCTATTCTTCTTTTTATGCCTAGACTGCGCTAATCGGGACAGTGGGGATATTCAATTTTCAAAGGTCATGAGTAGTTTTATGACTTGCTCAGGTCAGATATCACATATAAAAATTACTTTCTGAATAATTTTTTTAATGATTTTCAATACACTTTCGAGCGTTACTATTGTAAATCGCAAGTAACCCATTAAAAACATATTCAGCAATTACTTCTGATGAACGGGCAAATCGCATATTTTCTAAAGCATACTGATAGCGTTCTTCAAATGGCATCATGATATAGGCTGCCATCGTATCTGAGTAATTTTCTTCTAAAAGTTGAGAATAAACTAAATCATAAATATAATCCTTATCATACTTGCTAGCTTTATCAACTTTTCTGGAAAGTCTGTCTTGTTTATTATTTTGGGAATTTCTAGGGAACCTCTCCTCGTCCTCCTCATAAATAACTAATTCAGTGTCTTTATTATTAGTCTCACTATATTCAGTATCGTTAGAGTCTAAATTTGACACCAGGCCCGTATAAATCTGACACCCCCTGGTGTTTTTTTGACACCCCCCTGGTCTAAATCTGACACCCCCCTAGTATCAGATTTGGAATCACCTGATTTATCAACCATTCTAGCAACTGTGTCATCTTGCAAGAGACCAAGGTAAATTCGGTTAGCTAGATTTCCTGATTTACTTGTAGATTGTTGAACCTCATGAATTAATCCATACTCTGTTAGTTGCTTCTTAATTCTTAATAGGGTAGATTTCGAGCAACTTAGTATCTTCATCAAATTAGAGTTGGAATAAACCAGATAAATATTTCCATTCTCATCAATCCAATTATTCTTGAAAGAAAGATCTAGTCTATCTTTAAGCATGGCATAAGCGACTTTTGCATCTAACCTCATATCCTCATAAATAGGATTTTCAAACAAAACCTTTGGTAAGGCATAAAAGCGATCAGATGTCTGATAATGGCTAGCACTAATAAACTGAATTTGTTTCATAAATTACACCTCTTTCAGTCTAAAGTCACCATTCATGGTAAATCCTATCAACCCAAAGGCCTCAAGTTCTCCTATACTTGCTATTATTTCTTTTCGTGTTGAACCTGTTTCCTTCATCAAAAACTGGATTATCATCTCTCTTGAAATTCTCTCCTTACTTTTTCGTCTCATAATTTTTCCTCCCAAAATACAAAAAAGAACTAACGGATTTTCCGTTAGTTCAATATTTTCTATTTATCTCAAAACACTAGACACTTACATAGCAAAATTCCTAAAAAAATCGCTACTAAACCACCTAAGTAGGTTAAGAGAAAATATCTGTAAAAGATCTTCTTATCCGTTAAGAGTTTTTGGAGTTCATCATTTAAGGTTGAAAAAGTGGTTAGACCTCCACAGAAGCCTGTAGCAAGGATAGCATAGAGCTCTTTATCTTCTACATAATTGTAAAATAAACCAATTAAAAAACAACCTAAAAGATTTGCTAGAAGTGTTCCTAATGGTAAAACTCTCTTTTGATTGAGGGTAGAAAGGAAATAACGAACAAGCGCTCCAACGCCACAAGCAAGTACTAAATACATGATTACCATTTCTTCCTCCCTAAACAATAAGCCAATAAAAGTCCACCACCAATGCTCAGAACTAGATAGATTACTAGACTTAGGTAAGAACCTGTATCCAGCAATTTCACGCCATCTAACATGAGGCTTGAAAAAGTCGTTAAACCTCCACAAAAGCCAGTTCCAAGCGCTAAAATGACACCTTTACTGCTACCCTTATAAACTAGATAACCTTTTACAAGATAGACTAAGCAGAAAATTCCTAGATAGTTGACAAGAAGCGTCCCCCAAGGAAAATCTGGGCTAGCTGGCAACCATCTCGAAATCTGATATCGGACCAGTCCTCCTAGCATGGCAGCTAGAAAGATTCCTAGTGGGTAAAATTGTTCTTTTTTCATTTGATGTTTTTATCCTGATAATCGCGTGAACGTTTGAGAATGTCTGAAAAAGTCGCGACAATTGTCTCTTCGTATTTTTTATTGCTGACACGACTTCTGACTTTTTCAAAGATAGCTTCTTCTCTTTTGGTGTCCAAAATCGGTTTTCCTGAAGTCTTTTTATAAGCAACTACGCCTTCCACAAGATGCATTCTTTCTTCCAAGAGCTTCACGATTTGATCATCAATTTGATCGATTTCTTGTCTAATAATATCTAAATCCATAGAGTCTCCTTTTTATTTGGATGATTTTAGCAAAAATCTTCTAGATGAAATGGTACATTTTTAGGAACAACTAACAAAAACTGCACTGACAACTTTCATCAGTGCAACTTCATGCTTATCCTACTTTAGCAGCCAATTCTTCTGCGAATTGTTCCAAGCGTTCGATATCTTCTTCTTCTGCAGAGAGATCCACTTTGACGCACTCAGATCCCTTTTCAGCTCCTGTTGCCACAAATACACGATCAAAGTCATCAACAGCTTTACAGAACTCATCGTAGAAAGTATCGCCTGATCCTACCACACCGTAGATCTTGCCACTCAAATTAAGATCTGCTAGGTCTTCGTAGAAGTCCATCATCTCATCTGGTAACTCTCCATCACCATATGTGTAGGTTGCAACGATTGCTATATCTGCTTCAAGAAAGTCAGATGCGTCAACAGTTGTACACTCATCAACATCTACCTCTAAGCCCAATTCACGCAATTTATCTGCTACAATATCTGCAATTTCTTCGGTATTACCGGTCATACTGGCAAATACAATTTTTGCTAATGCCATATCGTCCTCCTCAATTTATCTTCCTCCATTATATCACATCTTTTTCATTTTAAAAATAAAAACTCTTGTGCTACAATGAAATAAGAAAGAATTGAGGTTACTTATGGAAATTTGCCATCAAATTTTAGAAAAAATTAAAGCATACGATACCATTGTCATTCACCGTCACATGAAACCCGATCCTGATGCCTTAGGAAGTCAGGTTGGACTCAAAGCACTTCTGGAACATCATTTCCCAGAAAAAAAAATCAAGGTAGTCGGTTATGATGAACCGACCCTAACATGGCTTACAAAGATGGATCAGGTAGAAGACAAAGATTATCAAGGAGCACTTGCTATCATTTGTGATACAGCAAATACTGCTCGTATCGATGATAAACGTTATATCAATGCTGAAACCATTATTAAAATTGACCATCATCCAAATGATGAAGTATACGGAGATCTTGTTTGGGTAGATACCAACTCAAGCAGTGCCAGTGAGATGATTGCTCTCTTTGCTGAAGCAACTAATCTTGAATTATCTGACTATGCAGCTAAAATGCTATGCGCTGGAATTATTGGCGATACCGGCCGTTTCCTTTATCCGTCTACTTCTGCTCGTACCCTTCGAATTGCTAGTAAACTAAGAGAACATAACTTTGACTATGCTGAATTAGCACGTAAAATGGACACCATGAGCTTTAAAATTGCTAAACTTCAAGGTTATGTCTATGATCACTTAGAAGTTGATGAAAACGGTGTTGCGCGTGTCATTCTGACTCAAAAAATTCTAAAAACATATCAAGTAACAGACGCAGAAACAGCAGCCATTGTTGGTGCTCCAGGACGTATTGATACTGTTAACCTTTGGGGAATATTTGTGGAACAAGCAGATGGCCACTATCGCGTTCGACTTCGCAGTAAATTCGTTCCAATCAATAGTGTTGCAAAAGAACATGATGGTGGAGGTCACCCACTTGCAAGTGGTGCTAACTCCTATAGCCTAGAGGAAAATGAAGTCATCTACCAAAAATTAAAAAACTTACTGAAAAAATAGATAAAAAGCTTGCCAAACTTAGCATAATCTGTTAGACTAGTATGGTAACAATCTATGGCTCGCAAAGAGACCATGGCAGAAAGGAAATATTGCAAAATGAAAAAAGATATCCATCCAGAATATCGCCCAGTTGTCTTCATGGACACAACTACTGGTTACCAATTCCTTAGCGGTTCAACAAAACGCTCTAACGAAACTGTTGAGTTCGAAGGCGAAACTTACCCATTGATCCGTGTGGAAATTTCATCAGACTCACACCCATTCTACACTGGACGTCAAAAGTTCACTCAAGCAGATGGACGCGTGGATCGTTTCAACAAAAAATACGGTCTCAAATAATCATAAAAAGAACAGTTCTAGCTGTTCTTTTTTGTTTCTTCAAATCAGGAGTCAACGACTACTGCTGTTCCACTACAAGTGACCATTAGCATACCATTTTCAGAACCTAAGGTTTCATAGTCCATTTTTATACCTATAATAGCATTTGCTCCACGTTCACTTGCACGCTCCATCATTTCTGCTATAGCTTCTTCTCTTGCTTGAGTCAACTCGCCTTCATAACTACTAGCTCGTCCTCCAAAAACATTACGAAAGCCAGCAGCCATATCTTTGAACATATTAACTCCAGCAACTACTTCACCAAAGACAATTCCTTTGTAGGCTAGGATTTTTTTCCCTTCAATTCCCGTTGTTGAAATAATCATCTTCCTTTCCTCCTAACTTCTTTTATATAATTGTAAACCCTTTCACTAACTCTGTCAAGAAATACTATAAGGGGCTCAATACTTGAAAGGAAACTCTTCTCACCATCCTTGTTTGCTATCCATTTAGTGCCAATTGTATGGATGGTGGCCTAAATCTTTTCTTTGCAAGCCTAACTTGAGATAGGCTTATCGGCTTCACCGTTCTTGCCAATAGTAGATCTTAGAATCTATGACTGGTTTAGAAGATACTGTTCTCTCTTGCCCCAAAAATACAAAAAAAGCCTATCGACCAAGCTAAAAAGCTTGATACAATAGACTTTTTCTAAATTCATTATTTAACAGCGTCTTTAAGAGCTTTACCAGCTTTGAATGCTGGAACTTTTGAAGCTGCGATAGTGATTTCTTTACCAGTTTGTGGGTTGCGACCTTTACGTGCTGCACGCTCACGAACTTCGAAATTACCAAAACCAATCAATTGAACTTTTTCACCAGCTGCAAGGTAATCAGCTACTGCTGCAAATACAGCATCAACTGCTGCTGCTGAGTCTTTCTTTGTCAATTCTGTAGCTTCTGCTACTTTAGCGATCAAATCTTGTTTGTTTGCCATGTTAATAATTCCTCCAAATATTTTCTAATTAACAATTACAATCATATCCTAAATTCTCTTGTAGGTCAAGTCAAAAACGCTATTTCTTGCTATTTTCTTTATTTTTTTAGGACTCATATCTGACTAAAATAGCCCAAGCATTTTCACCTGTATGGGTCTGAATAATAGAACCTGTTTCAAGTACAGAGATTGGTTTTTCAACGAATGGTTGTAGGATTTCTTTCATCTCTTCTGCCCAGTCCCGAGTTCCAGAATAGGAAATACCAATCTCAGAAACAGAACGCTCTGACAGTTTTAAAACTAGTTCATCCAACCATTTCTTAAAGGTTTTTGCTCCACGTCCTTTAACGATTGGTTGCAATTCATCATCTTTCATCTGCATGACTACGCGGATATTTAATAGAGAGCTTAAAAGACCTGTCACTCGGCCAATACGACCACCTTTAACAAGGTTTTCCAAGGTAGAAACACCAATATAGAGCTCTGTGTTCTTCTTTACTTCTTCAACATGAGCCACAATTGTTTCTATGTCTTGTCCTTCTTGAGCTAACTTAGCTGCTTCAACCACTTGAAATTTTAGGGCTTGATCTGTAAAAGAACTATCCAATACGGTCACATTAGCCGTTGATAAACTTGCACCTTGACGAGCTGCTTCGACAGTTCCTGATAAGGCATGAGACATATGAATGGCTAAAATTTGACTACCGTCTTTACTTAACTCATCAAAAATCTCAGCAAAGAGTCCAACTGGAGGTTGACTTGTTTTAGGCAGATTTTTACTCTCTTTCATCAAGCGAAGAAATTCCCCTTCTTCAAGATCAGCATCCGAATAAAGAACACTATCAATCATTACAGAGAGCGGAACGACGGTAATATTTAATTCTTTTACCACTTCTGGTTCAATGGTAACAGAAGAATCTGTTACGATTTTTACTTGTGTCATAATTCAAATCTTTCTATATTTCACTTTTTGAGTGAGTTTTTCAATTTAACTATAACAATTATATCAAAAAAAAGCTAAAAATTCATACTGTATTTATTCATTTTTATGATGGAATTTATAGATTTTTAAATCTTTCATTTTATCAAAATAGTCGCCTACTAAGACGACTACTGTTCATTTATCATAAACGTTCATACAAATCTTGCATTTGTATGTCATCAGGAACCAACTTGAGATAGTGTTGAATCTGTTCTTTTGCTTCTTCAAACCTTCCAAGTTCGCGTAATAGATGAATGTATTGCTCTAAAAACTCAGGATTTTCCTTGAGTTCTGGAACCAATGCCTGATAAGATTCATAGGCAGCATCCAAATCTTCAGTTTCTTGGTAACTCCGTGCAATCATCCACTTAGTCAAGAGATTTTCTGGCTCATATACTTCTAAGGCTAGAATATCCTCATACCTTTCTTGCTCCTGATACATGGTTGCTAGTCGCAAGAGGATTTCTTCTTGGTCTTCCGCATCTTCTTGGGCTTGAAGAAGATAAGCCTCCGCCTGTTCAGGTTGATGCAATTCGTAAGATAATTGTGAAGCAAGGAGTAGTAAACGTGTCTCGAATGGATTTTTTTCCAAACCTTGTTGAGCTATCAGTAAGGCTTGCTCAGTCTGGTGTTCCTTATGTAGAGCCTGACTATAACCATATTCATACCCTTCAAAATCTGGAGAAATAGTATCCAGCTGTTTAAAATATAAAACTGCCTTTTGATATTCCTCTTGATCAAAGTAAAGACTTGCTAATTCAAATGCAGTCTGATCTTCATACTCTAACTCTAAAGCTTTTTCTAAAAACTCTATGGCTGATTCAAACTTTCCAAGTCGAGCATAGGCAGTTCCAATTCGTTGATAGGTCGAAATCCCTGTCTGCTCATATATTTCACGATTATCCAGTTGAGCATAGCCCTTAATCGCTTCTAAATCATTTCCAAGTTCACTATCTAACTCTGCTAACCCAAAAATCAATAAAGGATCATCAGAGTATTTAAGGGCTTCTAAGAGCTTCTCACGAGCTACATCCGTCAATCCTTCCATTTGATAGAAATCAGCCTTTAAAACAAGCGCAGATACATAAGAATCGCTATTGGGTTGAATTTCTTCTAGATAGCCAAACGCTTCTTCAATTTGTCCGTCTTCGCTTGCGATACTAGCTAGATTGAGATTTACTTCTGGAAATATTGGAGCTAGTTTTTCATAGATTTGACGAGCTTGTGGATAAAAACCAATACCTTCTAGATAATAAGCCAGTTCCAGAAGAAGATCATCAGTGTCTTCTACCAATGCTTTTTGAAAATAGTGATCAGCTCTTGTTAAATCTTGCTGATCCAAAGCTTCAAGCATTTTTTGACTATTGCTCACCTTCAACCTCCTCTTCTAACTCATACAGACCACTGACCTTTTTATACCATTCAAAAATCGCTGAAATAACAACTTTTGCTGAAGCATAAACAGGAATTCCTAATAGGACTCCCCAAACACCAAACATAGATCCAGACGTCAACAAAACAAATAGAATCGTGATCGGATGAATGTTGAGTTGACTACCTAAGATCAATGGAGATACAAAACGACCTTCAATTGTCTGCTCTACGATAAAAACGATAATAACTTTCAAGAGCATAACTGGTCCAGCAATTAAACCTAAGACCAGAGCTGGTAGCATGGCAAGGAAACTTCCAAGATAAGGGATAAGATTTAAAACCCCAGCAGTAATTCCAAGAGTCACTGCATATCTCAAACCAATAATCTTAAAGAAAATGATAAACATAATCGCTACGATAACAGCAACAGTAATTTGTCCTCTAACATAGTTAGAAAGTTGTTGGTTCACATCCGTTAGAACCTTACCTACTGGTTCTCTCAATCTATTAGGTAAGAATTGAGTGATATGATCTCTCAAACCTTTTCCATCTCTAAGGAGATAAAAGAGCATAAAGGGCATGATAATCAAAGCAACAATGACTTGTGACGTTCCACTAATAAGAGCACTCACCCAATTCACAGCTTTTGATGAAATATTACTTGCCCAAGCAGTTGCTTGTGTTGAGAATTGAGCCAGAACCTGTTCTAGTTGAGGTCTAAAGTCATCTGGTAACCGCTTAGTTACAAGATCATCAATAACTCTGTCAGCATCTTCGAGATAATTTGGTACATTTTGCGCAAAAATAACTACTTGACGTTGAAGATTTGGAATCGCAACAGCCAGACCAATAATCAAGAGTATGGCAATAATGACAAAAATAATACTAATGGCTAAGACACGATTTATCTTATACTTCTCCATCAAATCCACCAGTGGATTTAAGAGATAAAAAAGTAATCCTGATAAAATAACAGGCAACATAACCACTGATAAAAAATCAACGACAGGGATAAATAAAAAACTAATCTTACTTAAAATAAAAATATTCAAACCTAGTAACAAGGCTACCAAAAAAACTGTAACAGCCTTATTATCTAAAAACCATTTAAAAAACCAAGATAAATTAAAATGTTTCTCTTTTTGTTCCATATCTACTTCCTTTCCTTTGTCCTTTCATTATACCATTTTTATAGGGAATAAACTGTTTTTAAAGTGTTGAGGTGACGATTGAGAACTTTAACAAAGCGACCTTGCTTTTTACTAATTTTATACTTAGATGTTTCATACTTTTTTCACTATTTTCTTCAGGCCTCCCAATTTATGATATAATAGAAACATCTTTATTTAGAGGTATAGCTATGATTGAAACAATTTATTTCGGAACTTACACACGTCGTTTATCCCAAGGGATTTATCAAGCTGATTTTGATACAGAAACTGGGCAACTATCCAATCTTAAACTATTTGCTGCTGAGCCAAGTCCTACCTATCTTGCATTTGATCAAGAAAATCACCTCTACACTGTCGGTAGCAAAGATGGACAAGGTGGAATTGCTGCCTATCAAACAGATGGTACTTTGCTAAATCATGTTGTGACAGAAGGTGCTCCTCACTGCTATGTGGCTGTTGACGAGAAACGTAGCCTAGTATATGGTGCTAACTATCACAAGGGACAAGTTTTGGTCTATAAACGTAAAGAAGATGGTAGTCTAGAATTGGCTGATACAGTTCAGCATAGCGGTCATGGTCCTCATGAAAATCAAGCTTCTCCACATGTACACTTTACAGATTTAACACCAGATCAGTATTTAGTCACTTGCGACTTAGGTACTGATGAGGTTACTACTTATGATGTCAATCCAGAAGGAAAACTAAATAAGCTAACTACCTACAATTGTAGTCCTGGTGCTGGTGCACGTCACCTTGTTTTTCACAACCACTACAAGATTGCTTATCTCATCTGTGAACTCAATAGTACAATTGAAGTTTTGATTTATGATGGTGTTGGTGCATTTGAAAAAATGCAAGTTATTTCTACACTCCCTGAAGGATTTAATGACTTTAATGGAACTGCTGCAATTCGTCTCTCAGAAGATGGAAAATATCTTTACGCATCAAACCGTGGTCACGATTCTATTGTAGTCTACACAATTCTAGCTGATGGCAGTTTAGAATTGTTGGAATTCGTTCCTACAAACGGAAAAACTCCTCGAGATTTTATTCTCTCACCAGACCAAGAATTTCTCATCGCCGTTCACCAGGATTCTGATAATGCAACAGTATTTAAACGCAATCCAGAAACTGGTCGTCTTGCAGAACTTTCCAATGACTTTCACGTACCTGAAGCGGTTTGCGTCACTTTTTAAACATAGAAAAATGGAGGTGGGACAGAAATCGATAGGCAAAGTCTCGATTTCGTAGTCCCAGCCCCGCGAGAATGATTAGGAGCTTTTTGGAGTCTAAAAGACGAATAAAAAGTCAATCAGCTACCACGTCAAAGTTTGATTGCTAATAAAAAGTGAGGTCGGGATCTTTTTGTCCCAACCTCATTTTTTTATAGTTTATTTCCGACATTGATTCGGTTAATAGCACGTTGTAATGCAATCTTAGCACGACGCTCTTGGTCAATCAAGTGTTTGTCTTGTGCTTCTTCAATTTCACGTTCTGCACGAAGTTTGGCACGTTCTGCACGGCTAATATCGATATCACGAGCACGCTCAGCTGAGTCTGCAATGATAGTAATCACATCATTTGCAATCTCGATGATTCCTCCATTTACTGCTATCCAGTTGACATGAGAATCATCATCAATACGTTTGACTTTAACTTCATCAACTGCTAATACCGCAATCATATTTTGATGTCGTGGCAAGATCCCCATCTCACCATCCAGAGTTCGAACTGATACAAAGCTGGCATGGTGATCATAGACGAGGCCATCTGGTGTCACGATCTGGACAGTTAACTGAGCCATAGATCACCTCTTAAAATCCCATTTTTTCAGCCTTAGCAATAACATCTTCGATTGAACCTACTCCACGGAAGGCATCTTCTGGGAGATGATCGTATTTTCCATCAAGAATTTCCTTAAATCCACGAACTGTTTCCGCTACTGGAACATAAGAACCTGGTTGACCAGTAAATTGTTCCGCAACGTTGAAGTTTTGTGAAAGGAAGAACTGAATACGACGGGCACGAGCAACCAAAGTTTTTTCTTCATCAGAAAGTTCATCCATACCAAGGATCGCAATGATATCTTGCAACTCATGGTAACGTTGAAGGACACGTTTAACTTCAGCAGCTACTGCATAATGCTCTTCTCCAACGATTTCAGGCGCTAAAGCACGAGAGCTCGAAGCAAGTGGATCAACGGCTGGGTAGATACCCAATTGAACCAATTTACGTTCCAAGTTGGTTGTAGAATCCAAGTGAGCGAAGGCTGTTGCTGGCGCTGGGTCAGTATAGTCATCCGCTGGCACGTAGATAGCCTGGATAGAGGTTACAGAACCTTTCTTAGTTGAAGTGATACGTTCTTGCAATTGACCCATTTCTGTTGCGAGGGTTGGTTGGTAACCAACGGCTGATGGCATACGACCCAAAAGGGCAGATACTTCTGAACCAGCCTGAGTGAAACGGAAAATATTGTCAATGAAGAGAAGAACGTCTTGACCTTCTACATCACGGAAGTATTCAGCAATTGTCAAACCAGTAAGGGCAACACGCATACGTGCTCCTGGTGGCTCATTCATCTGACCAAATACCATGGCTGTTTTTTCGATAACGCCTGATTCTTTCATTTCCCAGTAAAGGTCATTCCCTTCACGAGTACGTTCCCCAACACCAGTAAATACTGAGATCCCACCGTGTTCTTGGGCAATGTTGTGAATCAATTCTTGGATCAATACGGTCTTACCAACTCCGGCACCACCGAAGAGTCCGACCTTACCACCTTTAAGGTAAGGGGCAAGAAGGTCGATAACCTTGATCCCAGTTTCTAGAATTTCTGAAGAGGTAGACAATTCATCAAAAGTAGGTGCTTTTTTATGAATTGGCTGACGCTCTGCATCTTCTCCAAAAGGAGCTTCCAAGTCAATAGTGTCTCCCAAAACATTGAAGACACGTCCCAAGGTTTCTTTACCTACTGGTACAGAGATTGGACGACCTGTGTCCAATACTTCCATTCCACGAGTCAAACCATCTGTTGATTCCATGGCGATGGTACGAATCATACCATCCCCCAACTCTAAGGCTACTTCAAGGACGATTTTTGTTTTCTTTTCGTCATTTTTGTAGACGACAAGTGCATTGTTAATCTCAGGTAGTTTTTCTCCAGCTGCAAACAAAACGTCTACAACGGGTCCGATAACCTGAGCAATTTTACCTGAACTCATCTCCTTCTCCTATTCTATATAAGATACTGTCGGTTCCTAGCTCAACTAGGTCCTAATACTCTTCGAAAATCAAATTCAAACCACGTCAGCGTCGCCTTACCGTACTCAAGTACAGCCTGCGGCTAGCTTCCTAGTTTGCTCTTTGATTTTCATTGAGTATAAGTTCATTTTCATACGAGCTGGACTAGACCCTATTCTAAGGCACTAGCTCCTGCCACAATTTCTGTGATTTCTTGTGTAATCGCCGCCTGTCTGGCACGGTTATACTGAATTGTCAAATCATTAATCACTTTTTTGGCATTATCAGTCGCTGTTTGCATGGCTGTCATACCAGCAGCATTTTCAGCTGTCTTAGCATCAATAATAGCACCATAAATCATACTTTCTGCAAACTGTGGCAGCAATTGATCCAAGATTTCTTCACGACTTGTTTCAAGCTCGAATGTCAAGCTATAGTTATCATCTGCTTCATTTGGATCCAAGTCCACGATTGGAAGCATCTGTTCTACACGCATTTGACTTGTCAATGTATTCACGTGGTGGTTGTAGCAAACGTAGAGCTCATCAAAAAGTTCATTTTGATACATTTCAATCGTTTTAGAGATAATCTTACGAACTTCGTCAAAGCTCGGTTGACTCGCAAGTCCACGCAATTCATAGATTGGTTGAATACCGCGTGATTTGAAGAAATCTGCTCCCATACCACCAATACAGATAACCTCAAAGTCATCACCTGAAGGATGATATTCTTGCTGGATTTCCATGACTGCTTTCAAGATGGAAGAATTATATCCTCCAACAAGACCACGGTCAGATGTAATGACGATATAGCCTGTTTTCTTGACCGGGCGGCTAATCAACATTGGATTTGTTGATCCGCCAGCACCATCTCCGTGAAGGATATCTGTAACCAACTTACGCACTTTTTGTGCATAAACTTGGAAGTTACGAGCTGCTTCTTCAGAACGACCTAACTTAGCTGCAGAAACCATCTGCATCGCGTTAGTGATTTGACTAGTATTTTTTGTTGAGGCGATTTTTGTTTTAATATCATTTAGAGATACTGCCATCTGACACCTCTATTCTTATTGGAAGCTTGATTGATTGAGAAACTCAGTAATCGCAGCATCCAAGACTGCTTCATCTGGCAAGTCTTTTGTTTCACGAATGGTTTCCAAAATCTCAGGATGCTGAGCATCAAAGAACATATGGAACTCTTCTTCGAAACGAACGATATCGTCTACAGGAATTGTATCCAAGAAACCATGTGTCAAAGCATAGAGAATAGTAACTTGTTTCTCAACAGGTAATGGTTTGTGAACAGGTTGTTTCAATACTTCTACAGTACGACGACCACGATTCAATTTAGCCTGAGTAGCTGCATCCAAGTCAGAACCAAATTTAGTGAAGGCTTCCAGCTCACGGTATGAAGCGAGGTCAATACGGAGTGTACCAGCAACTTTCTTCATAGCTTTAATCTGTGCAGAACCACCAACACGAGACACAGAAGAACCTGCATCAATAGCCGGACGGATACCAGCATTAAAGAGACTATCGCTTAAGAAGATTTGTCCATCTGTAATAGAGATTACGTTTGTAGCGATATAGGCTGAGATATCTCCTGCTTGTGTTTCGATAAATGGAAGAGCTGTGATAGATCCACCACCAAGTTCATCAGAAACTTTAGCAGAACGTTCAAGCAGACGACTGTGAAGGTAGAAGACATCCCCTGGGAAGGCTTCACGACCTGGTGGACGACGGAGCAAGAGAGAAAGTTCACGATAAGCTACCGCTTGTTTAGATAAGTCATCATAAACGATCAAGACATGTTTACCTTGGTACATAAATTCTTCGGCCATAGCAACTCCTGCATAAGGTGCAAGGAAAAGCAATGGTGAAGGTTGTGAAGCTGAAGCTGTCACAACGATTGTGTAATCCAAAGCTCCGTACTGGCGAAGTGTTTCTACTTGTGTACGAACTGTTGATTCTTTTTGACCAATCGCTACATATATACAAATCATATCTTGACCTTTTTGGTTCAAGATAGCATCAATAGCGATGGTTGTTTTCCCTGTTTGACGGTCACCGATAATCAACTCACGTTGACCACGTCCGATTGGAACAAGGGCATCAATAGCTTTCAAACCAGTTTGCAATGGTTCTGATACTGATTTACGTTGCATTACCCCAGGTGCTGGTGCTTCAACTGGACGAGTCTTGTTTGTGTCGATTGGACCAAGCCCATCTACTGGGCGACCAAGTGGATCCACGACACGTCCAATCAAGCTATCACCAACTGGAACTTCCATGATTTTCCCAGTACGACGAATGGTGTCGCCTTCGCGGATATCTGTAAAGTCTCCAAGGATGATAATACCAACATCTGTTGATTCTAAGTTTTGCGCCATACCATAAGAGCCGTTTTCAAAAATCAACAACTCTCCACTCATGGCATTTTCAAGGCCATGAGCACGCGCAATTCCGTCACCAATGTAGGTTACAACACCAGTTTCAGTCACATCAAAATTGGGTTTGAAATTTTCAATTTGTTGCTTAATTAAAGCGCTGATTTCTTGTGCGTTAATTGCCAAAAGAACACCACTTTCTATTTCAAATTTTCCTTAACAACTTTAAGTTGTTGTTTAATACTAACATCAATTGTCTTGTGATTGGCGATAATAACAAAACCACCGATTAAACTATCGTCGATTTCTTCTTTAATGCTACGCACTTTTAAAGACATCTTTTTCTCTACAATAGGAAGTAGACGTTCTTTCTGTTCATCAGTTAGAGGATGAGCAGACATAATCGTTACTTCAAAACGATTCGTTTCTCTCTCAAGACGGTTTAAACAATCTACAATCACATCATAAAAAAGATTTGATCGATGATTATACAACAGAACTTGAATGAAGTTTTGTAATAATGGCGATGCAGAATCTTGGAAATAACTGACTGTTTTTTCCTTGTCAGACTCATCAACATCTACCTGAGCCAAAAAAGAAGGCAAGTCTATTTCTTCAGCGACTTGCTTAATCTGGGTCAAGTCTGAGAAGATAGAATCTTCTTCTCCTTTTTCAATCACCAATTGGACAAAAGGCATGCTGTATTTTTCAATTACCTTTACAGTCTTTTTGTCCATTAAGCTTCTCCTAGCTGATCGATATACTGATCAATGAGTTCTTTATGGGCATGACCGTCAAGGTTTTGTGAGATGATTTTTCCAGCTAAACTAACTGTCAAATCTGCTACCTCACCTTTAACGCTTTGTAAAGCCTCAGCTTTGTTTTGCGCAATTTCTTGGTTGGCTTTTTCTTTTAAGCGGCCTGCTTCAAGTTTAGCTTCGGCTAAAATATCGGCTCTACTTTTCTCTGCAGTTTCCTTTGCATTCTCGATAATCGTTTTAGCTTCGGTACGGCTACCCGCTAACTCAGCTTCACGTTTGTTAGCCAGTTCCTCAGCCTTTTTACGGGCTTCCTCGGCACCATCAATATCTGAAGAAATCTTTTCAGCACGTTCATCCAAGATGCTGGAAATATTTCCCCAAGCATATTTTTTCACTAAAAAGATCAATAAAAGGAAGGAACCAGCGATAAGAATAAAGTCACCGATAATGGTACTAATAGTTAAATCCATCTTCTAATCCTCCTCTACTTACTCTTCCCCTTCATTTATTTTTTTACCAATGTACATAGATGACAACATGGTAAATACATAAGCCTGGATACATGAAATGAAAATTGAGAAGGCTGTCCATAACATGTTTGCGATAAAGGCAAAAGGATACCAATACAAAGCATTTTGTGACAAGGCTAATAGCAATCCAGCTAAGACCTCACCGGCAAAAATATTTCCGTAGATCCGAATCGCCAAGGAAGCAAAATTGGTGAACTCTTCTAAAATGTTCATCGGAGTCATGAAGCCAGGTGTAACAAATGCTCTCAAATATTCTTTAACACCTCTACGACGAACTCCTTCTACATGGGCGATCAAAGTGATCAATAATGAGAGGGATAAATCGTATCCAAGGTTGGCTGTTGGGGAAGTCCACAAGTTATAACCGTTTGTTGTTTGTACTTTTGCCATTAAGCCGATATTATTGGCAACTAAGATAAACAGAAATAGAGAAAACAGAAACAAGGAATAATCCTTGATGTATGATTCTCCAATGTTTGGTTTGGTAAAACCAATCACAAAGTCATAAATCATCTCAAGAGCATTTTGTTTACCCTTTGGACGGATGGTCATTTTACGACTTGCCCAGTAGACAAAGGCAAAAACCATCAAAACAGTTACAAGAGACATAGCAAGCAGGGTCAAATCAAAGGATATTGGTCCAATATTAACGGTTGGATTCAAACTTTCTTCCATGGTTTGACACCTCCATTTCTAAATAGAGTTGTCTATTTAATGACAAATGACATCGCCAAGGTTACAAAGAATGTTCCTTCGATAAAGGCAATCCCCATGATCATCAAACTACGCAATTGTGGGATGATATCTGGTTGGCGTGCTGCAGACTTGAACAAACCGTTCATCAAAAATCCTTCTGCAAGAGATACACCCATACAGGCAAGACATAGACCGAAAAATGTTAAATTCATGACGAATTCTCCTTTTTTAATTAATTTTACTTCCCTAGTTTAGTCCTAAAATTTGCTTTTGTCAACTTTTTACTAGCATTGAAAGCGTTTCTAATCATTTATTTCTATTTTTACTATTTTCAAGACAATTATATAGAAATTTTTAATGTCATTTCATATTTTTTCCTTATCTTTCCTATTTTTCTGAAAAGAAAAAATCCATGTTTCAAAACCTGGATTTACCTTTTCTTATTTGAAATAATATGAATGATGGCTCTGGCAAGCTGGATTAAATTGAGCTTCACAGTATGGACAAGTGCCCGTCTCTGTATACTCCTCATACGTCAGTGTCTGCTTACAGGAGCCACATAAGATGGGCTTATCCAGAGTCAGAGTTAAAGGATAAGGAGAAAATGTGTGCTTTTCTATTGCATTATGACACTGATAACAGGCGTAGTATTTCTTACAGTCATAGCACTGAAGGGCTACGATATCTTTGTCGCTATGGTAATGTACACATCTGCTATCATCATCAACTAGTAATCCCTGAGCTTGAAGCATTGATTTTTCCTTATCTAGGCACGAACTGTGACGCTTGTTCCATCTTCTTTGTAAAGATTAATCAGACCCTCTTTCAGAGCACGGACCATATCACCAGCTTGTACTGGTTGGGGAACCTTGATAGTCAAAAGTTCCATTGGATTTGGTGCACGGTCAATCTTGTTACCTTTGGCATCGTGAAGGTCTTCGATATAAGTTTCAAAATGACGGAAGCCAGGTCCGTAGAACTCAACTTGGTCACCTTCATTGATAACATTACGTTGACGAATAGTTGCAGTTTGTGTTGCCTCATCATAAGCTACTACTTCAGCAACAAACTTGTATTCTGGAATCTTACGACGAGCACCGAAAAGCTGCTCATTTTCAGATGGAGTGCCATAGTAGAATCCCGTAGCCAACTCACGTTGGGCTACCTTCCACATTTCATCAATCAAGTCTTGCTTAATCGCCTCAAACTTTTCAGGGCTTTCAAGGTAAGCATCAACGGCAGCCTTGTAGCAGTTTGTCACTGTTGAAACATAGTGAATGGACTTCATACGGCCTTCAATCTTCAGACTGTCCACACCATTTTCAATCATATCTGGGATATGATCAATCATAGACATATCAACAGCTGACATGGAGAATTCTTCAGGAATTTCTCCCTTGAGGCTCTTACGTTCTTTACCGAATGGCATGTCGTAAAGATCGTATTTCCAACGACAAGATTGTGAACATCCACCACGGTTGGCATCACGCATACTCATGTGGTTAGAAAGGGTACAACGACCAGAGTAGGAGATACACATCGCTCCGTGGACAAAGGCCTCAATCTCCACGTCTGTACGTTTACGAATTTCTGCCAATTCTTCCATGGAAACCTCACGCGCCAATACGACACGAGTCAAGCCAAGTTCTTTCCAGAACTCAAGAGTTTCATAGTTGGTCGCACTAGCTTGGGTTGAAAGGTGGATTTCAAGTCCTGGGGCTTCTGTTGCTGCAATCATAATCAAGGCAGGATCAGAAACGATAACCGCTGCAATACCAATATCACGTAACTTACGGAACCATTCTCCGGCACCTTCTTCATTTCCTTCGTGCATAACCATATTAGCTGCTACATACACTTTAGCGCCATACTTAGCCGCAAACTGAACTCCTTCTTCCATCTGTTCGAAAGTGAAGTTACCCGCACGGCTACGAAGACCATAAGCCTGACCACCGATGAATACTGCATCTGCTCCGTATTGAACTGCTACTTTTAGTTTTTCTAAAGTTCCTGCAGGTGATAGAACCTCAGGACGTTTCAAAGTTTTTGTCATTTTTTCTCCTATTTGCAATATAAAAGTTTGACACCAATCTTAACTATTTTATAGTAAACAGGGTTCAAAATCAAGCCTTGAATGAATGTTTAGACAATTTTAATTTTCAGTTTTAATGGAAGACGTTATTGAATAGTTTCATAATTCCAAGTAGTCCATCCCTTAAAACGAATGGCACCTTGCTGGTTGGTATGGTGAACCTTACTAGTCTTATCTCCCTTTTCTAGCACACTAGCTCGTTCTTGAGTTTTAAAGTTTTTCTTCTGATCTGCTGAAATGATAGTGATTTTTGGATTTAGCATATTGAAACTCTCCAGATCTGATTGACCTTTTGAAGCCGTTTGGCCAGTTATGACAACATCTACTTCTAGATTTGGATATTGCTTAGATAACTCCTTTTCCTTGATATTATTAGCGAAAAGAAAGGTTTGATTTAAGAGTTTTCCATAGAGAATAAAGTCATCCGAATTCTCTCCAGATTTATCTCTGCTTAGATAGCTCACCTCTAATCTACTGCCAAAGATAGATAAGTCTTCTACCTTCTTAATGGATCCTACCTTGACCTTACTAGTCTTCAACTTTTCTATAAAATCCTTTTGCTCTAAAATACCCTCTGGCAATAACACTTCATCTATTTCAAAAGTCTTAGTTAGCTCTCGTAGGTTTCCGAGTTGCTGAGCATCACTAGTAGTTAAAACCAGCTGGTCAATCTTAGACACACCTCGACTTTTCAGATAGGGAATCAAGTTGCGCTGGGCAGTGCTTGATAAAACTTTCTCCTGCCAGACCTCTTTCTTTTCACTCGCTTTCTCCCTTCCAACATCAATCAGGATAGTCTTTCCAGTCATATCCCTCAAAAAAGTACTCCTTCCCTGATTCATAGCTAAAACTGTGATTTCATTTTCCAGTGGGTGCTTGGTTACTAAAAAGAGAGAAGCAATCAACAAAGCTAATAAAGTGAGTCTTTTCAAGTTTTTTCTAAAGTCATAGAGTAATGCCAATCCAATTAAGAGTGCCAGTAAAATCCAAAGACTCGGTTGACCAAAGACAATCGGACGACTTGATAGTTGTGAAACAAAGCGTATGATACTTTCTAACCATTCAAAGAGAAAGTTAAACTGGGTAATAGGATATATCCATGACAAACAAAACAGAATCGATAAAAGTGGCAATAAAACCATGTCAAATAAGAAAGAAAAGACAAAAGTTAGGACAATAGACCAAGGTTGAAATTCAGAAAAATAGAAACATAAAATCGGCAGGATTCCCAAGGAAATAATGAAGCTCTCTCTAGCAACAGCTTTTATACCTTGACCTTCTTTACTAGTCATGGTTAGTATGAAGGCATAGGCGCAGGAAAGAACTCCTCCCGCAGTTAGGAAAAAGTTTGGCATGACTATAAACAAAAGGAGGACTGTCATAGCGAAGTTATCCAAGCCCTTAAAACCATGCTGGGCCAGGATCTTTTGTAGAAGGCTTCTAATCACTGATGCTGAAAATCCTGTCAAGCCTGCATAAAACAAAGAAAATGGATAAGCTAGCCATTTGAATTTCTCTTGTGTCAAACCTAAACGTAAAAGTGACTTCCTAAATGCATCCATAAAGAATCCAACCTGCATTCCAGATAAGGCAAAGAGGTGAATAATTCCTAAACTGGAGTAGAGTTCATTCATTTCCTCAAAGTCTGTGTCCAAGTGCCCTAATAATAGACCTGTCATATAATTGCGCATGGGGTCTGGAAAGTTTCTTTTTATCCAGACAACTGCTTTTCTTCGCAGGCTTGATAGATTTTCCCCTATATCCCAGCTAGATATTTTCCTTGATTCAACAATTTCAGATATGGTCAAGGTCTGATAAATTCCCTGAGTTTTGAGATAGTTTCGATAATCAAATCCAGCAAAATTACTTGCCCCTTGAGGACTAGCTAATTTTCCTTTCACTACCATTTCGTGCAACTCAGATAACTCTTGAAATTTTTCCTTTTCAGCTTCTGACTGGAGTTTATAATATGCTTGAAAGAGTCTACCGTCAGCCTTACCACGAAAGGATAGACTGTCGCCATTCACCTTGATGGTGTCAGGCAATATTCGAACAGTTTCGACAGAAGAAAGCAAGTATTGACTAGCTGCTTCTTGCTGCCATTTTTGAAGTAAAAACCAACTCCCAAATAGTCCACAAATCAGAAGCACCTTTAGTACAACTTTCCAAGGATGTTGGATAAAAAGACAAAATACCAAAAATACAAACCCCAAGAGTGATAGAAAACTAGCTGAAAAGATTGTATAGTAAAGCCAGAGTAAAAGAAAACTGAGATAGATTTTTGGGATAGGAAAGCGACTAATCCACTGTGACATATTCTTTTAGCTTTTCTATTGTTTTGGCACCAATGCCAGAGACCTTCTTGAGCTCATCTACTGACTTGAACTTACCATTAGACTCACGGTGGTCGATGATGTCCTGAGCACGTTTGGCTCCTAATCCCTTAACCTGTTTTAGCTCCTCCAAACTAGCTTTATTGAGATTAACCTTCTTGCTTTCCTTGCTTCCAGTCGCATTTGAATGGGCCTCTTGACTAGTAGTTTCTTCCTTGGTCGGAACATAGACCAGCGCTTCATCACTAATTCTCTGGGCGAGATTAATAGACTTATTATCAGCATTATCTGTTAATCCACCCGCTTTTTGAACAGCATCATTAATCCGACTTCCAACTGGCAAATCATAGATTCCAGGTGATTTGACGGCACCTTTGACATCGACAGTGATTAGATCTTGCTCCACCACTTCTTCCTTCTGATTTTTATCTTCCGTTTCATCCGTCGAATCCTTTGGAACAGTTGTAACTTCTGTTTGCAAGTTTGTTTCCTTGGCAGGTGTTTGACTCGCTGGATTAAGTAGGAAAAATCCACCCAAGACCAAACCCAAACTAGCACAGATAACAATGATTTTGTATTCTTTGATTTTCTCAATAAGTTCTTCCATATTTTCTCCTCTCTTAGCTTATTCGTAAGAGAAAGAAAAAACAGCTGAAAAATCTTTTCAACTGCTTACTTATTTGCAAAATAGTCTTCCTTGGTCAAGATATAATGAACTCTTGTCACGATACGACCTTTTTCATGCTGGTCCATACTAGCATATGGTTCTTCGTGGGAGAAGCGCATGCCTGATTTCTCCATGACCTTGCCTGATGCAGGATTATCCTTATCATGAAGAGCCGTCAACTTATTCATTCCGATTTCTTCAAATGCCAGTTTAATAACAGCACGATTGGCTTCTGTTGTCAAACCTTGATTCCAATATTTTTGATGGATAATGTAACCAATGGATGCCTTCTTAAGAACGATATCCATCTTGTGCAAGTCAATAGTTCCGATAAACTCTCCTGTATTTTTAAGTTCTATTCCCCATCTACCCAAGGGACTGGCCAAGTAAAACTGGGCAATATTATTCTTAGTTTCCTCTAAACTTTGATTAGTTTGAAAAGTGTAGCGCGTATTTTCTTTGTTTGAAGCATACTCAAACATAGCTTCTGCATCGTCAAGTGTTACTGGTCTTAGAACCAAACGTTCAGTTTCAATAATTGGATGCTTAGCTAGTTTGATAAATAGTGATTCCATCATTTCACCTCCCAAAATAGGTTGCTAAAAGAATAACATAAAAGAAATAGGTTTACAAGTTTTTCTTGCAATTTAAAACGGTTTCATATACAATAAAATCATCACAAAAATTCAGAAGAATTATGTGATGCAACAATTGAAACAGCTTAATAGAAAGTGAGTTATCCTATGTTAATTGGAATTCCAAAGGAAATTAAAAATAATGAAAATCGTGTTGCTTTGACACCTGCTGGTGTACAGAGTCTTGTTGGTCGTGGTCACCGTGTCCTCATCGAAACAAATGCTGGACTTGGCTCTGGTTTTTCTGATGCAGACTATGAAAAACAAGGAGCAGAAATTGTCGCAACTCCTGCTGAAGCATGGGCTGCAGAGTTAGTTGTTAAAGTCAAGGAACCCCTTGCTAGTGAGTACCAGTTCTTGCGTGAGGACTTACTTCTCTTTACCTACTTGCACATGGCAGCAGCTCCAGAATTGGCGGATGCTATGCTTGCAGCTAAAACAACTGGTGTTGCTTATGAGACTGTCCGTGATACTCAAGGACAACTCCCTCTATTGGTTCCAATGAGTGAGGTTGCTGGTCGTATGGCAGTCCAAATCGGTGCACACTTCTTGACTAAACAAGCTGGTGGTTCAGGAGTTCTACTCGGTGGTGTTCCTGGTGTTCCAAAAGGAAAAGTAACCATTATCGGTGGTGGTGTCGTTGGAACACATGCAGCTCGTATCGCTCTTGGTTTAGGAGCTCAAGTAACTATTCTTGATATCAGCGCTAAACGCCTCTCTGTACTTGAAGATGTCTTTGGCCACCAAATCCAAACACTCATGTCTAACCCATTTAATATCGAAGCAAGTGTGCGTGAAGCAGACGTTGTTATAGGTGCAGTTTTGATTCCTGGTGCCAAAGCTCCAAAATTGGTGACAGATGAAATGGTACAACAAATGCGTCCTGGTTCTATCATCGTAGACGTTGCTGTAGACCAAGGTGGTGTTATTGCAACAGCTGACCGTGTGACAACCCATGATGAGCCTGTCTATGAAAAACACGGTGTTCTTCACTATGCCGTTGCTAACATTCCTGGAGCAGTTGCTCGCACATCTACGATCGCCCTTACAAATGTTACTCTTCCATATATCGAAGCCTTGGCAGGAAAAGGATTTAAGAAAGCTATTTCTGATGATGCTGGTTTACGTGAAGGAGTTACAACTTATCAAGGTATCCTCACTAGCCAACCAGTTGCTGAAGGTTTAGAACGTGACTTCACACCTATCAGTGAACTTGTCTAATAAGAAATTCAAAAAAAATTAAGAGCAGTTTTTCAACTGCTCTTTTTCTTTATTCTGTTTCTTCTTGATTTTCTTCAGCTTTGACAGGTCGAGGTTCATAGGCTCTAATAATCTGAGCGACTACTGGATGGCGAACCACATCCTTAGCTGAGAAATGTACAAAGTCAATCTGATGAATATTCTTGAGTTTTTCCTGGGCATCAATCAAACCTGACTTTACATTACGCGGCAGGTCAATCTGGCTAATATCCCCATTGACAATCATTTTTGAATTAAATCCAAGACGTGTCAAGAACATCTTCATCTGCATGATGGTTGTATTTTGCGCTTCATCCAAGATAACGAAGGCATCATCCAAGGTACGTCCACGCATATAGGCCAAAGGTGCAATCTCAATAATTTCTCTCTCCATGAGACGAGTTGTTTGGTCTTTCCCTAAGATCTGATATAAAGCATCATAAACTGGACGAAGATAAGGATCAACCTTTTCCTTGAGATCTCCTGGAAGAAATCCTAAGCTCTCCCCTGCTTCTACCGCAGGACGTGTCAAAATGATACGCTTGACTTGCCCACGCTTGAGAGCTGTTACGGCTAAGGTCACTGCTAGGAAGGTTTTACCTGTCCCTGCCGGCCCAATACCAAAGGTGACGTCGTGGTTCTTAACACTGTCAACATAAAGTTTTTGTCCCAGCGTCTTCACACGAATGGGCTTACCAGTATTATCTTTGATAATTTCTTCTTCATAGAGGGCGACAAACTTATCGATTTCATTATTCTTAACCATGGTAATAGCTGTCACTACATCCGGAGTTCCAACGGTCATTCCACGATTGACCAAGACCATCAAGGCTTGAATAACTTGTCGGGCTTCCTCACAAGATGCCTCCTCCCCCAAGACTTGTACAATCTCTGTACGAGCATGGATGATGACACCTAACTCATCCTCCATCAAACGAAGGTGGCGCTCATTAGAACCAAAAAGATGAAATAAATCATCTGGATGACTAAGCTGAATGTCTATTGAATGTTCCTTCAAATAAAGAACCTCTCTAACTCTTTTAATTTTATATAATGTTTCGTTTGCTTTTAGTAGTTAAAAAGTCGATTAGGACCTAGTAAAAGTTAAACTGAATGACTATATTATAGCAAAGAGGCTGAGAAATTACTATTCCCAACCCCATCTAGTATCCTTAATGTTCTAGATATTCTTGCCAAATTCGATCGAAGTCACCCATATTAAAGGAAAAACTAGCATGTTCCTCTAAAAAACGACTGACTTGATCGAAATCATCTGTATGCTTTGGGAAGGCAGACTCATCAAAAGCCAAATCCGCCAAAATTGCTTTGGGACTATTGCTTTTAGGATTGCGTTCGGTCATGAGCCAAGTATAAAATGATTTTCTCATAAGCCTCCTTAAATTAACTCAGTACCAAACTGGTCTTGTTTAATTTTTCCAGCTTTCATTAAACCACCAAGCGCTTTTTTAAACTGACCTTTTGAAATACCAAAGGTAGCCTTGATATCATCTGGCGCTGACTTGTCATTCAGGGTCATGAAGCCACCATTGCTTTCCAAGTAAGTCAAGATCATCTGCGCATCATTTTCCAACATCTCAAAAGAACGTGGTTTTAGAGAAAGGTTAAGAGTACGGTCTACTTCACGGAAACCAATAACACGTACATCTAACACTTGCCCCAAACGTGGCTCTGCGTAACGCTCGCTAGGATGGATAAAGCCCAGCATATTATTTTCAGGTAGATAAACGAAGGTTCCTGATAGCTTGAGACGATAAACGATTGCAGGCCAGTTTTGATTCTGCATGTTATTGTAGGCAGGACGAGCCAATCGTTGGAAATCCTCCTGGTAAGCCAAGATTCCCCAAATACGGTCCTTCTTGTCTACTTCTAGACGAATGTATAGGCGATCGCCTTTTTTTGGCCAAAGTTCTTTAAGCTCAGGAAGAATATCAAGTGACACAACGATTTCTTTGTCTGGTAATCCTGTATCAACAAAAACCCCAAGGTCCTTACGAACCTCTGTTACGGTCCCCCAACCAAATTGGTCCTGAGTTGCAGTCACTTCTGTAGTAGTGAGGCGCAATTTTTGCTTCATGTCTGTATAAGCAAAACCTTTGACAGTATCACCAACTGTATACTGACCTTCTTCTTTAGCTAGGGCATATGTTTGACCATCTTTTTGGACAAAGTAAAAACGGTCATTTTCATCGATGATGAGTCCAACGATAAAACTTGCAAGATTTGTATTCATGTTTCCTTCTTTCGAATAAAACTCAGCCAGCAATGCCAACTGAGTTTTTCTGTTTATTTCTTAGACTTCCAAGATTTCTTTTTCTTTATTAGCAGTCATGTCGTCGATGTGTTTAACAGCATCGTCTGTAGCTTTTTGAATATCTTTTTCAAGAGTCTTCAATTCATCTTCAGTGATTTCTTTAGCTTTTTCTTGTTTCTTAGCTTCATCCATAGCGTCACGTCGGATATTACGGATAGCAACTTTAGCATTTTCACCGACCTTCTTCACTTCTTTAGCAAGGTCACGACGAGTTTCTTCTGTAAGAGCTGGGATAACTAAGCGAATAACAGAACCATCGTTAGCTGGTGTGATACCAAGGTCTGAAGCGTTCAAGGCACGTTCGATATCTTTCAAAGATGATTTGTCAAATGGTGTTACCAACAAGACACGCGCTTCTGGGATTGTGATAGAAGCAATTTGATTAAGTGGTGTTTCAACACCATAGTACTCAACGTGAATGCGGTCAAGCAAGCTAGCGTTAGCACGGCCGGCACGAATACTTCCAAACTCACGAGCAAGTGAGTGGTGAGATTGGGTCATTCTCTCTTTTGCTTTTTCTACGATTGCGTTTGCCATAATGATTTCTTATTCCTTTTCTTCGATATTATTTGAAACTGTAGTTCCGATATTTTCACCAAATACAACACGTTTAATATTTCCTGGTTGATTCATGTTGAAAACTACCAAGTCAATATCATTATCCATTGAAAGTGTTGAAGCAGTTGAGTCCATGATACGGAGACCTTTATTGATTACGTCACGGTGAGTCAACTCTTCAAATTTAACGGCTGTCTTATCTTTTTTAGGATCAGCATTGTAGACACCGTCGACACCATTCTTAGCCATCAAGATAGCATCCGCTTCAATCTCAGCTGCACGAAGGGCCGCTGTTGTATCTGTTGAGAAGTATGGTGATCCGATTCCAGCACCAAAGATAACAATACGTCCTTTTTCAAGATGGCGAAGGGCACGTCCACGAACGTAAGGTTCTGCTACTTGTTGCATGGCAATGGCTGTTTGAACACGTGTATCCACACCAACTTGTTGCAATGAATCTGCCATCACAAGAGCATTCATAACTGTTCCAAGCATTCCTGTGTAGTCTGCCTGAACACGATCCATTCCAGCTTCTGCAGCAGGTTCTCCACGCCAGAGATTTCCTCCACCAATAACGAGGGCAATCTCAATACCTAAGTTATGTACTTCTTGAATTTCTTGAGCCATTGCTTGAACTGTTTTGATATCAATTCCGACACCACGTTCGCCAGCAAGGGCCTCACCTGATAACTTAATCAAAATACGTTTATATTTGGGTTCCACCTGACTTCGCTCCTTTATTTTATTCAAACTATTTTATCACATTTTTTGAGAATTTTATAGTCTCATGAGTTATTCTTTGGAAAATTTTAAACGGATAAATAGTTTTCCAAATCAGCCAAGGCACGCTCTGCAATTTTTTCATAACGAGCCTTCTTATCACGAATGCGGTCGCCTTCCAATTCCTTGATAATTCCGAAATTGACGTTCATTGGTTGGAAGTGTTTACTGTCAGCATGGGTGATGTAATGAGCTAGACTTCCAATTGCTGTTGTCTCTGGGAAAATAGCCTCGCTTTCGCCCTTGAAAAGGCGAGCTGCGTTAATACCAGCTACTAGACCTGATGCCGCTGATTCAACATAGCCTTCCACACCCGTCATCTGACCTGCAAAGAAGAGATTTGGTTGTTTCTTAGAACGGTATGTTTGCTCAAGAAGATTTGGTGAATCCATGTAAGAATTACGGTGCATAACTCCGTAACGAACAAACTCCGCATTTTCAAGACCTGGAATCATTTGGAAGACACGCTTTTGCTCTCCCCATTTGAGGTGAGTTTGGAATCCAACGATATTATAGAGACTACCTGCCGCATTATCCTGACGAAGCTGTACAACCGCATAAGGTGTTTTAAATTCTCCATCACGAGGTCCTGTATAATCATCTGGATACTCAAGACCGACTGGCTTCATTGGACCATAAAGCATGGTTTTAATGCCACGTTTGGCCATGACTTCGATTGGCATACATCCTTCAAAATACTTTTCTTTTTCAAAAGAATTTAACGGAGCTTCTTCCGCATTTACCAAGGCTTCATGGAAATCCATAAATTCTTGTTTAGTCATAGGAGCGTTGAGATAGGCTGCTTCTCCCTTATCATAACGAGATTTGAGATAAACCTTGTTCATATCAATGGTGTTGACATCGATAATAGGCGCTGCAGCATCGTAGAAATAAAAGCCATCTCCTCCGTTGAGGGCATGAATCTTTTCAGCCAAGGCATCGCTAGTCAAAGGACCAGTTGCCACAACTGTGATAACATCTGTCGGCAATTCTGTAATTTCGTCACGAACGACCTCAATCAAGGGATGGTTGGCAATTTTTTCAGTGACCATTTGGGAGAAACCATCACGATCAACTGCAAGGGCTCCACCAGCAGGAACACGAGTTGCTTCAGCAGATTCCAAGATGACAGAACCCAAGCGACGCATTTCTTCCTTGAGAAGACCTACAGCATTTGTCAGAGCATCTCCACGTAGTGAGTTCGAACAAACTAACTCGGCAAAATTGTCTGTTTTGTGCTGAGGAGTTGACTTGACACCACGCATTTCATAAAGTTTAACTGGAATACCACGCTCTGCGATTTGGTAGGCTGCTTCAGAACCTGCCAAACCAGCACCGATAACATTGATATAAGATTGAGACACGACACTAATACCTCTTTGGGAGAAACTTAAGTTCATTACAGAACAAGTCACTAGACTGTTTGACACCCACAAATCTTTCTATTTTTTTCTTCTTCTAGTATAACAAAAAAAGGGAAGAAGGCAAACTTCCCTGTTTAGTCATTAGATTGATTGTCTTCCCATTCGTGGTAGGCAGCGTAGAGCTGGCTTTTATTCCACTGATAAATCTTCGCAACTTCCTTAATGGCTTGATTTTTTTTGACACCTTGCTGGATACGCTCTTGAATTTCTATGAACAAGTCATTCTCATCCTTAACCTCTACATCCTGACTAGCACCTTCTACAATGAGAAGGCATTCACCCTTGAGCGGTGTTTCAGCGATACTTTCCAGTAATTCAGAAATTGTACCTCTTTGGTATTCTTCATAGATTTTAGTCAATTCCCTGACCAAGGCAACCGAACGGTCGCCGTAGACTTCTAGCATATTTTCTAGCGTATCTGCAACACGATGAGGCGATTCGTAGAAAATCTGAGTCTCAGGATAAGCTTTTTTTGCTTCAAAAAATTGCTTCTGCTGTCCAGATTTTCGTGGTAAGAATCCATAAAAAGTGTGGGGCTGTGGTGCCAAGCCGCTGGCAATCAAGGCAGAAATCCCAGCACTAGCTCCTGGAACTGTGACAACCGAGATGTCTTCTTCAATAGCAGCCTTGACCAAATCATGACCTGGGTCAGAAATACTAGGCAACCCCGCATCAGATACTTGAGCAAGATTTTGACCTTGTTTCAGCAAACCAATCAAATCAGGAATTTTTTCCTTGGCATTATGCTCATGAAAACTGACTTGTTTGGTTGAAATTTCAAAATGTTTGATCAAAAGTCCAGTATTACGAGTATCTTCAGCCGCAATCCAGTCGACCTCCTTTAGGGTCTGAATAGCGCGGAAAGTCATATCTTCTAGATTACCAATCGGCGTTGCGACTAGATAAAGCTTGCCATAGGGAGATTGTCCCTTAAAACTCTTTTGAATCTGCATACTTACTCCCTAAATAACAGTTCATCACAGAACATACATTCTGCATCCTGCTCTCGACGTTGGCCATAAAAGTCACGACAAACATGAAAACCGTCCTCATAAATGCGACGAACATTTTCCCTCACATGTTTAGTTTTGGATGGAGCTGTCTCCTCAACTTCTCCCAATCGTTCTCTCAGTTTATCATTTTCTAAACGAAGAGCTGTATTTTCCTCTACCAGACTCTTGAGATTTTTCTTGATAGCTTCGACGTCTGCCAAGGTTACCAACAATTGCTGTGAAAAGTCATCTAAAGCATCAAATAATTCTTTTTTATTCATTACAGCCCTTTCTATAATCTATCTTTACTTTAAATTTTTTTGTAAAACCAGGTATTCCAAAGCGTTTTGAAAGCTAACATTGGCCCGCCACATTTTACGAGTTTGGACGAGATTTTGCAAAATATTTCGAGCTGAAACATTGAGAATCTCTTGACCAGCTAGTACCTCTAAAATCCTGAGCACTTGATCTTGCTTTTCTTTATCATCAGCCAAACTCGTTAATTTTGCAACTTGCAAATAGGATTCTTTTTTATGGGCTATAAGCCAAGAAAAGAGGCGTTCACTTTCATCTACTAGTGTCCAAAATCCTGCTTGATGGACGAGCTTATCAGCCTCTGCCTGAGATTGACTAAACTGAGCCAATAGCTTAGCTTTATTTTTTACTAAACCAGCCTCTTCAAGCTGTGACATTAAAGTAGAGACTTGCTTCTTAAATTGGAAAATCTGTGTCCGACTTCGAATCGTTGGTAACATCTGTTCCTCATCATCAGTCAAAAAGAAAATGTAGATTTCGCTCTGTGGTTCTTCAATAACCTTCAAGAGTGAATTTGCAGCATTCACATGCATTTTTTCTGCTTGCTCGATAATAAAGACCTGACGTTGATTTTCAATACCAGACTGGGAAAATTGACCAACTAATTCTCGAATACGCTCCGTCTTAATGACTTGATTCAGAGGTTTAATTATGGTCACATCAGGAAACTCTTCCTGCTCAATCAATTTACAATTCCGACATTTTTCACAAGGAAAAATACCAGTTTTTTCACTACAAAAGAGACTTTTAGACAAGAAAAGGGCCATCTCTAAACTTCCAAAATTACCTGAAAAGAGATAGGCGTGATTGAGCTGCCCTTGCTCCAAGATATGGACAAAACGTTCAAATTGTAGAGGTTGACAAGCTCTTAATTGCTCTTGCTTCATCTCCTTAATCCCATCCTATCAAAAAGTAGCTGTTGCGTATTTTCAATCACTTGATCAAGTGGTAGGCTAGCATCGATTTTTTCGATGCGATTTCCTTCTCTTTCAATAAGAGAAAGGTAACCTTGACGAACTTTTCGGTGTAGATCCAGACCTTCCATGTCCAAACGATTGACTTCCCGATTACTGTTGGCAGCAATACGTGCCAGTCCCTCTTCGACCTCAATGTCAAAATAAAGAGTCAAATCAGGTTTTAGTCCATCTGTCGCAAACTGATTAAGCCAATCAATGGCATCGATATCTAAACCACGCCCAAAGCCCTGATAAGCAACAGAACTATCGATAAAGCGATCCATGATAACCAGTTTTCCAGCTGCAAGTGCTGGTAAGACCTTTTCCACCAAGTGTTGTCGACGACTAGCAATATAGAGGAGAAGCTCAGTCTTAGGATCCATTTCAGTATGACTAGGATCTAGGATAACTTCGCGAATTTTTTCTCCAATTAAGACCCCACCTGGTTCGCGCGTTGTTAAAACTTCTACTCCCCTATCCTCTAATACAGGGATTAGGGCTTCAAGAACGCTTGTTTTTCCTGCTCCCTCTGGTCCCTCAAGAGAGACTAAAAATCCTTTTGACATGACTGACTCATTTCTATTTTTCTCTCTTCTATTCTATCAAAAAAATGGGGATTTGTGAAAAGCTTTTTTCATTTTCTACTTTGTAAGAAAAAAAGAGAGTGAGTTTTAATGCTCACCTCTTATTTGCCTAATTCTTGAGTTTTTTTGTAGGCTTGATTGACAGCATCCATAACGGTTCCTCTAAAAGCATGCTCTTCTAGACTTGCTACACCAGCAATGGTCGAACCACCTGGGCTACAAACTTGGTCTTTCAAGACTCCAGGATGTTGTTGACTTTCTAGGACCATTTGACCTGCACCAACTACTGTTTGAGCCGCCATTTTCAATGCCGTTTCTCTTGGTAATCCTGTTTGAACTCCTGCATCTGCCAAAGCTTCGATAAATAGATAGACAAAGGCAGGACCACAACCTGCAAGCCCTGTTGCCGCATCTATTAAACTATCACTTATTTCAACCAACTGCCCTGCACTGGCTAAAAGTTGACAAAAAAGTTCACTGTCTTCTGGATGACAATTTGCAGACAAGGCATAACTAATCACTCCTTGCCCAATAGCAACAGGTGTATTAGGCATGATGCGAATAATCCTATGGTGACTTGGAAGAAGACTAGCGAGTTTTTCCAAGGTCAAACCAGCTGCCATGGAAATCAAAAGAAGACTTTCTCGTTTCTCAAGGATTGACTGATATTGAGTAAGCAGTTCTGAGAACTGTGCTGGCTTTACTCCTAGAAAAATCACATCTGCTTCTGCAAAGATTTCGTCATTGATAGAAGCCAGACCACCATAATTGGCAATAAAAGCATCCACCTTAGCTTGACTACGATTTGCAAGGAGAATCTGATAATTAATCTTTGCCTGCAAGACAGCCTTAGCCAAGCTGGAACCCATATTTCCCAAACCGATAAATCCAATCTTCATCTCTTACTCCCTTATCTGTCCATCACCAGTAACCACATATTTGTAGCTAGTCAATTCCTTCAAGCCCATTGGACCACGCGCATGTAATTTCTGAGTAGAAATCCCCATTTCACAACCCAGACCAAATTGGCCACCATCTGTGAAACGAGTCGAAGCATTGACATAAACCGCTGCCGAGTCCACTTGATCCGTAAAGTAAGCTATAGCATCAGCATTTTCAGTCACAATCGCATCCGAATGATGGGTGCTGTGGGCTTCGATATGCTCTACAGCTTCCTCAAGACTAGAAACTACTTTAACAGCTAAGACATAGTCTAAAAACTCAGTGTCAAAATCTTGTGGCTCCGCTGCTATCCCAGAAATAAATTGACTAGCTTTCTCATCTAGACGCAATTGAATTGGTTCAAGACCAGCTTCCTTTCGATCGGTAACTAGAACTTGCTCCAAGCGAGGAAGGAAGCTTGCCGCCTTGTCTTGATGAACAAGCAGCACTTCCATGGCATTGCAGACTGAAGGACGACTAGTTTTAGCGTTATTGATAATAGACAGTGCCTTGTCTTCATCCGCATCTTTGTCAACGTAGACATGAACAATCCCTGTACCTGTTTCGATAACTGGCACAATAGCATTCTCAACGACAGCATTGATTAACCCGGCACCTCCGCGAGGAATAAGAAGATCTAGATAACCCTTAGCCTTCATCATGGCATAACTACTTTCACGGCTAGTATCTTCTACTAATTGAATGACGTCTGGATGAATAGTAGTAGTCTCCAAGCCCTTCTTCAAGGCTATGACAATGGCATGAGCTGTTTGGTAGGCATCCTTACCGCTCCGAAGGACAACCGCATTTCCACTCTTGAGAGCAAGGGCAGCTGCATCAGAAGTCACATTAGGACGACTTTCATAGATAATGCCAATAACACCCATAGCCACACGCTTCTTAGTAATGACCAAACCATTTTCAAACTGACTTCTTTCTAGGACTTCACCGATTGGATCTGGTAAAGCAACCACTTCACGAATCCCAGTTGCCATTGCTTCTATACGCCCTGCATCCAAATAAAGACGATCCAACATAACATCTGAGATTTTCCCCTTAGCCGCTTCCATATCACGAACATTAGCTGATAAAATCTCTTCAGTAGCTGTCAATAAGTGATCGGCCATAGCTAGCAAGGCTTGGTTTTTTACTGTTTCACTAGCAGTATTGATGGTTTTTTTAACTGCCTGTACCAGTTCAAATTGTTCTTGTGTACTTACCATAGTTTACCTCTAAAATTCTGTAAAGAGTAGTTGGATTTCAGGAGTGATAGAAATCCATTCATCACGATGAATCAGGACTCCCTTGGCTTTTTGAGAACGAAGGACATCTTTGAGCCCCAATGCACCTAGTTGCACTCTACCTTTTCCGAGTGATTTTCCAGTTTCCTTATCAAATACCGTTACAATATCACCATAAGAAAAATTGCTCTCAACATCTACAACCCCTGATAAAAGGAGACTCTTTCCATGTTGAGAGAGGGCTTCTGCCGCCCCTTTATCAACCCAAATTGCTCCCTGACTTTTGGCATAAAAGGCCAGCCACTGCTTCTGGGTACGAAGTCCCTTTTCCTGTGCAACAAAGTAAGAACCATCCAAAGTCTTCTCTGCCGCCTCTATCATAGCATCAGCTTTCAAGGATGAACAAATATAAACCGGTACTCCTGACTCTGTCGCAATGGTCGCTGCCTTTATCTTAGTCAGCATGCCACCAGTTCCATTAGATGAGCCTGCTCCACCAGCCATATCAATAATTTCACGATTGATGGTCTCGATTCGCTCCAAGCGTTTAGCTCTTGGATCCGAGTTAGGATTACCAGTATAAAGACCGTCTACATCTGTTAAGAGAACCAAAAGATCTGCCTGCACCATTGCAGCTACCTGAGCACTGAGCGTATCATTATCTCCGACCTTAAGTTCGTCAATGACGACACTGTCATTCTCGTTGATAATAGGAATTGCACCACGATTGAGAAGGACTGATAAAGCTTGATGGGCATTTTTATAACGTCTCTTATCGACAAAATCATCCTGAGTTAGCAAGATTTGCGCTGAAACAATCTGTCTTAAAAGCAAATTTGTTGTATATTCTTCCAGAAGCAATCCTTGACCAACCGCCGCTGAAGCTTGCTTATCCGCAATCTTTGTTGGTCGTTTTTTAAATCCTAAGGCTCCGAAACCTGCTGCAACAGCCCCAGAAGACACCAAAATCAGCTCATGACCTGCTTCATGCAGCATTGCAAGCTGCTGTGTAATAGCTTTTACTTTACTGCGAGATAAACTTCCATCTTTATGAGTCAAGGATGAAGTCCCTACCTTAAATACGATACGCTTGTACTTCATATTTTTCTCCAAATTTAATATCTAACCATTTTACCATGATTTTATGAAATTGTAAAAAAGGAACTCTCTCACTTATGATCGCAAAAAAAGAACCTTGCAAAGCAAGATTCTTTTAGTGTCTGACTTAAATAATTGTTCTTCTGGGAACTAAATCGAATTAAGCTTCGATTTCTGTAACCATACCTGAACCAACAGTACGTCCACCCTCACGGATAGAGAATGTAGTACCTTGTTCTACGGCGATTGGGTGGATCAACTCAACGTCGATTGTCACGTTATCACCTGGCATTACCATTTCAGTACCTGCTGGAAGTTCGATTGAACCTGTAACGTCAGTAGTACGGAAGTAGAATTGTGGACGGTAGTTGTTGAAGAATGGAGTGTGACGTCCACCTTCTTCTTTAGTAAGGATGTAAACTTCACCTTTGAATTTAGTGTGTGGATTGATTGAACCTGGTTTAGCGATAACTTGTCCACGTTCGATTTCGTCACGTTGAACACCACGAAGAAGGACACCTACGTTGTCTCCTGCAAGACCTTCGTCAAGTTGTTTACGGAACATTTCAACACCAGTAACAACAGCTTTTTTAGTTTCTTCTTTGATACCAACGATTTCGATTTCGTCGTTGACACGAACAGTACCACGGTCGATACGTCCTGAAGCAACTGTACCACGTCCAGTGATTGAGAATACGTCTTCGACTGGAAGAAGCAATGGTTTGTCAGTGTCACGTTCTGGTTCTGGAATGTACTCATCAACAGTGTTCATCAATTCCATGATGATGTCTTCGTATTTAGAGTCACCTTCAAGAGCTTTAAGAGCTGAACCTTGGATAACTGGAAGATCGTCACCTGGGAAGTCGTATTCTGAAAGAAGGTCACGGATTTCCATTTCAACCAATTCAAGCAATTCTTCGTCGTCAACCAAGTCGATCTTGTTCATGAAGACGATAAGGTGTTTAACACCAACCTGACGTGAAAGAAGGATGTGCTCACGAGTTTGTGGCATTGGTCCGTCAGTTGAAGCTACTACAAGGATAGCTCCGTCCATTTGAGCGGCACCAGTGATCATGTTTTTAACGTAGTCCGCGTGTCCTGGAGCGTCGATGTGAGCGTAGTGACGTTTTTCAGTTTCGTACTCAACGTGCGCAGTGTTGATTGTGATACCGCGTTCGCGTTCTTCTGGAGCAGCATCGATAGACGCATAGTCTTTAGGTTGGTTAACTGCTGAAGGCAAGCGACGTGCCAAAACAGTTGTGATAGCTGCAGTTAGGGTAGTTTTACCGTGGTCAACGTGTCCGATAGTACCAATGTTAACGTGTGGTTTACTACGATCGTATTTTTCTTTTGCCATTTGAGTAAAAGCCTCCAATAAAATATATTTTATAGATAGACAGTAGGCAATACAGTCTAACTTTCCTTACTATTTTATCAAATTTCAGCTAAATTGCAAGTGTTTTACAAAGTTTTTGTGAATTATTCTTATTCTTGCTCTACTTCCTCTACCAATTTATTTAAAATATCTATAAATAGGCTTATTTTAGCAAAAGGCGATAGACCATAAATCGATAAGCCAAGTCTGAATTTCTTATTCCCAGCCTCGAAAGACTTCAATCATTCAGTTGTTTGTAAAAAATTTATGTATAGAAAAATTAAAGTTTCATTATAAGAGATTTGAGAGTTTGAAAACCAATAAAAAGGTTGATCAACTACAGCGCCAAAGATACAATGATCAAAAAAAGGTCGGGATTTTTTATCCCGACATCTTTATTCTGATAGATGTTTCTTAACTTCTTGTGCTTCCTTATGATTTTCATACAGTCGCGCTAAGAATTTAGCAATCTCTTTTAAAATGGAATAGGTTGGAACAGCAACAATCATCCCAATCACACCATAAATATTACTTGATAATAAAAGCAAGACTAAAATAGTAATCGGGTGAACCTTCATAACCCCACCCACAATACGTGGATATAAAATATTTCCATCAACTTGCTGAATAATCAACATATAAATGACAGCAATAATCATTTTATGAGGATCGGTGAAGAGATTTGAGATGATCATTGGAATCAAGCCAATGCTTGGTCCTACATACGGAATCAAATTAGCCAATCCAGAAAAAATGGCGAAGACCAAGGCATATCTTAGACCAATCACACTATAACCGATAAAAGCTAAACATCCAATAATAACTGCATCTATAGACACTCCACTAATGTAACGAGAAATAGTTGTATTTAGGTTTGTCAATAAACCAGATATGTTCAATTTATCTCGTTTTAATACAGTTCTTTCTAACATGGGTAAAAATTTATGCCCATCAAGTAATAAGTAAATCAAGAAAACTGGTGTCATGATGATAATCAATACAGTGCTTACGAGTGCAGATAGAACACTTCCAACACTATTTGTCACACTGTTCAAGATATTTTGCAAAATATCAACATAAGAGAGGTTCAGTTGCTGAATAGTTTGTTGGATATCTAGATTTTGTAGAGCTGGATGTTTTGATAACTCAATGACTAAATCTTGAAGACGACCGTAAATGTTTTGACTCGAGTAAATTAAGCTACTTAACTGATTAATCAAAATCGGCAGTAGATAAACAAAACTAAGTACGAGTGCACAAACTAAGGCACAAAGGGTTAACAAAATCCCAATGATGCGATTGATTTTGCATTCCTTCTCTAAAAAGATAACAATTGGGTTGGTTAGATAATACAAAAATCCTCCCAATAAAAAAGGAATCATGATTGTATTTGCAACACTGACAAAGGGTGTAATAATAGCACCCATTTCTTTCCATAGATAGAAAATTAAGGTTATTAATAAAATTTCAGTTGTCCAGAAGAATAGTTTGTTTCTCCGAAACATAGGCCACCTCCTCTTTACACTATTTTACCATATTTCAAAAAAGATTGATAACTTTCATCAAAAAAACAAGAATATCTTTTGCCTTTATGATAGAATAAAGTTACTATGAAGAAATTATTTTTAACCTTAATAACGCTCTTTTCATTTGCTTCAGCAACAACTGTTGCTGCCCAAGATTTTGATGTAGCAGCAAAACATGCTATTGCTGTTGAAGCTAATAGTGGTAAGATTTTATATGAAAAGGATGCTACTCAACCTGTTGAAATTGCTTCTATTAGCAAATTGCTGACTGTTTATCTAGTTTACGAAGCCTTGGAACAGGGGAAAATCTCTCTTTCTACTCCTGTAGAAATTTCTGATTATCCCTACCAGTTGACAACTAATTCTGCAGCTAGTAATGTTCCCATGGAAGCTAGAAATTACACTGTTGAAGAGTTACTAGAAGCGACTTTGGTATCTAGCGCTAACAGTGCTGCTATTGCCTTAGCTGAAAAAATTGCTGGTTCTGAGAAGGACTTTGTAGATATGATGAAGGCCAAACTCCAAGAATGGGGGATTCAAGATGCTACACTTGTCAACACAACTGGACTCAATAATGAAACTCTTGGAAATAATATCTATCCAGGATCTAAAAAAGATGATGAAAACAAATTGAGCGCTTATGATGTTGCTGTCGTTGCTCGCAATCTTATCCTCAAGTATCCTCAAGTGTTAGAAATCACAAAGAAGCCTTCTTCTACTTTTGCAGGGATGACCATTCATTCTACCAACTATATGTTGGAGGGAATGCCTGCCTATCGTGGTGGAGTTGACGGTCTTAAAACAGGAACAACTGATAAGGCTGGAGCCTCCTTTGTAGGTACGACAGTCGAAAAAGGAATGCGTATCATCACTGTTGTTTTAAACGCTGACAACCAAGATACCAATCCATATGCACGCTTTACAGCTACTTCTTCTATTTTAGATTACATCTCATCAAACTTTGCTCTGCAGACAATCGTCAAACAAGGAGAAAGTTATGAAGATAGTAAATCGCCTGTATTAGATGGGAAGGAAGATACAGTAACAGCTGTCGCCAAAGAAGATATAAAAATCGTACAACGTCTGGGTAGTCGTACACAATCAACTATCACTTACACAGCGGACACGACTGAACACACTGCTCCACTTGAGGCAGGAACTGTCGTTGGACATCTGACCTACGAAGATAAGGATCTAGTTGGTCAAGGATACATTACAAGTGATAAACCTAGTTTTGAGATGGTCGCAGAAAAAAATGTCGAAAAAGCCTTCTTCTTAAAAGTTTGGTGGAATCGCTTCGTTCGTTTTGTTAACGAGAAGTTATAAAAAATCGAAAAATCGCGAATTTCGCGATTTTTTTCTTTATTCATTTTCAGCTACAGTCGAATGGTTATATCCATAAACAAAGTAAATTATAATACCTATTAATAAAGCAAGGCCAAATGCCATCCATGTTTCAAGGGTATACTGAAGCATGAACGAAAGGCAAATCAGAATAGACAAGATTGGTAAAAAAGGAACCAGGGGAGTTTTAAATTCTCCCTCTTTTGGCATCCCCTTATCTTTTCTCAGTTTGATAATCCCGTAGGCTAAGAGAATAAGATAGGCTAAAGTACAGATGTTGAGAAAGGCTGCGATACTTGCCAGAGGGAAGATTCCTGCTGCAATCGCTGAAACGACACCTGTTAAAATGGTCGCATTCTTAGGTACCCGACTCGACTTAGTCACTTGTTTAAAACTCTGAGGTAAGAGCCCATCACGAGCTAAACTATAAATCATTCGTGACAAGGCGTAGGTCATCGAGATACATACCGTAATCAAAGTAAAAATCGCAACGAGTGAAACATAATTAGCTGCCCAACCTATACCAATACTTCTAAGAGCAAAAGCCACTGCATCATCAACATTGAGCTTACTATAGTGAACGATACCTGTTAATATCAAGGTAACCAAGGCATACAGTATGGTTACAATGGTCAAGGATAAAACAATTCCACGGGGAATATTCTTTTGTGGACTTTGAATTTCATCAACTGCCATAGAAATGGATTCAAACCCTAAAAATCCAAAGAACATGAGTGAAGCACCTGCCATAATCCCAGTGCTTCCACCATAAATCTGACCAAACCCAAATGGTGCAAAGTCTGACCAATTTTCAGGTTTAATGTACCAAATTCTAACTAGGATAAATAAGGCAAGAGCAGAAAATTTTAGAACTACTAGAATAGAATTAAAACGAAGAGCTGCTTTCGAATTTAAAAGTACAACACCTGTAACAAGTAGAATTACTAAAATTGGTAAAAAATCAATATAAGTACCATGTTCAGGGTTAAAAGTTCCATTTAAGGCTTGTGGCAAGGAAATTCCATAATGACTTAGCAAACCCTTAAAATAAGCCGCCCAACCTGAAGCGACACCAGAAACAGCTGTCATAAATTCCATGATAGTCAGCCAACCTGCAATCCAGGCTGGAAATTCTCCTAAAATTGCATATAAATAACTATAGGCTCCACCCGTTGCAGGAACACGAGAAGCAAATTCTGCAAAAAAAAGTGCAGATAAGGACACGCAGATAGCAGAAATTACAATCGATATCACAAGGGCAGGTCCTGCTAATGTTGCTGCAGCAGTCCCTGTAATGGTAAAGATACCTGTTCCCACCATAGCACCAATTCCCAAAAGAATTAAATCCCATAGTTTTAAATGACGATGCATTTCTGTTTTACCTAGACTAACATCCTTGGTTCTAAAAATATTCATCATTCATCTCCCAATTTATAAGATTGTATTATTTTATCATATATAAGGATTTTTGTGAATATTTATTAGCCTCATAAACCCAAAAAACTGAGAGTGGGACAGAAATCGGTAATTCGTTAGAATACGATTTCGTCGTCCCACCTCCGCACAGTTGAGTAGGGCTGTAAAAGCTGATGAACTCAGCGTAGTAGAGCCCACTCAACCACTGCGTCGTGCTCGACAATCCAAAGACAATTGAGAGGCTAGGACTTTTGTCCCAGCCTCAGTTTTTGTTCATAAAGTTTATCCGACTGATCCTTCCATTTCGTAGCTAATCAAGCGGTTGAGCTCAACTGCGTATTCCATTGGAAGTTCTTTAGTGAAGGGCTCCACAAATCCCATGACAATCATCTCTGTTGCCTCGGATTCTGACAATCCACGACTCATGAGGTAATACAATTGTTCTTCTGAAATCTTAGAAACCTTAGCTTCGTGTTCCAAAGCTACTTGCGAGTTGTGGATTTCATTAAATGGAATGGTATCTGATGCTGACAAGTCATCCATGATAATGGTATCACACTCAATGTGAGAAACAGATTTCTTAGAGTTCTTATTAAAGGTCACTTGTCCACGGTAGTCAACCTTACCTCCGCCTTTAGCGATGGATTTAGATACGATAGACGAGCTTGTATGTGGAGCATTGTGGATCATCTTAGCACCAGTATCCTGGTGTTGCCCTGCATTGGCAAAGGCAATCGAAAGCATGGTTCCACGTGCTCCTTCTCCATCAAGGTAAACAGATGGATATTTCATGGTTGTTTTGGCACCCAAGTTTCCATCAATCCACTCAACAGTAGCATCTTTCAAGGCTTTAGCACGTTTCGTTACTAGGTTATAAACGTTATCTGACCAGTTTTGGATGGTTGTATAACGCATGTAAGCTCCATCCAAAGCAAAGATTTCTACAATGGCAGCATGCAAACTGTTACTTGAATAAGTTGGCGCTGTACATCCTTCTACATAGTGGACACTTGCTCCCTCATCAACGATAATCAAGGTACGTTCAAACTGACCAGTGTTTTCGTTGTTAATACGGAAATAAGTTTGAAGTGGAATATCCACTTTCACACCTTTTGGAACGTAGATAAAGGTTCCACCTGACCATACTGCTGAGTTGAGTGCTGCCAACTTGTTATCAGTCGGTGGTACCAACTTAGCAAAGTATTGTTTAAACAAGTCTGGGTACTCTTTGAGGGCAGAATCTGTATCAGTAAAGATAATACCTAACTTCTCAAATTCTTCCTTCATGTTGTGGTAAACCACTTCTGACTCATACTGGGCAGAAGCTCCAGCAAGATAAGCACGCTCAGCTTCAGGAATCCCAATACGTTCAAAGGTTTCTTTGATTTTTTCAGGAACTTCATCCCAAGAACGGGCTGGTTTATCAGATGGTTTTTGGTAGTAAATCAAGTCATCAAAATCAATCTCTGACAAGTCTGCTCCCCATGTTTGCATGGGCATTTTTTTGAAGGTTTCATAAGATTTCAAACGGAATTCTAACATCCACTCAGGCTCTCCCTTAGCAGCTGATAGTTCACGAATGACATCTTCATTCAATCCTTTTCCTGTCGATAGGACAGGCTCTACATCGTCATGGAAACCAAATTTATATTCACCAAGGTCAATTGGTTTTGGTTCTACTCTTTCTTCAGCCATAATATCCTTTCTTTCATTCTTTATTTCTGTGATTTATAAGACAAAAGAAACTTATCTTACTATGTTTCTTGATTTTCAATTGTTTTCTTAAGGGCGTTCCAACCTAGGGTTGCACATTTGATTCGTTGCGGAAATTTGGCAACTCCTGACAAGAAAGCTGCATCTCCAAGTTGATCTTGACGCTCATCATTTTGACCTTGCACCATTTCAGAAAAGATGGTTGCAAGCTCTAGGATTTCTTGCTTGGTCTTTCCTAAGACTGCATCTGTCATCATACTAGCAGAGGCAGTTGAAATGGTACAACCAGAGTTTAGAAAAGCGATATCTTCCAAACGATCATCTGCATCAAACTTAACAGAGAGATTAATCACATCACCACAAGTTGGATTGTTAAGACTGATTTGTTCAGCATCTTCTAGCTTCCCTTGGTGATGGGGATTTTTCGAATGGTCCGCTACCACTGCCATATAAAGGCTATCTAGTTTAGAAAGTGCCATTGAAAAACTCCTTTGTCTTTTGTAAAGCATCGACTAACTTGTCGCAATCTGCCTTGGTATTATAGATATAAAAACTTGCACGAGCTGTTGCTGGAACGTCCAAATACTGGAGCAAAGGTTGAGCGCAATGGTGTCCGGCACGAACTGCTACTCCTTCATAATCCAGAGCAGTAGCGAGGTCGTGAGGGTGAAGATCACCTAGGTTAAAGGCAATAACACCTGAACGTTGAGCCAAATCTTGCGAACCGTATATGGTCAATCCCTCAATTGTCTGCAATTTTGGAAAGACATATGCAATCAATTCCTGTTCATGAGCTTCAATGGCTGCCATACCAAGATTTTCAAGATAATCTACTGCAGCAGCAAGTCCAATTGCACCTGCCATGTTAGGAGTTCCAGCCTCGAATTTCCAAGGCAATTCCTTCCAGCTTGCAGATTGTTCATAAACGAAATCAATCATCTCGCCACCAAACTCCACCGGTGACATTTGTTCCAGATACTTTTCTTTACCGTAAAGGACGCCAATACCAGTTGGACCAGCCATCTTGTGACCTGAAAAGGCAAAGAAGTCCACATCCAAGTCCTGGACATCAATCTTCATATGAGGCGTAGATTGAGCACCATCTACCACCATGATAGCTCCAACTTGGTGGGCCATTTGAGTAATTTCCTTAATTGGATTGACTACTCCAAGAACATTGGAGGCGTGAGCTAGGGAGACAAATTTCACCTTATCAGTCAATTTAACTCGCAGGTCATCCATATCCAGAGCTCCGTCCTTGAGATAGACATAAACAAGCTCAGCTCCGGTCTTTCGACAAGCTTCCTGCCAAGGAATGATGTTGGAATGGTGTTCCATGACAGAAATCAAAACTTGATCCCCCTCAGTCAAGAATTCCTCAGCGAAACGTGCCACCCAGTTGAGACTGGTTGTCGTTCCTCTAGTAAAGAGGACTTCCTTTGTCGAGCCTGCATTGATGAACTTACGAATGGTTTCACGAGCAGCTTCATAGGATGCTGTTGCTCGCTCTGCCAAAGTGTGAACCCCTCGGTGAACATTGGCATTATCCTGCTCATAGTAGCGGTTAATAGTTTCCAGAACTGCTAGTGGTTTTTGTGTCGTCGCAGCATTATCCAGATAAACCAGAGGTTCATCGTTGACAATCTGGTCTAAAATTGGAAAATCCTTACGAATCACTTCTACATCTAACATAGGCTTCCCCTTAGCGTTTTGACAATTTTTCTTCGATAGTTGCAATCATTTCATCACGAACTTCTTTGACTGGAATCTCAACGATTACAGATCCAAGGAAACCACGTACAACCAAGCGTTCCGCAGTTGCTCGATCCAAGCCACGGCTCATGAGGTAGTACATATCTTCTGGATCTACTTGACCGATTGAAGCTGCGTGTCCTGCAGTGACATCATTTTCATCAATCAAAAGAATTGGGTTGGCATCTGAACGAGCTTGGTCTGAAAGCATGAGAACACGACTTTCTTGTTGTGCATCTGCTCCCTTGGCACCCTTAATGATGTGACCGATACCGTTGAAAGTTAAAGTTGCTTTCTCAAGAATAACCCCATGTTGGAGGATATTACCGATAGAATTGCAACCATAGTTGGTTACGCGAGTATCAATCCCTTGTACCTGACGACCACTTGATAGGGCAACGACCTTAAGATCTGCATGGCTACCATTACCAATCAAGTCACTATCAAAGTCTGCAACGACGTTTCCTTCGTTCATGACACCGATAGCCCAGTCAATATTTGCATCATTGCCCAATTTACCACGGCGACTAATGTAGGCTGTAACATTTTCGCCTAGACGGTCAATCGCTGCAAACTTCACTTGCGCGCCAGAACGAGCGATGACTTCTACTGTGATATTGGCAGTTGCCTTAGCACTACCTTGGCCACGTGACTCTAAGCGTTCAAGATAACTAATCTTACTGTTCTTACCCGCGATAATGAGGATATGCTTGTTAAATGGTACATCACTGTCGCTGTCTTGGTAGAAAATACCTTCGATTGGTTCAGCAATCTCAACATTATCAGGAATGTAGAGAACAGCACCACTGTTAAAGTAAGCTGTGTGGTAAGCTGCTAGTTTGTCATCATCATATTTAACAGATGACATGAAGAATTCCTCAATAAGCTCTGGAATTTCTTCTAAAGCTGAGTGGAAGTCTGTAAAGACCACTCCTTGTTCAGCCAACTCAACTGGAGTTTGTTCAAAAACAGTTTGAGTTCCAACCTGCACCAACTTCAAGTGATTGTCTAGAGCAGTGAAGTCAGGAACATTTGCTGACGGTTCACTTTCTGTAATAGTTCCATCACCCAGATTCCAACGGTGAAATTTAACACGCTCAATAACTGGTAATTCTAAACTCTCAATCTTATCAAAGGCTTTTTGACGGAGGTCAGCCAACCAGCTTGGTTCAGCATGCATTTCTGAAAAAAGTTTAATAGTTTCTTTAGTCATTTACTTCTCCTAAAAGATACGAGCGAATTACAATTCTTCCTTGTAGTCATAGCCAAGTTCTTCAGCTAATTTTGCGTATCCTTCACGTTCCAAACGTGCAGCCAATTCTGGACCACCAGAAAGTACAACACGACCTTCCATCATAACGTGTACTACATCTGGCGTAATATAGTTCAAAAGACGTTGATAGTGAGTAATGATCATTGCACCAAAGCCTTCGCCACGCATAGCATTAACACCTTTAGAGACAACTTTAAGAGCATCAATATCAAGACCTGAGTCAATCTCATCCAAGAGGGCAAAAGTTGGTTCCAATATCAAGAGTTGAAGAATTTCGTTACGTTTTTTCTCACCACCAGAGAAACCTTCATTGAGGTAACGCTCTGCCATTTCTTCTTTCATGTTGAGCAATTCCATTTTTTCGTCTAGCTTAGTGATAAACTCACGCACTGAAATTTTCTCATCATCTTCTTTACCAGCATTCATAGCTGCACGAAGGAATTCTGCATTGGTAATTCCTGGAATTTCTGATGGGTATTGCATAGCAAGGAAAAGTCCCATACGCGCACGCTCATCAACTTCCAATTCAAGGATATTTACACCGTCAAACAAGACTTCACCTTTAGTGACTTCATAGTTTGGGTTTCCCATAATAGCAGCTGAGAGAGTTGATTTACCAGTACCATTTGGTCCCATGATAGCAGCAATTTCTCCTGTTTTAAGAGTCAGGTTAACCCCTTTTAAAATTTCTTTTCCTTCGATTTCAACGTGAAGATCTTTGATCTCTAATACTGACATGATAATTCCTTTCTTTTCAATCCGTTTTACCATTTTCGCTAGAAAATTGTTCTTAGTTTTCTAGTAAAAAACGATAAAATATCAATAAATATACTTTAATAGTATAACAAAAAAAAGCCTAAAAGGCTTTAATTTTGTCTAGAAGCTGAGGGTTACTTCTTTCCACGAAAATGATCATCTATAGCGCTCACAATTTTACCCATAATATAGCTGACTCTAAAATTTCTTAGGATTAAAATAGCCCAAAGTAAAGCCACGATATACCGTTGCTCCATGATGGATTCATTAAAAAAATAAGTCTCGGCAACAGTAAATAAGGCCATAATTATAAATTGTTGTCTGTTCATCGTATTATGTCACAAAATCCTTTTAATCTTCTGCAATGGTTACTTTATCCGCTAGAAACTCAAATCCTTGAGGAAGGACAGATTCCTCAACTTCTTCCTTAACGGGTTGACCTTGAGACGATTTAGCTTTAGCTGAGAAGTCTGCTCTGACTTCTTTCCACTCTTCCATGGAAATAGCAAGAATCTCTGGAGAAAATCCCGCTGCTTGACTGAGTATATTGCCAAACATGGTGTTGAGATTATCACGTTTCATGGTCTGACCAGCATTGAAGTTAGACTCAAATGCAAGAATGGCATGGTGTTCATTAGCCGCAACAGGTTGAGAACCAACTAAAAGTGCCTTATCAGGACCTGACAAGCTTTCAATAACTTCACCCCAAGCATTTTGAAGACGTATTAGATTTTGACGGGCTAAATCAGGATTTTCAACAGCTTCTTGAAGAATAGACTGAACCTTATTACGATCTACGCGATAAACTGACTTGCTGTTAACTGGACGACTCGGTGTTGGTGTAGTCTGCTTAGGACTCATGTTAACATTTGCCAGAGCCTGTTTCAATCGCGCAACTTCTTCTCGAAGTGAGGCTAATTCTCCACTTGTATCATCTGATAATGTTGGTTTTGAATCTATCTCTGCCAAACGAATGGTCATCATTTCAGCATAAATCTTAGGCTGTAAGCTAGCCTTGATATCAGCTAAACTACTTGTCGCAATTCCAATCATTTCAAACAAAACAGCCTGTGAAAGACCTAGGTTATCCTTAAAGAGATCACTATGGTGAGTATTCTCCCCACCAGTTTGGACAATCAAAATATCCCTTAGATACTGCAACAAATCCGTTACAAATCGTGTCATGCTTTTTCCGTTATCAAAAATCAAATTAAGATTTTCCAAAGCACGAGTCACATCTTTTTGTGCCAAGGCAGTCACATAATTATCCAAAGCACTTAGACTAATAGTCCCAGTAATTTCCTCAGAAACAGCTGTTGTTAATCTAGCATCTTGAGTCAAGCTCAATGCTTGGTCTAAAATGGACAAAGCATCCCGCATACCACCTTCGGCCCTACGAGCGATAATCTCAACAGCTTCAGTTTCATAAGCAATCCCTTCCTTCTCTAAAATATGGAAGATATGATCTCGAATATCCTGAGTTTTAATAGATTTGAACTCGAAGCGTTGAACACGAGACAAAATGGTTGCAGGAATCTTATGAAGCTCTGTCGTTGCTAGGATAAAAACAACATTAGGAGTTGGTTCTTCAAGAGTTTTCAAAAGGGCATTGAAGGCTCCAGTTGAAAGCATATGAACCTCATCAATGATATAGACCTTATACTGAGCTATACTTGGAGCATAGGTTGATTTATCACGGATATCACGAATTTCATCCACCCCATTGTTAGAGGCCGCGTCCATTTCGATAACGTCTTCCAAGCTACCATCTGTTACAGCTTGACAGATATAACAGTTATTGCAAGGTTCTCCTCCCTCTTGATTAGGGCAGTTCATAGCCTTGGCAAAAATTTTGGCTACGCTGGTTTTTCCAGTTCCACGAGGTCCTGAAAATAGATATGCATGGCTGATCTTTTCCTGCTCTACAGCTTGTTTCAGAGTTTTTGCAACAATTTCTTGGCCTACTAACTGTGAAAATGTTTGACTTCTATATTTTCGATAAAGGGCCTGATACATTACGCTTTCTCCTCAAACATTGAAAAATTCCATTCGGTTTTTTCTAACAAAATAGCAACATACTCTTCTAGATATTTCTGATCCAAGTCATCATAATCATCAACAAGAGATGAATCTAAATCTAGAACGCCCAAAAGACGTTCCTCTTTAACCATTGGCACAACAATTTCACTACGAGCACTACTATCGCAAGAAATATAGTTTGGATAGGTTTTTACATCACCAACAATCACTGTTTGACAACTAACTGCCGATTCGCCACAAACACCTTTTCCAAGAGCGATTCGTACACATGAAACTCCACCTTGAAAGGGTCCCAAGATCAGTTCATTCCCATCAAATAGATAGAATCCTGCAAAAACAGTATTGGGAAAGCTTGTTTTTAGCAAAGCACTAGCATTAGAAAGATTAGCCAACACATTGGGCTCTCCTTCTAAAAGATAAGAGAGCTGTTCATTTATTGTTTGATAAAGTGATTCTTTTTCTGAATATAACATAAAACCATTATATCAAAAAAAACTAGTAGAAAAAAGAAAAATCCCTTGTTTTAAAAACAAAGGATTTTATTCAAATTCGAATGGATTAAAGTTCGATGTCTCCGAACAAGTCAGCCATTGAGAATCCTGTTTGAGTTTCAGGAAGTTCAAAATCACGTTTTTCTTGACGTTTTGGACGACGTGGACGTGGAGCGCGTTTTTCTTCTTTTTGTCCTTCTTCTTGAGCTGGACGTTCTTCAAGAGCTTTGATAGAAAGTGAAACGCGTTCTGCATCAGCGTTAACTTCAAGAACTTTAACAGTAACTTCTTGACCAACTTTAAGAGCTTCTTTGGGATTTTCAATACGTTTGTGTGAAATTTGTGATACGTGAACAAGTCCATCGATACCTGGCAATACTTCAACAAATGCACCGAAGTCAGTCAAACGTTTAACTGTACCTTCTACAACATCACCTTTAGCCAATTTTTGCTCAACGCCATCCCATGGTCCAGGTGTTGTAGCTTTAAGTGAAAGTGATACACGTCCTTCTTCTTCGTTAAGATCAAGGATTTTTACTTCAACTTCTTCACCAACAGTTACAACTGATTTTGGTGAAACGTTACGTTCGTGTGACAATTCAGTCAAGTGAACCAATCCGTCAACACCACCAAGGTCGATGAAAGCACCGAAGCTTGTGATACGTGCAACTTTACCAGTTACAACATCACCAACAGCCAATTTACCGAATACTTCAGCACGAGCTGCTGCAGTTGCTGCTTCTACAACTTCACGACGTGAAAGGATGAAGCGGTTTTCTTTAGGATCAACTTCTTTGATTTTAGCATCAAACTCTTGACCTACAAAACGCTCAGTGTTACGTACAAAACGAGTATCCAACATTGAAGCTGGGATAAATCCACGTACACCTTCAAATTCTACTGAAAGTCCACCCTTAACAGCGCGAGTTCCTTTAACTGTAACAACTTCTTCTTCGCGTCCTACAAGTTTGTCCCATGCTTTGCGAGCTTCAAGGCGTTTTTTAGATACAAGGTATGTTACTGTATCAGTATCTTTACCAACTACTTGACGAAGTACAAGAACATCCAATACTTCACCTACTTTTACAAAGTCATTGATATCTGCATCGCGATCGTTTGTCAATTCGCGAAGAGTCAAGACACCTTCAACACCAGTTCCAGAGATTGCAACGTTAGCTTGAGTAGCATCAACTGTCAATACTTCAGCACTAACAACATCACCTGGCTCAACTTGGCTAACGCTATTTAGCAAATCTTCAAATTCGTTCATCTAAAAAATCCTCCAACAATCAAGTTTTTCTTAAACTTGACATACTTATAATTTTTTCCTAAGCACCCGCAAAGACATGTTATATCGTTCACGTCCTTCAATTATAAAAATAAAATACCCTAAGATATTTTTCTTTTTATCCTTGAATTTATTACCTAAGNTTATAATTTTTTCCTAAGCACCCGCAAAGACATGTTATATCGTTCACGTCCTTCAATTATAAAAATAAAATACCCTAAGATATTTTTCTTTTTATCCTTGAATTTATTACCTAAGAACTGGGGTAGCTGGATTCGAACCAACGCATGAGGGAGTCAAAGTCCCTTGCCTTACCGCTTGGCTATACCCCAAAAGTGAAATGGAGAGAGAGGGATTCGAACCCCCGAACCCGAAGGAGCGGATTTACAGTCCGCCGCGTTTAGCCTCTTCGCTATCTCTCCAATGTTCAACAAAAACTATTATATCATGAAAATTTACAAAAAACAAGCTTTATTTTGCTAAATTATAGTTTTCAATCAAAATTTCCACAGCTTTTTCAAGTTTTTTATAAAAACTATCGACATTTCCATTCTTTATGATCGCAAATTGATTATCTAGTTCAGCAATTTCACCAATAACCTTTTTACCAATCGTTAAAGTATACCCTTCATACTTTTCTTTACCAACTAAAACAGTTGCGTCTGTTAATTGAATTTCAATTTTTTTATCTTTTTTACTCATACGATACCTCTTTTCACTCTTCCTATTGTACAAGAAATTTAAAAAACTGGCAAGAAAAAACTCTTTATCAAGACAACCTTGATAAAGAGTTTTTGTGACAAAATCTAATTTTTTAATCTAGTGAAGACTCATCGTTAGTGGGTTGTACCACCCACTAATTTTATGTCCTTATCTTTATAATCTACGATAGCACCAATCGCAGCTTCGATACCTCTGACGATATCAGTTAAATTTATAGATGCTGTATTAGGTTTATTGATCACCTGTTCTGTCATATAAGGAATATGCATAAAACCTGCTCTCATATCGGGAAATTTCTTATCCGCTAAATAGAGAGCCTGATACATCAGATGATTACAAACAAAGGTTCCCGCTGTATTGGAAACTGTAGCTGGTAGCCCTTCCTCTTTTATGGCTTGAACCATTGCCTTAATAGGTAGTGTGCTAAAATAGGCTGCTTGACCGTCCAGGCGTATAGGAGTGTCAATCGGCTGATTCCCTTGGTTATCAGGAATTCTAGCATCATCTTGGTTGATGGCAACTCGTTCAGGAGTTAGACTAGTTCTTCCTCCTGCTTGTCCGATGCAAAGCACCGCATCTGGCTGATAGCGGGCGATTGTTGTTTCTAATACCTCTGCTGCTTTATAAAAGACTGTTGGGATTTCTACCCAATGAATTTCAGCTCCATGAATCTCAGATGGTAATGATTTAACAGCTTCCAGAGCTGGATTAACCTTTTCACCACCAAAAGGATCAAAACCTGTTACTAATATTTTCATTTTATTTCCTTTGCTAAAATGCCAAAAAGTACATCAAAAATATATGTAGGACAATCATGATAACAGCTACTCCTATTTGCGCTTTGATAACCCCATTTGTATCTTTCATATCCAGGAGAGCTGCCGGTAAAGCATTAAAGTTAGCCGCCATTGGAGTCAATAAGGTTCCACAGCAACCTGCCGTCATTGCTAGAGCTGCAGCCACGATTGGATCAGCTCCCAAGGCAAATACAAAGGGAACTCCAATTCCAGCAGTAATAACAGTAAAGGCAGCAAAGGCATTTCCCATTATCATGGAGAATAGAACCATCCCAAGGACATAAGCTACCACACCCATAAAACGACTACCCGAAGGTACTAGACTGCTTATCAAATGCGAAATCAAGTCTCCCACTCCTGCTACGGTAAAAATTGCACCCAAAGCACCTAAAAGCTGAGGAACAATCCCACTGGTTGAAACTTGTTGCACCATGCGATTGTTTTCTGCTAACAAACTTCTAGGAGAACTCTTAGTAATCAATAAAAGAGAGATGGTTGCGAAAAATGCAGCAAGACTGATAGCAATCTTACTAAACTCAGGGATCATTTTTGCTAATACCAAAGCAATCAAAGCCATTAACATGACTGGAATAAAAATTTTATTCTTTAGTCGTTTAGCTTCAATATTTGCCTTGACTTCATCCAGAGACAGTAAGGTGCCGATACGAACCTGTTTAAAGAGAGTTAGCAGGGCTAATAGCACTACGATAACTCCAATACAGACAGAAGGTAGATAGGAACCACCGATAAAACTGATGCCCAATAAAGCCCAAAACCCAGCCGTTCCAAAGCGAACTGGGTTTGTTTTATCTTTATAGCTACAATAAGCTGTATGAAGGAATTGACAACCAATCACAATATAGGTCAACTCTAATAACTGTCTTGCTAGATTGGTCATTCATCTTTTCCTTTACTAACCTTATTTGCTAGCAGTTTTCTATCAAACAGGTAATTGTAAATCCCAACTATAAATAGGGAAATTCCTGCAACTATAAGCGAAGCTGAAGCAATTCCTGCATAATTACTTTCGTAACCAAATTGGTCCAGTGTGCCCCCTATCAAGAGGACACCACCTGCACCAACGAAAGTGTTTTGAGCAAAGAAATTTGCGAAATTATCATTTGCTGCTGCACGCGCTTTTAGCGCTTCGCTCTCCTGCTCCGTTAATTTTCTACCTAATTGAGACTCTGCTGCTGCTTGTCCCATGGGTTGAACCAAAGGCCTTACAAACTGCGGATGTCCTCCAAGACGAATGGCAAAGAAACCATCGAGTTCCCGAAAAAAGAAATACACTGTATAAAAACTTCCAACTGTTAGTCCCTTTATCTTTTGAATCAAGTCAATCGAACGTTGCTTGAGGCCAAAAGTTTCAGATAAACCTACCAGTGGCAAGGTTACCATAAAAATCGTCAGAACTCGTTGATTACTAAATTCTTTTCCCAAAATTTCCAAGAACTCAACAAGAGAAACTCCAGAAACTAGAGCGGTAACTAAACTAGCTAAGACTACCGTTGCAATGGTATCTAACTTATAGATAAAACCAACCACAATGATAAGTATCCCTATTAGTTTAATCCATTCCATATAGGCCCCTTTATTCCAAAAGTACTAGTCTGTTTTATTTGACATGACTTTCTAATTCTTTTTGATATTTATTGTTTGATTCCAATTTTTCTTTTTGCCATTTTTCAAGAGCTGCTTGGTATTCTTTAGCAGATACAATCTCTTTTTGCAATTTCATTCCCTTGAAGATGTATGGATCACCCTTAATACCAACTTGTGAGTATGGTTTAGAGAAAGGAACAATGTTGCTGACAACTGGTGAACCACCTGATGAAGCTGTTGGCATCAGGAGAGAACTATCAGTGAGCCACGCTTGAGCTTTAGCATATTTTTCATATCTCTTATCCAAGTCGTTTGTCTCAGAAACTGCATCATCCAAGAGTTTCTTATATTCGTCCAAACCTAGTTGAGCTACTACTTCCTTATCTTTCCCTTTAGTAATACCAAGGTGTTTCATAGCAGAACCGGTCTTAGGATCCATGATATTGAGATAACTTGCTGGGTCTTGATAGCTTGGAGCCCATCCAGTACTGTTCAAGTCATAGTCTTTTTGAGCAGGAACACGCGCTTGAGATGTAATGCTTTCCTTCTCGTTATCAGTCATCTGAAGGACATCAATCACGACATTTTCAGAACCAAGTGTTGACTCGATTGATTGTTTAAAGGAATTGCTTTGTTGAACAGCAATTGTATCTGTTTGCTCAACTGGAACATCCAAGTGAATTGGGAAGGTTACACCTTTTGCTTCCAATTCTTTCTTAGCTTTTTCAAATGAAGCTTTGGCTTTGTCAGGATTGTAGATGGTATCTTTTCCGTCAACGAGCTCAACACCTTTCCATTGGTCTCCATAGTTGACCAATTCTTTTTGAGCAATATCCCCAAAGTTTTTACCACCAGATTGTACAAAGTTATCTGGTACTAAGCTATTACGAATAATCTTATCCGCACCATCTTCACCATTGAGCTGGGCAGCATAAGAATGACGGTTGAAGGCAAAGTTGATTGCTTGACGGAAGTCCTTGTTCAACATTGCTTCTTTTGTAGAAGTTTTCTGTTCTTCACTTGTTTTCGCTGTCTTATTGAAAGATTGACGGTTTACGTTAAAGGTAAAGTAGTAACTAGTTGAATCCTGTGGGCTGTAAGTAATTTTATCTCCGTATTGTTCCAAAGTAGAAGCAAAGTTTGAGCTACTTGGGAAGAGGCGAGCTGTTGTGTAAACACCTGAAGAGAAGCTACGGATCAAGGATTCTTGGTCTGAACCATCATAGTAAGTTAATTTAACTTTCTCGATTTTAACCTTCTCTTTATCCCAATAATTTGGGTTCTTTTCATATTCGATTAAAGATTTTGAAGTTAAAGTCTTCAAGATATACGGCCCGTTATAAAGAATACCAGCTGGGCTGACTGTTCCGTAATTTTTACCAGATGCTTTGAGGAATTCTTCATTTACTGGCAACATAGTTGCTGAAGTTACTTTTGAATTCCAGAAACTTTCAGGTGCGTTTAAAGTGTACTGGACTGTGTAGTCGTCCAACGCCTTAACTCCAACTGTAGAGAAGTCGTTAGTCTCACCAGTCATATATTCATTCAAGCCCTTGATTGAGTTTTGAATAAGAGTGACACCATCTGATTTGCCATCTGCTACGTGTTTCAATCCAGTAACAAAGTCATGCGCAGTTACTTCAGCGTATTCTTCACCCTCTGAAGTGTACCATTTAACCCCTTTACGAAGTTTGTAAGTATAAGTCAAACCGTCTTGTGAGACACTCCAGTCCTCAGCTAGCGAAGGAACCAAATTCCCATATTCGTCGTTCTCTAACAAACCATCAACGACGTTACCGATGATATCAGTCGTTGATGTACGAGTTGCGATACTGTAGTCCAAAGATGATGGGTCTACCCCATAGACGTAAGAGAAAGTTGTAGGGGCATCTGCTTCCTTGTCAGCTTTCCCACAAGCTACAAGAAGAACTGCTGTACTCAGGACCACTCCTGCTGTTAACATCCACTTTTTCGTTTTCATAAAGATCTCCTTTAATAATTTTAATCTACTTTTACAATCCATCCCTCTGGTGCTTCAATGTCACCAAATTGGATACCTGTCAATTCATCGTATAGTTTACGAGTCACTGGACCAACCTCTGTCTCACTGTAGAAAACATGGAAGTCGTCACCGTGTTGGATTCCTCCAATTGGCGAGATTACTGCTGCAGTACCGCAAGCACCTGCTTCTACAAATCGATCCAAGTTATCAATTGGCACATCCCCCTCAACAGGTTTCAAACCCAAACGATGCTCTGCCAAATAAAGCAATGAATACTTAGTAATCGATGGCAAGATTGATGGACTCAGTGGCGTCACAAACTCATTATCAGCTGTAATCCCAAAGAAGTTCGCAGAACCTACTTCTTCAATCTTGGTGTGTGTAGCTGGGTCAAGATAAATAACATCTGAGAAATGACGGGATTTAGCCATTTTTCCTGGTAAAAGGCTAGCTGCATAGTTACCTCCGACCTTGGCAGCCCCTGTTCCATTCGGTGCAGCACGATCATACTCATCTTGAATCAAGAAGTTTGTTGGAACCAATCCACCTTTAAAGTAATTTCCAACTGGCATAGCAAAGATGGTAAAAATATACTCCTCAGCTGGTTTTACCCCAATGATATCTCCAACACCAATCAAGAGCGGACGAAGGTAAAGAGTTCCACCAGTTCCATAAGGGGGTACGTATTCTTGATTGGCACGGACGACTGCCTTACAAGCCTCTACAAACATTTCTGTTGGAACTTGAGGCATCAAGAGACGGTCGCAAGTACGTTGCAGACGTTTAGCATTTTCATCTGGACGGAAAAGTTGAACACTACCATCCTTTGTACGATAGGCTTTTAACCCTTCAAATGCTTGCTGTCCATAGTGAAGGCTCGGAGATGATTCGGAAATATGCAAGGTTGCGTCTTCTGTTAATTCTCCTTGAGTCCATTGTCCATGTTTAAAATAAGCGATATAACGATAAGGTAGTTTCATATAGGAAAAACCGAGATTTTCCCAATCAATCGTAACTGTCATGACAATCTCCTCTATTCTAATCAAAACTATATATTCTATTCTACACTATTCTCTAAAAAATTCAAGTATTTTTTGTAATTTTCTGAAAATTTTACCAAAAAAGAAACCAGTCACTGGGACTGATCCTTTTCTTAGTTTTCCTTGTCGTCTTTAAAAACGTCTTTGAGGTAGGCATCAAAAACTTCTTCGTCAGAAATAGTATCTGAAATAAAGCTACCATTGCTAGTACGTTCTGATAGATTCAAATCTTGTAAAATTGATTCGTAAATTGTTCCCTTATTTGACTGAACAACTAGAGTTTGTTCTCCGTCTTCTACTTCTGTACTAAAGAGATCTCCAACAAATCCTTGTTCTGAGACCGCTCCAGCCGAAAAGACACGATGTGGTTTGCTCTTCAATTCTCTAAGAACTTGAAGACCGCGATTGGCACGACTGGTTACAGGAATTTCCTCGATCGAAACACGCTTAAGACTGCCACGATGCGTCAAAAGATAGAAAGATGAAGTGTTGCAGATAAAGGCAGATTGTACCACATCGTCTGCTTTCAGATTCATAGCTTTGACACCTGCAGCCTTGGCTCCAACAACTGGAACCTCTTCGATATTAAAGCGAAGGGCATATCCATTTTTACTAATCAACAAAACATCATCCAATTTAATCGGAGCTACTGCTACAATCTGGTCACTATCATCTTTCAACTTGGCATATTTGACCGATTTAGAACGATAGGTTCTCCAAGGAGAGAATTCTTTGCGTTCAACCCGTTTGATTTGACCAAGGCGAGTTGCTGCAAAGTAGGTTGTCGCATCATCAAACTGATCCACGACATCTACATATAGAACTTCTTCATTGGTTTCAAAGTTTGTAATAGACTGGCTTAGATGCTCTCCGATATCCTTCCAACGAATATCTGCCAACTCATGGATTGGTCTATAAATGACATTTCCAAGTGTTGTAAAGATTAAGAGATGCTGGGTAGTTTTAACAGATTGGACAAATAGCAATCGGTCATCATCCCTTTTACCAATTTCCTCTAAGGTTGAAGCTGAGAAAGAACGAGGACTGGTACGTTTGATATAGCCTGCCTTAGTCACGCTGACGTATGTATCTTCCTCAGCTATAAGACTGGCTGTATCAATCTCAATCACTTTTGCTGTATCTTCTAAAGTACTCAAACGAGGTGTCGCAAACTTCTTCTTGACCTCACGAAGTTCTTTCTTCATGAGATTATACATAGTACGTTCGTCACCGATGATGGCTGCCAGCATAGCAATCTTTTCGCGAAGTTCTGCTTCTTCTTCCTGCAAGACAACTACGTCTGTATTGGTCAAACGGTAGAGTTGCAAGGTTACGATGGCCTCAGCCTGTTCCTCAGTAAAGTCATAGCTAACCTTGAGGTTCTCCTTGGCGTCAGCCTTATTCTCAGAAGCACGGATAAGAGCAATGACTTCATCTAAGATAGAGATGACACGAATCAAGCCTTCCACGATATGGAGACGTTTTTCAGCCTTTTCCTTGTCAAAGCGAGAACGTGCCAAGATAACTTCACGACGGTGGGCAATATAGCTAGACATGATTGGCACAATTCCAACCTGGCGAGGCGTGAAATTATCAATCGCTACCATGTTGAAGTTGTAGTTGATTTGAAGGTCAGTGTATTTGAAGAGATAGTTAAGAACAAGCTCGGTATTTGCTTCTTTCTTGAGTTCGATAGCAATGCGAAGACCATCACGGTCAGACTCGTCACGAACTTCAGCGATACCCGCAACCTTGTTATTGACACGGACTTCATCGATTTTCTTGACTAGATTTGCCTTATTAATCTCATAAGGAATCTCAGTGACAACGATTTGTTCCTTACCGCCTTTTAGCTTCTCGATTTCGGTCTTAGAACGAACAACCACGCGCCCCTTACCAGTTTCATAGGCCTTTTTAATCTCGTCACGGCCTTGGATGATAGCTCCTGTAGGGAAGTCTGGTCCAGGCAAAAATTCCATCAACTTATCAACCTTGGCCGTTGGATGGTCAATCATGTAAACCGCCGCATCAATGACCTCAGCCAAATTATGGGGAGGAATATCTGTCGCATATCCAGCTGAAATCCCAGTCGAACCATTGACTAAAAGGTTTGGAAAGGCTGCTGGCAAGACAGTTGGTTCTTTCTCGGTATCATCAAAGTTCCAAGCAAAAGGAACGGTCTTTTTCTCGATATCTTGAAGAAGGTAACCAGCAATTTCTGACAAACGAGCCTCGGTATAACGCATAGCCGCAGGCGGATCTCCGTCCATAGAACCATTATTACCGTGCATTTCGACCAAAATCTCACGATTTTTCCAATCTTGTGACATACGAACCATGGCATCATAGATAGAACGGTCACCGTGTGGGTGGAAATTCCCCATGATGTTACCGACAGACTTAGCCGACTTACGGTAGCTCTTGTCAAAGGTATTGCCATCCTTATTCATAGAATAAAGAATGCGACGCTGAACCGGCTTCAATCCATCACGAATATCTGGCAAAGCCCGGTCTTGAATAATGTATTTGGAGTAGCGACCAAAGCGCTCTCCCATGATGTCCTCCAGGGACATATTTTGAATGTTAGACATATAGGATACAAAGCCCGTAAAATGCAAAGTGAAAATAGGAAATTCTTAAAGCGAGCGACGCTCTCAAGAGAATTTATCTTTTTCACACAGCATTTAGGGCGTGTTCAACTCCTTTCAAAGAATGTAGAGTAGTTTTTTTATAGACGAAGGTATTCAGTTACTTTATATAACTAAACTATCCTTTCTGTAGTTTAAAGTTATGAATTATTTTCTTTATTTACTTAGTACTTTGAAGTTTTTCCTCAGCATACTGAATCATCTTCTCAGCCATTTCATTATCATAATCAAACCCCATCTTTTGAGCAAGTTTTTGAGCTTCTTGATGGAAAAGTTGCATCGTAGCAAATAAAGTCTGAGTGATTTTCTCTAAACTTGAGAAATCAAGCAGATTCAAGAATTCCTTCTCCATCTCAGCAGGCAAGTAGTTAAAGAGATACTTGTAATTTTTACCGATGTCGGTTGTTCTTCTATCACTGGCTATCTGCCAGGCTAAGATTTTCAGAAGTTCTTGCTGGCAAATACCGTAGAGATGATCCGTCGCATAGATGACTTGCTTTCGACAAATTCCTTTGACCACGTAGGCTGACACCCACCAAAATTCATTACAAGATTTTTCAAAATCCGTCTCACTAGCTGGATGTATCCAGAAACGCTCTGGACTTGTAGTATAGGACTCAAACAAGCCCTTCTCGTCTACTAAAACTGTATAACCAGCTTCGCTATCTACCCATTCTTGGATGTGGTCTTTTGGGCAAAGGGTTAGATCAATCCTATTGCCATCTTCAAAAAGCATGAGATAAAGTCGACGGTTTCCTAAGATATTATACTGCTCAATCAGACGATTGCCAAACTGATCCAGCCAAGACAAGTCTGAAATTAGGTTTTCAAGATTATCAACAAGATAAACAACATCATAGTCTTGAAATTCATCTTTCGGAGCATGATCATTTGTTCTAGAACCCGATAAAGCAACAGCATCGACTTTTAAACTTTCAGCTATTTGTAAAATCAGATTCATCATTTCTGTTTCAGTTCTCATGGGAATACCTGCCTTTTTAGTGAAAACTCTTGATTCTGTAAAGGATATGTCTATAAAGAGGACTAACTGCTGGAACTTTTTCATTATCAAATTCTTTGACAAATTCCATGCCTAGCTTTTGCATGACTTTTTGCGAAGGGAGATTGTGAAAGGATGTAAAAGAGTAAACTTCTGACAAGCCAGCTTGCTGGAAAGCGAAGTCTAGACAGACTTGGGCAGCCTCCGTCTCATAACCACGATTCCAAAACTCTTTTCGCAAACGCCAGCCGATTTCTACAGCTTCTTTTCCAGCAAAAATCCGTAAATCCGAATGGTGCAGACCTACCAAGCCGATAAACTCCTGATTGTCTAAGTCACTCAGGGACAAACTTTTTACTTCATATACTTTTTTCATTTTTCTTTTTGAATATTTTTGTGCCAGTCTCTCCCATGAGACAGACAAACTGACTTTTTTTCTGTCAGTCACTTTTTTAGGAAGATATTTTGGGGGAAGTGAGGTACGCAAGGGTATTTGTTAGTCAGTTTCTTCCCTAAGTAAAGAATACTCGCTAATTAGTGATAGTTTTTCTAATAATAAAAGTTGTTTTTCTCGTGATAGACCACAGAAATATTCCATGAAATCTTGCTCAATAATTTCAACTTTATCAATAGGGATTAAGTTATAAAACCACTCATCATTCTGTAAAATATTTTTAAAAAATAGAGTAGAAACTAACGACATCTCCGAAGTCCAAGGATAATCATAATCACTAATACGCTCCTCATTATATTTTAGCCATGATTTAATCCCATAAGAAATAACAAATTGAACTTGGTTGTCTCTGTAATGTGTCATACCATACTTCTGTTTATGTGTTACAGCTTTTTTTACTCCCTGATATAATATACAGTAGACTTTTGACGGCGAATATTCAAATAAAAGATTTTTAATTTCTGTTTTTATAAGTTGCTTAGCCTTATTTTCATCTTTCTCGCTATACCCTGAAGAATATTCAAAATGAAATTCCTCCCTAAATTGATAGTCAAATAGTTTAAACAATTCTTTTTCAGCCAACTCTAACCACAGTTGATTTATTTCAGTCTCAGTAAATTTAAGATTTGTTAAAAACTTAAAATTTGAAAACCAGTGTTCATCTTTCTCTGAATAAACATTTTTTAAATTTTGAAAAGAGAAACGTACTCTTGTCTTATAAAACACATTTGGAAATTTTTCATTTGCAAATTTGGGGTCTTGTTTAATTTCTTTATTACTACAAAATGCAGTTGTAGAGCTTCTTGGGGATATTTCTAAAATATTCTTTTCTTTCAGAAAGTATATTTCATCAATGGGATAATTACCATCAAAAAACATTTGTGGTAATTTTTGATTTTTGATTTCCGAGAAAGAAGGAATATCAAATTCATCTTCACTAATATTAAATCCCTGTAAAATAGTTGATAAATATAGCTGCTCTCGTAGCCCAAAGCCGGATATATATCGAATTTCTTCAAGAAAATAAGTGTCCAGTATTTTTCGACGCTTTTCTTTTGAACAATAATCACAAGAGCAGTCATCATCATTATTTTTATGCCCACAACTGAAGCATCTATTGTCTTGAACAAAATAGTTATCTAACTGGTCATTATTAACTAGCTTGTCATAATCCTTTTTTGTCGGTAGTTGGATGTATTTTTCTTCACCACATATCTCACAAATAAACGAAGTAGAAACTTTTGGAAATTCTTTTCTTAAATTAGATGCTATAGTATGAATAGAATATTTTTTAATAATTTCGTTAAGTTTTAAATTGTTTTGATAGTAATCAATAAGAATATTTTTTACTACCTCATCAGTAAATCCCGATAACACATCACCTTTTGTGCTATAGTCAATATTCCTCAAAAATTTAATCATAAATTTCTCCTCATTTACGGCTATCACTCTTAATCTTACTAAATCATTAAAACACAGTCGCTTCTTCCAGAGTAAACTTGACATTATCTTCAATCCATTTACGGCGTGGTTCGACCTTATCACCCATAAGGACATTGACGCGACGTTCTGCGCGTGCTAGGTCTTCGATTGTGACACGGATGAGAGTGCGGGTTTCTGGATTCATAGTTGTTTCCCAAAGTTGGTCCGCATTCATTTCACCAAGACCTTTATAACGTTGAAGGGTAGCCCCTTTACCGAACTGCTTACGTAGTTCCTCTAGCTCGCCATCCGTCCAAGCATAGGCCACTTCTTCTTTCTTGCCTTTACCTTTAGACATCTTGTAAAGTGGAGGAAGGGCGATATAGACATGTCCTGCTTCAACTAGCGGACGCATATAGCGATAAAAGAAGGTTAAGAGAAGAGTTTGAATGTGGGCACCGTCGGTATCCGCATCGGTCATGATAATAATCTTGTCATAGTTAGCATCTTCAAGAGAAAAGTCTGCCCCCACACCAGCACCGATGGTATAAATCATGGTGTTGATTTCTTCATTTTTGAGGATATCCGCCATCTTAGCCTTGGCTGTATTAATAACCTTACCACGAAGAGGCAAGATAGCTTGGAACTTGCGGTCACGTCCTTGCTTAGCAGAACCACCGGCAGAGTCCCCTTCGACCAGGTAGAGTTCGTTCTTAGATGGATTTTTAGACTGGGCTGGGGTTAATTTCCCAGAAAGCAAGCCCTTGTCTTTCTTATTTTTCTTACCATTACGACTCTCGTCACGCGCCTTACGTGCTGCTTCACGGGCATCACGCGCCTTGATTGCTTTACGAATCAGATTAGAAGCCAACTCCCCATTTTCCATAAGGAAGAAGGTCAACTTATCAGCTACAATCCCATCTACAACGGGACGAGCAAGTGGACTTCCTAGTTTATCCTTAGTCTGTCCTTCAAACTGCAAATGTTCTTCAGGAACAAGGATGGAAAGAACTGCCGCCAACCCTTCACGGTAATCTGAACCTTCTAGGTTTTTATCTTTTTCTTTGAGAAGTCCAGTTTTTCGCGCATAGTCGTTCATGACTTTGGTAATGGCAGACTTGAGTCCTGTCTCATGCGTTCCACCGTCCTTGGTACGAACGTTGTTAACAAAGGACAAGATGTTATCTGAAAATCCATCATTATATTGGAGGGCTACTTCTACTTGAAAACCATTATCTTCGCCTTCAAAGTAAAGGACTGGCGTCAAGGTTTCCTTGTCTTCATTGAGGTAAGAAACAAAGTCTTGTACCCCATTCTCATAATGGAATTCAATTGCTTCATCTGTTCGTTTGTCCGTTAATGACAAGGTTACATTTTTCAAGAGGAAGGCTGACTCATTGAGACGCTCTGAAATGGTATTGTATTTAAAGTCTGTCGTAGAAAAGATACTAGCATCAGGCATGAAGGTCACTTTTGTACCTGTCTTAGATTTTGGTGCCGTTCCAACCTTTTCAAGAGTTGTTACTGGCTTCCCACCATTTTCAAAGCGTTGCTTGTAGACTGCACCATCACGAGTGATTTCTACTTCAAGCCAACTAGAGAGTGCATTCACAACAGAAGAACCAACCCCGTGGAGACCGCCAGAAGTCTTGTAACCACCTTGACCGAATTTTCCTCCAGCGTGAAGAATGGTAAAGATGACCTCAACCGTTGGAATCCCCATAGCGTGCATCCCAGTCGGCATCCCACGTCCGTGGTCTTGAACCGTTAAACTTCCATCTTTATTAATCGTTACATCAATGCGATCACCAAATCCAGATAAGGCTTCATCGACTGCATTATCGACAATTTCCCAAACAAGGTGATGTAGCCCAGCACCGTCAGTCGATCCGATATACATCCCTGGACGTTTACGGACCGCATCCAACCCTTCTAGCACCTGAATGGCGTCATCATTATAATTGTTAATATTGATTTCCTTTTTTGACACAAGGAACCTCCTATTTGTTCATCTTTTCTATTTTACAGGTTTTCTAAGGATTTTGCAAAATTTTCAAGTTAAAAGCCTATTCACAAGTCCTATTTAGTAAAAAATCACTCATTTCCACCCTAAAAAAAGAAACCAAGACGAGAGTCTCAGTTTTCTTTTCCTTTAACTTGGCTTGTTGCTATATCTTCACCAAACCATTTCTGGCTAATTTCTTGGAATTTTCCTTCTTGATAGAGTTCCACAAAAGCCTTATTCAAATTGGCTAATAAGATTTTATCCGCTGGTCTTACTCCGACTGCAAAAGACTCACTCTCAAAACCGGCTGGAAAAATCTCATATCGATCTAAAATTCCTTCCGTTTTAAGATAATAATTGGCATAAACACGGTCAATTAAAAGAGCATCAATCCGATCATTTTGCAAGTCAATCAAGGCTTCATTAAAACTCTGATATTGGTTTGCTTTTTGATCTTTTACAATATTTTTTAAGAGTTCTGGTTGAGCTTCGAAATCTAGATAACCAGAAGAACCCGCTTGGGCTCCCAAAATTTTATCTTTCATATCCGAAACCGACTGGATATTTTGAGATTTTTTAGAGACGAGAACCTGCTGATTCTCCATATACGGTATTGTAAAGGCTACTTTCTCACGACGTTCATCCGTTGCAGAATAACCATTCCAAATAGCGTCAATAGTCCCATTTTGAAGTTCTGTTTCCTTCATATCCCAATCAATGGGTTGAAACTGGACCTTAAAGCCAAGTTTCTCAGAAACAGCTTGGGCTAAATCAATATCAAATCCAACATATTGCCCATTCTTTTCTTCAAAGCCCATAGGAACAAAGGTATTGTCAAATCCTATGGTAATTGTTCCCTGTTCTTGGTATTTTTCCCAATTATCTACTTTAGGATTACTGGCTTTTTGCGTGCATCCTACCAGGAAAAAAGCCAGAAAGAACACCAAAACAAAGCTGATTTTCTTTCGATTCATAGACACCTCCTACTTAGGCTCTACTTTGAGAATCTGGTCAGCAATATTCTCTGCAAACTGGAGGTCGTGGGTCACGACAATCTGAGTCATACCTAATTCTCGATTTTGTAGAATCAGTTTTTCAACCTCGAGACGCAACTCAGGGTCAAGGGCCGAAGTTGGTTCGTCACACCCAATCACTTCAGGATCTATCATCATAGCGCGTGCTAAGGCAACCCGTTGCTTTTGACCGCCAGATAATGAGTATGGATAGGCATCTGCATGAGCTTCGAGTCCTAGACGAGTTAATAAGTCGACCGCCTTCTTCTTGGCATCTGCTTCAGACATTCCCATAGTTTTGATGGGTGACAAAATCAAGTTCTCCATAACGGATAAGTGAGGAAAAAGCTGAAAATCTTGAAACACAAAACCTAACAAGTGGCGCTTTTCAAGTTCATCCAAAGGTAAGGATTCTCCATTATAAAAAATCTCACCTGAATCAATGGTTTCAAGTCCAGCCAACATTCTGAGCAAGGTAGTCTTCCCACCACCAGAAGGTCCAACAATAGCCAAAATCTGCTTTTCAGGAATTGTTAAACTGAAATTGGATAAAATTTCTTTTTTTCCAAATTTTTTGCTGATATTTTTTAACTCTAACATGGATAACCTCCTATCTATAGTAGCTAAACTTTTTCTCAAGTTTCTTAGCTATAATCGTAACAATACCAATCATGAGAAGATAGATAGCTCCTGCTAAAAACATTGGAATCAAACTCGCATCACGATTGGCTGCAGTACGACTAGCTAGGATTAAATCTGAAATACCGAGTGCATAGACCAAAGAAGTATCTTTAACCAAACTCATAACCTCGTTAAATACACTTGGTAAAACAATCTTGGTTACTTGTGGCAAGATAATATAGCGGACGGTATCGATAGGTTTGAATTTCAAAACCTTAGCTGCTTCATATTGTCCTTGAGGAATCGTTGCAATCCCTCCACGGAATATTTCCGCAAAGTAGGCTGCATAATTAAGCGTAAAGGCAATAATCGCTGCTGGTACCCGATCAAGTCGAACCCCGATACTTGGCAAAACATAATAGATAAAGATTAACTGCAAGAGCAATGGTGTCCCACGCATCACCCAGATATAAACATCAATCATGTAATGGAGGGGTTTCCAATGGACCTGTAAGCAAAAGGCAACCAAAATACCTAAAGGAATTGAAAAGAGTAAGACCAGTGCAAAGACTTGTAAAGTCATTGTCGCACCGCTCAATAAACTAGGTAATATCTCAAATAAGTAAGACATATTCCACCTCCTAAAAATAATTGTTCCTATTATAGCATAAATAAACACAAAATCAAGTTTTTCAGAAATTTTCATGTATTTTTAAAACTTTATCCTTAATTTCCGAATAATAGTGTTCATGAGAAAATTTTTCTACTTACATAAAGTATCAGATGTCACAATTTGAGAAAAGATTCCTTTCCGTTTCTCTCCTATTTCATGGTATAATAGAAGCATGATGACAATAGTATTATTAATTTTAGCTTATTTATTGGGTTCTATCCCTTCAGGACTGTGGATTGGGCAAATCTTCTTTAAGATCAATCTAAGAGAACATGGTTCAGGTAATACTGGAACGACCAATACCTTTCGTATTTTAGGTAAAAAAGCGGGTATGGCAACCTTCGTGATAGACTTTTTCAAAGGAACCATCGCAACCTTGCTTCCACTTATCTTTCAAGTTCAAGGTGTCTCCCCTCTAGTCTTTGGCCTTTTAGCTGTGATTGGGCATACCTTCCCAGTATTTGCAGGATTTAAAGGAGGAAAGGCTGTCGCAACTAGTGCTGGAGTCATTTTCGGATTTGCTCCTCTATTTTGCCTCTATCTAGCAGTTGTCTTCTTTGGAACTCTATATCTAGGAAGCATGATTTCTCTCTCTAGTGTTACTGCTGCTCTCGCTGCTGTACTTGGGGTGATTCTCTTTCCACTTATCGGTTTCCTACTGCCAAGTTACGATTTATTATTCGTAGCGATTATCCTAGCTCTCGCAGGTTTAATTATTATCCGCCACAAAGATAATATCAATCGTATTCAAAACAAGACTGAGAACCTAGTTCCTTGGGGACTAAATCTCACCCACCAAAAACCTAAAAAATGATTTAGAGAAAAGGATTTTGAAAATCTAGCTCTACTACTGTTCAGAGAGTAAGGAGAGAATATGCAACATAGTATTAGTGACAACGAGTCTAACCAGCAAATCATTAAAGATTTTATCAGTAACTTCATCGGTTCACTAAGTGGTAAAGCGTTCAATTTTGCTTTAGGTTTGATGTTACTGGACCAAACAAAATCTGCTATGAGTTTTGGGATAAATATGATTATTTATCCTTTAGTTAGTTTGATTTTCTTGGTTCCTATTGGCAATATAGTAGATAAGTACCGCCATAAAAAGATTCTAACCTTTAATTTCATTTTTCGGATGCTTATCTTTCTCTTCTTTTATGTCTTCTATTTTTTAACGGATTCATCTAGTATCTTGTATCTGGTGATTCCATTCGCTGTACTCCACTCTATCACAGTCAATATCAGTGACACTTGTTATTCAGCTTCTATTCATGAATTAGTCAATGACAGAAAAATCCAACGATTAAGTTCTGTTACACAGACCGCCATCGCTATTGCAACTATGCTTTCTCCAGCTATCGGAGTTATTTTTTATAGTTGGATTGGTTTTGCAGGTTTTATTCTTATCGAGATCCTTGCGAACTTTCTATCCTTAGGAGTTCTGCTCACTATGAAATTTTACTACGAGTATGAAGAGCCTGAAACGACGAACAAAAAACTGGAAAAACAACTGTATGGAGTTCAAGAAATTATTCACTTTTTAAAAGAAAATCAGATTGTTAAATACATCATTCTTGTGAGTGTCGTTCTTAACTTCTTCTACACCTCTATCAGTATTGGAGTCCCATTTGTAGTCAAAGAACAGCTCCTCTTAGATAATGCAACCGTTGGTATCCTTGAAACCATGTCAGCAATTGGAATGCTGCTAGCTAGTATTTTCATGTCACTACTACCGGACAAAAAAGAAAACAAACTCCTCTCTAATAAAATCAGCTTCCCTCTTTTTCTTCTAATCATTGCGATTATTGGTTTAGGAGTAACATTTTCAACAACCCAGTCTCAAATCTTTATTTCAACTCTTGGTGGTTTATTCATGGGAATCATCGCATTTACTCTGGTTATCTTAAATATTGTTGTCATGACCTACCTTCAAAGTACCATTGAAACTAAGTTTTTAGGCAGAGTTATGAGTACCTTATTTACACTCAATACCTCTATTATGCCAATAGGGACACTTGTATTTACTTATTTATTCCAACAAGAAGTAAATGGTGGGGTCATCTTTATTGTTGGTGGTACTTGCCTTCTAATCTATACGATGTTCCTACTACCTCGCATTTTCAACCTTTTAAAAGCAAATTAAGCAAGTTCACAGTGATTAATAATTATAAGTGAAAAAACTTTTTTGATATCTTTACGAGGTATAATTCCTGATAAAAATAAAAACGTCAGTTTCAAACTGACGCTTTTTTGTTTATTTAGATTTGATATAGTTGATACCATCTGCCTTTGGTGCAACTGCTTTACCAAAGAAGGCTGCTAAGACGACGATGGTCAAGAGATATGGTGCAATTTGCAAGTAAACGGCTGGAACTCCTTGCAAGAATGGAAGTTGAGAACCGATAACCGCCAAACTTTGTGATAGTCCGAAGAAGAGACTTGAAAGCATAGCTCCAACAGGATTCCACTTACCGAAAATCATAGCAGCAAGTGCGATAAATCCAGGTCCAACGATGGTCGTAACTGAGAAGTTAACGGAAATTGACTGAGCGTAGATAGCTCCACCGATTCCTCCAAGGAAACCTGAAATCACAACTCCAAGATATCTCATCTTGTAGACATTAATCCCCAAAGTATCTGCTGCTTGTGGGTGTTCACCAACTGAACGGAGGCGAAGTCCAAAGCGAGTTTTAAAAAGGACAAACCATGCTAAGAATGAAAAGGCAATTGCTAGGTAACCAAGTAAACTTGTTGACTTGAAGAAGATATCTCCGATAACTGGGATATTAGCCAAAAGAGGGAAATCAAAACGTCCAAAAGTTTGCGTTAAGTTATCCGTTTGTCCCTTGTTATAAAGCACTTTGACTAAGAAAACAGCCAAGGCTGGCGCCATCAAGTTAAGTACGGTACCACTGACAACATGGTCAGCACGGAAATGAACTGTAGCCACTGCGTGAATGAGAGAGAAGATAGCTCCAACTAATCCACCAACTAGCAAAGCCAACCAAGGAGTTAATGCTCCCAAATCTTGTGCAAATTCAAGATTAAACACAACTCCAGAAAAGGCACCCATAACCATGATTCCTTCAAGACCAACGTTAACAACTCCACCACGTTCAGAGAAAACTCCTCCGATACTTGTGAAAATAAGTGGTGCTGAGTAAATCAACATTGAAGAAACCATAAGGGTTAACATTGTTGTAATCGACATCCTTATTTACCTCCTTTAAGCTGTTTTCTTGGTTTGACAAATCGTTCGATGATGTAGTGAACGCTGACAAAGAAGATAATTGAGGCTGTAACGATACTTACAAGCTCTGATGGTACTTGTGCTGCATTCATACCAGGGGCTCCAACTTGAAGCACTCCGAACAAGAAGGCTGCAAAGAGAATTCCAATCGGTGAGTTTGCAGCAAGTAGACTTACCGCCATACCATTAAATCCGATTGCCAATGATGAACCTTGAACATAGACGTTTTGGAAGGTACCAAGTCCTTCTACAGCTCCACCTAGACCTGCAAGAGCGCCTGAGATAATCATTGATAGAATAATGGTGCGTTTCGCTGAAATCCCTGCGTATTCAGAAGCATTTGGATTAAGACCAACTGCACGGATCTCAAAACCGAGAGTTGTCTTCTTAAGCAAGAACCAAATAACTGCAACTGCAATGATGGCAAAGAAAATCCCAATATTCATACGAGAGTTTCCTGTTAACTCAGCAAGCCAAGGTGTTTGATAAGTTGCGTTTGCACTTACTCGGATTGATGAGTCTGTACTTTGCATGATATCTTTAGGGAAAGAGTGGATAAAAGCATTACTTGTATAGAGAACAATGTAGTTCATCATGATGGTTACGATAACTTCAGATGTTCCAAGATAGGCTCTTAAAATACCAGGAATGGCGCCAACAATTCCTCCAGCAACCAACGCAATGACAACTGTCGCAAGAATCAACAATGGACGTGGTAAATCTGGATTTGAAAGAGCGAACCAGCCACTCATAACCCAACCAGCGAGTGCTTGTCCTGGAAGACCAACGTTAAAGAAGCCTGCACGACTCGCAACTGCAAATCCAAGAGCAATCAAGACTAATGGCCCCATGGCACGGAAAATTTCACCGATTCCACGCACACTACCGAAGGCTGTGTAGAACAACTCTTCATAACCCCAAATAGCATCGTAGCCAAAAATCCACATGACGATGGCTCCAAGCAAGATTCCAAGGATAACAGAAATCAAGGGAACCGAAATTTGTTGTAATTTTTTAGACATCACTCTTCTCCTTTTTCCAATTCACCACCAGCCATCAAGACACCAAGTTCTTGCTTGTTGGTTGTTTCTGGTGTTACGATCCCTTGAATCTTACCATCATGAATAACAGCGATTCTATCTGAGACATTTAGAATCTCGTCTAGTTCAAAGCTGACTACAAGGACAGCTTTTCCATTATCACGTTCTTGAATCAAGCGTTTGTGAATGTACTCAATGGCACCGACGTCCAAACCACGAGTTGGTTGGCTGACGATGAGGAGATCCGGATTTCGATCAATTTCCCGAGCGATGATTGCTTTTTGTTGATTTCCTCCAGAAAGGGCTGAAGCTGTAACAATCTCGCTAGCAGCGCGAACATCAAATTCTTGCATCAATTTTTTTGCATAGTCAATGATATTCGTATAATTTAAAATTCCCTTCTTGCTAAGAGGTTCTTTATAGTAGGTTTGAAGAGCGATATTTTCAGAAATCATCATTTCCAAAACCAGACCATCACGGTGACGGTCTTCTGGAACGTGACCAACGCTCAGTTCGGTAATTTGACGTGGATGCAATCCTACAATGGACTGGCCTTTCAATTCCACACTACCAGACTCAATCTTACGAAGTCCTGTGATAGCTTGAATCAATTCAGACTGACCATTCCCATCAATACCGGCAATTCCGACAATTTCACCAGCTCGAACATCGAGTGAGAGATTTTTAACAGCAGGAACGCCACGGTTTTCATTAACAACCAAGTCTTTGATGGAAAGAACGACTTCTTTAGGTTGTGGTGCTTGCTTCTCAGTTTTGAAGGAAACAGAACGTCCCACCATCATTTCTGCTAAGTCAGCATTAGTCGCACCAGCAATCTCAACTGTTTCGATAGATTTACCACGACGGATAACTGTAACACGATCAGATACTGCGCGAATCTCATCCAACTTATGGGTAATCAAGATAATTGATTTACCTTCTTTGACCAGGTTCTTCATGATGGCCATCAACTCATCGATTTCTGATGGCGTCAAAACGGCAGTTGGTTCGTCAAAGATAAGAATATCGGCACCACGATAAAGTGTCTTTAGGATCTCAACACGTTGTTGAGCACCAACAGAGATATCTGCTACTTTGGCAGAAGGATCCACAGCAAGACCATAACGCTCCGATAGTTCGTTAATTTCTCGAGTTGCTCGAGCAATATCTAGGATACCATTTTTGGTCAATTCACTTCCCAAAATGATATTTTCAGCAACTGTGAAAGCTTCAACCAACATAAAGTGCTGGTGAACCATCCCAATTCCTAAGCTAGCTGCTTTTGATGGCGAGTCTAATTTTACAACTTGACCATTGACCACAATTTCACCACTAGTTGGTTCTAGAAGCCCTGCTAGCATGTTCATAAGAGTGGACTTCCCAGCTCCATTTTCTCCTAAAAGTGCATGAATTTCACCTTTACGAAGTTCAAGGTTAATCTTGTCGTTAGCGACAAATTCACCGAAAACTTTGGTAATTTCACGCATCTCAATGACATTTTCGTGTGCCATGTGCTCTTCCTTTCAGAGTTTTATTTTATTTCAATAAAACCTGCTAAAGAAATTTAGCAAGCTCTATTGAGACAAAACAATTTGTCTCAATTCTTAAAGAAGCGGCCACAGGCCGCTCCCCTAAGAAATGACTTTTATCTATTATTTTTCAGGAACTTTGATGCTGCCATCTAGGATTTTAGCTTTTGCATCTTCAACAGCTTTTTTACCTTCTTCAGAAAGGTTAGTTGTTACTAGATCAACCCCTTTATCCTTCAATGAGTAAACGATCACTTGACCGCCAGGGAATTCACCTTTTTCAGCTTTGTTTGCGATATCTTGAACTGTTGTTCCGACTTGTTTCAAAGTAGAAGCAAGTACGAAGTTTGATTCTTTACCGTCTTTAGAAGTATATTTACCTTCGTCAACTTGGTCACGGTCTACACCGATAACCCAAACTTTTTCGCCTTCGTTTTTGCTTTCATTCAAAGATTTAGCTTCTGAGAAGACACCTGCACCAGTACCACCAGCTGCTTGGTAGATTACGTCTGCACCAGCTGCGTATTGAGCTGCAGCGATTGTTTTACCTTTAGCGGCATCACCAAATGAACCAGCGTAGTCTACTTGTACTTTGATAGATGGGTCAACTGACTCAACACCAGCTTTGAAACCAGCTGCGAAACGAGAAATAACTTCAGATTCCATACCACCTACAAAACCAACTTGTTTTGTTTTAGTAGTTTTAGCTGCTGCTACACCTGCAAGGTAAGCTGCTTCGTTATCAGCAAATGTTACGCTTGCTACGTTCTTTTGATCTTTAATCACATCGTCGATCAAAACATAGTTCAAATCTGCATGTTCTTTCGCTGCTTCTTCAACTGCATTGTGAAGGGCAAAACCAACACCGAAGATCAAGTTGTAGCTTCCTGCTGCTTGGTTCAAGTTGTTAGCGTAGTCAGCTTCACTTGTTGATTGGAAGTATGTGTATCCTTTATCTTTTGCAAGATTGTGCTCTTTACCCCAAGCTTGAAGACCTTCCCAAGCTGATTGGTTGAATGATTTGTCGTCAACACCACCAGTATCTGTAACGATAGCTGCTTTAGTCTTCAAATCAGAAGATGAAGAAGCTGCGTTACGAGAAGAGCGATTACCACATGCAGCAAGTCCAAATGCTGCTACTGCAACTAGACCAAGGCCTAGCCATTGTTTCTTGTTCATTACTGAACCTCCTAAATAAGATGCGCAACGAAGTTGCAAGTATGGATTGATTGGTCACAAGGACCCTTGTCACTCAAAGAGTGACGCAGACTAATGCAAGTCTGTAAATGAGTATGGAAGTAATTCCCCGACCGTCATCTCGACCGTCGATTTATCTTTGGCAACTAGAGTCACCTTTAGATCTTGTTCAAAAAATTCGACCATAACTTGGCGACAAGCTCCACAAGGAGAAATAGGTTTCTCAGTTTGACCGTAAACAATCAATTCTGAAAACTCACGTTGTCCTTCGGAGATAGCTTTAAAAATCGCTGTTCTCTCACCACAGTTGGTCAAGGGGTAGCTAGCATTTTCAATATTGCATCCTGTATAAACACTGCCGTCCTTGGCAACCAAAACAGCACCAATCGGAAAATGTGAATAGGGTACATAGGCGTTTTTACTAGTCTCAATCGCTAAGTCAATCAACTCAGTAGTCGCCATCTGCTAACTCTCCTTTTAAGATTGCTACGCCAGAAGATGTTCCGATACGAGTAGCTCCAGCTTCAACAAAGGCAACTGCATCTGCATAAGAACGAGCTCCACCAGCTGCTTTGACCCCCATATCAGGACCAACTGTCTGACGCATTAATTGAACATCTGGCAAAGTTGCACCACCTGTTGAGAAACCTGTTGACGTCTTGACAAAGTCTGCTCCTGCTTTCTGAGCTAGCTGACAAGCTAGAACTTTTTCCTCATCAGTTAACAAACAAGCTTCTATTATAACCTTAACGAGTTTATCTCCGCTTGCTTCAACAACAGCTCGAATATCTGACTCAACTAATGCAGCATTTCCTGATTTGAGTGCTCCAACATTGATGACCATATCAATTTCGTCAGCACCATTTTGGATTGCTTCTTTGGTTTCAAAGGCTTTAACAGCAGATGTCGTGGCTCCAAGAGGGAATCCTACTACTGTACAAACCTTGACATCAGTATCTACGAGTGCAGTTTTTGCATGCGAAACCCAGCAAGGATTGACACAAACACTTGCAAAATCGTACTCTCTTGCTTCAGATAGCAAACGATCGATTTGCTGTTCGGTAGCATCTTGCTTTAAAAGCGTATGATCAATGTATTTATTTAATTTCATTTCGGTTTTTCCTTAAATCAGGAGATGATTTCAATGATTTCACGCGTTTTTATCGCTTCATCACTTATCTTAATTTTAACATAATTTTGGAAATCTGTAACTAGTTCCGGAGAAATTTTGCCATTTGCATATACTTTTGCAACAATTTCACCCTTTTTGACTGATTCTCCAACTTTCTTCTCAAAAACAATCCCTGTCTCATAGTCAAGAGCATCTGTTTTAACGGCACGACCAGCACCCAATCTCATGGCAAAAAGACCAAACTCCATGGCTGGAAGTTCTACGATAACACCATCCTCTTGAGCAGGAATATCAACTACATGGTCAACTTTTACTGGACAATAGAGGTCTTCTAGGTCTCCACCCTGAGCTAGAACCATCTCTTCAAATTTCTTGAGAGCCTTACCATTTTCAAGATGTTGCCTTACTTCCTCAATAGTTTTTTCAACATTTGCTAATGATAGCATAATCTGGGCCAACTCACAGATAAAGTGGCTAATATCTTGACGGCCTTTACCTTGAAGAATTTCCAGAGCTTCTAGGATTTCTAAACGATTCCCAATGGCACGTCCCAAAGGTTGACTCATATCAGTAATAACTGCTACTGTCTTACGACCTACAGCCTTACCAAGGTTCACCATGGTTTGAGCCAGTTGGCGTGCCTCATCGACTGTTTTCATAAAGGCACCTTCACCCACTGTTACATCAAGTAAGATAGCATCAGCTCCAGCTGCAATTTTTTTACTCATAACCGAACTAGCAATCAAAGGAATGGTATCCACTGTTGCCGTCACATCCCGAAGGGCATAGAGAAGCTTATCCGCCTTAACTAGTTGATCCGACTGACCAATAACTGAAACTCCAATTTCTTGAACTTGTTTGATAAATTCATCCTGACTTTGTTCAATCTGAAAACCTTTGATGGATTCTAATTTATCGATAGTACCACCGGTGTGGCCTAAGCCCCTACCGCTCATCTTAGCCACTGGGACATCAAAACTAGCTACCAAGGGTGCTAGGATTAAAGTTACCTTGTCACCAACACCACCCGTAGAGTGTTTATCAACCTTCACACCATTTATAGCAGACAAATCAAACTCCTGGCCTGTCTTAACCATATTCATGGTTAAATCAGAAATTTCTCTCGTGGTCATTCCTTGGAAGTAAACTGCCATGGCAAATGCTGACATCTGGTAGTCAGGAACACTTCCTGCCGCATAGCCTTCAATCAACCACTTGATTTCACTGGAACTGAGTTCTTGTCCGTCTCTTTTTTTCTGGATTAGATCTACTGCTCTCATTCTTTTACACTTCTAAGGATGTAATATCCCTTATCTTTCTTTACAACCTCGCAATTGCCAAATACATCTTCCATCTTACTTTTGGCACTTGGAGCTCCTTGTTTTTTCTGGATAACAATAGTCAAATCACCACCGTCTACTAAAAAGTCTATACTTTTTTCGATGATTTCGTGAACTACTTGCTTGCCTGCACGTATGGGTGGATTCGAAATGACATGGTCAAATTGTCCCTCTACCTGCTCATAAATATTAGACTGGAAGATAGTCGCTTGAACCTTGTTTTTCATTGCATTTTGCTGGGCTAAATCCAGAGCACGATTATTGATATCCACCATAGTCGCCTGGGCATCATAAGCCTTAACCAAAGACAAGCCTATTGGACCATAGCCACAACCAACATCAAGAATTTTTTCACCTTTTTCAACATCAAGGCATCTTAACAACAACTGACTTCCAAAGTCAATCATTTTTTTACTAAAGACACCAGCATCTGTCAAAAAGGTCATCTTTTGCCCAAGTAGCTCAACTCTAAGCTCATGAACATCATGGGCTGCATCTGGATTTTCTGCATAATACATTTTACTCATGATACTATTTTACCATAAAAATAAGTTATTTGTAAATCGTTTACAAAGGTATCAAGCCCTTGAATCACATTGTATTTTTTCAAAAATAATATAAGTTCTGATTAGGATTAGGGACCTAGTAAAAAGCTCCCTACTGCCATGGTAATCGGAAAAGCAAAGATACAAGCTAAACCAAAAAAGAAGAGCCACCACTTTCTTTTAAAGAAAGCTAACACAAGGTAGCCAAGTCCTATGAGTGGCAATAAGATAAAAAGGACAAAAATAGTCCAGTTATAGGAGTAAGATCCTATTGAAAAGGAAAAATTAAGCCAGTTGGGTGATAACCATAAAACAACTACAAATAGGCTGATAAAAACCAGTATTTTTTCTCTTAATCTAGCTTTCATCTTAGCACCTCCTTTATAGATTTTCCCACTTATATTTTAACAAAGAGAGCGCTATTCTTCAATCTCAATCAATTATTGGAAACGAGTGACAAGTCATTGGCAGCTACAAGGTATCACAGCCAGGATAAAACAACAAATTTATTGTCTATAATCAGACGCATTTTGATTACTATTGCTTTACCTTCAAATACTTAATTATCAACAGTATTCCCAATAAGATGTTTAGATAAAGGCCCAACTGATAAGTTTGTGTTAGGATTTCCAAACTTGTCCACAGTCGTATCAAATCTTCTATCGACATGCGGAATAAATAACCCTCTGTAGCAATCCACAAAATCAAAAATAGATAACTACTAGCAGCAAGCCATTTCGTCCACCGTTTTTTTAGTAGGAAAGCAATTAAGAGCGAACAGATAAAGACAGCTGTTACAATAGCATGTTCCATCAAAAAAGTAAAACCGTAATAGATTTCCACAAAGCGTCTACCATTATCTGCATTGGCTCCTTTTATAAAAGGTAAAGCAAAACTTAAAATAAAACAGAGTTCCAATATGTAACTTTTTAAGATTTTCATAGTACACCTCCTATAAGTTGTGAACTAAAAAGCCCCCTTTATTAGCTGATAAAATCAGGAGAAACCAGCTCCTACTTCATCAATAATTTGTTCATCCTCTATCTACTTATAGTATATACTACTGACTTACCACATTCAAGAAACCACTTCATTTTTTTAGCTTTTTATGGTATGATAGACAAAATATCTAGGGGAAAACAAATGACCAACGAATTTTTACATTTTGAAAAGATAAACCGCGAAACTTGGCAATCCTTGCATCGCAAAACAACTCCTCCCTTGACCGAGGAAGAATTAGATTCAGTCAAGAGTTTCAATGACCAGATTAGCCTACAAGATGTTACTGATATCTATCTGCCACTGGCACATCTGATTCAGATTTACAAACGTTCCAAAGAAGACCTCGCCTTTTCAAAAGGCATTTTCCTTCAAAGAGAGAGCAAAAAACAGCCCTTTATTATCGGAGTTTCAGGAAGTGTTGCCGTAGGTAAGTCAACTACTAGTCGTCTCTTGCAAATTTTGCTTTCTCGTATAGTCCCTGGAACAAGTGTTGAACTGGTTACTACGGATGGTTTTTTATACCCAAACAGTGTCTTAATGGAGCAAGACATTCTCAACCGCAAGGGTTTTCCTGAGAGCTACGACATGGAAGCTTTGCTCAATTTCCTAGACCAACTCAAAAATGGGCAGGATGTTGATATCCCAGTTTATTCCCATGAAATCTATGATATTGTGTCAGGTCAAAAACAACGAGTAGAAGCCGCTGATTTTGTCATTGTTGAGGGAATCAACGTATTCCAAAATCCACATAATGCCCGTCTCTATATTACTGATTTCTTTGACTTTTCAATCTATGTCGATGCCGCAGTCGAGGATATTGAAAGCTGGTATTTGGATCGTTTCTTAAAACTTCTTAGCTTTGCTCAAGATGATCCAGGCAACTATTACTACCGTTTCACTCAACTTCCTCTTAGTGAAGTCAAGGATTTTGCCCACCAAGTTTGGACTAGTATCAACCTAACCAATCTCCAGAATTACATTGAACCGACACGAAATCGTGCAGAGGTCATTCTCCATAAATCTAAAAATCACGAAATTGATGAAATTTACTTAAAAAAATAATTTTCCCTTGTCAAAACGTAAGTTTTCAGATATAATGGTATAGTTAGTAAAAATGGAGGTAAGAACATTGGCAAACATTAAATCAGCTATCAAACGCGCTGAATTGAACGTTAAACAAAACGAAAAGAACTCAGCTCAAAAATCAGCTATGCGTACTGCTATCAAAGCTTTTGAAGCAAACCCATCTGAAGAACTTTACCGTGCTGCCAGCTCAGCTATCGATAAAGCAGAAACTAAAGGTTTGATCCACAAAAACAAAGCTAGCCGTGATAAAGCACGTCTTGCAGCTAAACTTGGTTAATCATTAACTGCATACAAAATGAGCTCTTCGGAGCTTTTTTTGTGCACATTTTCTGGAGGTTATTATGAAAATAGCTATCATTGGATATTCTGGATCAGGCAAATCCACTCTGGCAGAAAAACTAGCTAGGCACTACTCTATCCCCAAACTTCATATGGATACTCTCCAATTTCAGCCAGGGTGGCAAGATAGTGACCGCGACTGGATGCTGAACGAAATGAAAACTTTTCTAGTCAAAAATAAAAACTGGGTCATTGATGGCAACTACTCTTGGTGTTGCTATGAGGAAAGAATGGACGAAGCTGACCAGATCATCTTTTTAAACTTCTCTGCTTGGAATTGTCTGCTAAGAGCCTTTAAGCGCTATTTAAAATACAGAGGAAAAGTGAGAGAAAGTATGGCTAAGGGATGCCCCGAGCAATTCAACTGGGAATTTATCCGTTGGATTCTCTGGAATGGTCGAACAAAAAATGCTAAGGATAGATACCAATACTTAAACAATACTTACCCAGAAAAGATGCATATTCTCCATTCTCAAGCAGAGATTGATTGTTTTTTGCGATCTTTAAAAAAGTAAACAATATAGTAGCATTTTATTAAAATCAGCATGTACTGATTGACTAAAAAAGGAAGATTTTCATCCAGAAAGTCTTCCTTTTTTCCTTTTATTCAACAATTAAAAATAACTCGAGCAATTTATAAATCAACAATAAAATTCCCCTAGAAATGAAGAGAATCTTGTTCATAGTTTCTGAGTTCGTGATACAAAAAAACTGAAGGAAGTATAGTCCAACTTCTTTCAGTTTTTTATTGTCTCAATTTAGAAAAAACTTCTCCAATCTTCCCTTCGATAACTAAATCAGCTTGGCTATCTTGAGGAGTGCTGGACTTGTTGATAACGACAAGACTTGATCCTGAAAAATAATTGATTAGGCTAGCTGCAGGGTAAACAACTAAGGAAGTTCCACCAATGATCAACAAATCTGCTTGCTGAATGGCTTGAGCTGCGCGACTAAATACATCCATATCTAGCGCTTCCTCATAAAGGGTTACGTCAGGTTTGACCACCTTGCTACAATCTAAGCAGTGGGGAACTGGACCTTCAAGTGCCAAAAAGGCAGTCAAATCATAAAAGCGGTGACAGCCCAAACAATAATTACGATCTGCACTACCATGCAGTTTCAAAACTTTCTGAGATCCTGCAATTTCATGAAGGCTATCGATATTTTGCGTCACAATCGCCTTTAATTTACCTGTTTTTTCCAACGACGCTAGATAATCATGTGCTAAATTCGGCTTAGCATCAGGATAGACCAGATACTTTTTGTAGAAATCAAAAAAATCCTCTGGATAGCGCTCAAACATAGTGCGTGAAACCAGTTGCTCGGCAGTAAAATGGCGACCCAACTTAAGACTATAAACACCATCAGAACTTCGAAAATCTGGAATATTAGACTCTGTAGAAACCCCTGCACCACCGAAAAAGACAATTCTTTGACTTTGGTCAATGATACCTTGTAGTTGTTCAATTTTATCCATTTTGTACTCCTAGGAATTTTCAAGTTAAAAAGTTGAAAGCCTTGACTTCTTGTCAACTTGGCTTCCAACTTCATTTGATTATGATTTAGATATTAAGCTGACTAGTCTCGGTCCTTTGACACAATTAGGCTTTCTTCAATTTCCTTATTCTTACTTATTTCAGGATTGATTCATTGTTGGTGGTTATCATTTTGAGAACAAGAGAAATCACATGAATGGAATCTACCTTTAGTCAGCAATCAATGTTTCTAGACCAACCTTCATCATATCAGTGAAGGTGTTTTGACGTTCTTCTGCAGTTGTATCTTCATCTGGATTAACCAAACTATCTGAAATCGTCATGATAGCAAGGGCATCAACATGATGTTGAGCTGCAAGATAATACAGCGCTGCCGCTTCCATTTCCACCGCTTTTACTCCCCACTTACCAAGCTCAATGTTCTTTTCAAAATAGTTTGAGTAAAAGACATCTGATGACAAAACATTTCCTACGTGAGTAGTCATGCCGAGGTCTTTGGCAATATGATAAGCCTTGTCTAGCAAGTCAAAACTTGCAATTTGAGGAAAATCATACATAGGCCAGTCGTTACGGATGATGTTTGAATTGGTAGCAGCAGCCTGTGCTAAAACCAATTCACGGACATGAACATCCTCATTCAAAGAGCCCGCAGTTCCAACACGAATCAATTTTTTCACTCCGTAGTCAACAATTAACTCACGCGCATAGATAGAGATGGATGGCATTCCCATCCCAGTTCCCATGACAGATACACGGTGACCCTTGTAAGTTCCAGTGTAACCAAACATGTTACGCACTTCGTTAAAGCAAACAGCATCTTCAAGGAAATTCTCAGCGATAAATTTCGCACGAAGAGGATCTCCAGGAAGAAGAATTTTATCAGCAATTTCACCTTGCTTAGCAGCAATATGGATAGACATAATTTATGATACAAAGAGCAACCAGAAAACGACTGAAAATTAGGAATCTGACGAGAAAACCTGATTTCTCAGTCAGATTATCTATTTTCCGAGCTTTCCGCTCGTGTTCAAATTAGAACACACGCTCTACCTTTCTTTTTTATTAATAGGACAGGCGACAGAGAACAAAGTAAAAATAGGAAACTGGCGACGCATTGTAAATGCTAGACAGTTTATCTTTTTTACACAGTTCTCCGCCCGTATTCAGTTCAGCTAATACGGTTAACCCATCCTTTCTTTTTTAATTGAGTAATTAGAAAAGCTTTCCGCTCGTGTTCAAATCTGAACACACGCTCTACCTTTCTGTTGTTTTTAATTTGTTAATGAATCCAAAAATGCATAGAGTTTTGCATTCATTTCTCGATAATTATAGTTACGAATAGCTTCAAGCTTTTGAACGTAGGTCAATTTTTGACTTTGTTCTTCCAAGACTTCTTCACCATCCGCAGCAATTAAGAGCTCTACTGCTTCTGGATCAAATTCCAAATGAGCTTGGAAGGCATAGTGTTTAGGACTAAAGCGAATAATTTGACGTGGACAGCCTTGACTGGTCGCAAGGACGACAGCATTCTCTGTTAATCCCGGCATATCTCCATGCCAGTGGCCGGTATTTAAAGTTTGTCCAAAAACTTTGACATGATTGTCTTTTAATCCAGCTTCAGTTAGCGTTATTGAAAAAACACCAATCTCACGCTCTGGACTGTGTTCATACTCTGCGCCATAAGCAACAGACAAGAGCTGAGCACCAAGACAGACACCAACAATATAACAATCTGCCTTCATAGCCTTTTGAATCAGCTCAATCTCTGCCTGAGGATCGTAGTATGAAAAAGTTTCCCGATCTTCATCTGGCGATTGAGGTCCTCCCATTACGATCAAAAAGTCGATCTCATCCACTGTCTCTGGTAAGGCTTCATTCTCATAGACTTTGGTCGTGGTCACTTGATGGCCACGTTCCTGCGCCCATTTTAGATAAGCGCCCGGCACTTCAAAGGTTTCATGCAGTACAAAATGTACCTTCATCGTTTCTTCTCCCATCTCTTTCGAATCACGTAAGACAGACCAGCCGCAAGTACAAGCGGAATTGTCAAACTCCAAGTTTGGCCTGTAAATCCAAGGCTCAGGGCAATGGCTGTCAGAGGAGCTTTTAAGGTCGTCCCTAAAAAGACGGTCGCTCCTAGTAACATCCCTAGAGCAGGATCTAGATGAATCCCAACTGCTGTCAAAAGCAAGGTCACTAGGTAGCCAGAGCCAATCCCTAAGGCAAATGATGGTGTCAAAGTTCCCCCATAAGCACCATTGCGCAAGAGGAGATAAACCAGAAGCCCCTTCACTGCAAGAGCCAGTGGAAGATAAGGAATCGACTGGCTAGACAAGAGGGCTTGCGCTAATACCTGGCCATTTCCCATAAAGATAGGGAAAAAGGCTACTAGGCTCCCCAGCACTAGAAAGGCTAGAGGAAGAGCCCAAAGAATCGTCTCGTCCTTGCGACGTTTGCGACTAGCCCGACTGGCTAGAAAACGAAAGGCAAGTGCCAACGGAGTAACTAATAGAGCTACTATGACAGCCTGGAAGAAACTACTCGCTGACCAATGAACCAGTGACATGTGATAAATAGCACCATGGCCAACAATAGGCTGGGATACCCAGGCCGCTAGGTAAGTACTGGACAAGACCAGTACAAAATTTTTCCAGCGATAAGATACCCCCAAAGTCTCAAAGACAAACAAGCTACTGGCAAAAGGAACCTGATAAACCGCAGCTAAGCCGGCTCCTGCTCCACAGGCAATCAAAACTCTTCGCTCTTTAATAGTCAAAGACAAGATTTTTCCCAAACGACCAGCTATAAGAGCACCAACCTCGCGTGGAGCTGCTTCTTTCCCGACCGAAGCACCTGCTCCGACAATCGCAACCTGCATACTTGCATGAAGGATATGGGCTAGGAGCGCTGGTTCTTTATCTCCAACCAGGTCAATTTGACTTCGAATGGAAAGGATTTTATAACGCCGTTGTAGGACATACCAGACCCCTGCTGCCAAAATCCCTGCCACAGATAGAATGAGAAATCTACGGAGTCCTCCAGCTTGTTTGAATTGCTGGAGCAAATCTGATCCATCTTGACCAAAGGCAAGCCATTGCACACCTTCTAGTAAATAGTGACAAGCAATTCCAACTAGACCTGTTCCTATTCCCAAAGTTATAGTCGCTAACAGCAGGCGCCATCCGTAGGGTAGGCTTTGGAGTCGTGCTCTCATAGTCTTACAATTCAGCAAGAATCGCTTTCAGCAAGCCTTTGAAGTCGCCTTTGACGCGTTCTGTCACTTCCACTACTTCTTCGTGGTTGAGTTCTTCTTGGAAACCAGCAGCAAAGTTGGTAATACATGAAATACCAAGAACTTTCAAGCCTGAGTGGGCTGCCACAATAACTTCAGGAACAGTTGACATACCGACAGCGTCTGCACCAAGAGTCTTATATGCACGGATTTCAGCTGGAGTTTCATAAGTTGGACCTGTCACACCGATATAAACCCCATCATCCAGTTTAATGCCCAATTTGTCTGCTACTTGATGAGCAGTCTCACGGTATTCTGGTGTGTAAGCCTTAGACATATCAGGGAAGCGAGGACCAAACTCATCCAAATTTTCACCAATCAATGGATTTTGACCAGTCATGTTGATGTGGTCCGTGATAGCCATCAAAGTACCAGGACCGAAGCCGATACCTCCAGCAGCGTTGGTTACAATTACACCTTCGCAGCCCAAGACTTTCATAACACGGACAGGGAAAGTCACAACTTCAAGAGGATTTCCTTCGTAGAAGTGGAAACGACCTTGAAGAGCCAAGACTTTACGTCCAGCAAGATCACCATAAACCAATTTACCAGCATGTCCGACTACTGTGGATTGACCCCAGTTTGGAATTTCAGCGTAGTCTACAACAACTGGATTGTCGATTTCTTCAGCAAGTTCACCGAGTCCTGATCCAAGGATTAGACCAAACTCTGGCGCTTCTACTCCCTTGCTTTTCAAAAAAGCAGCTGTTTCATTGATTTTTGCTAATAATGTCATTGTTGTCTCCTTCATAATCTTTTAAAAATTGACCGATTTTGTCAAAGGTTTTTGCATTTCGAATAGTAATATTACGATAGAAAGGCATCTTAAGCAGGAACATATGATAGGCTGTTTTGCTATAAGTCTCTTCTGAGAATTTGCCCCAGAAGATTCCCAGTTTCCCTAAATGAAGCACTTCATTGACCAGTTCCATACTTTCGACTTTCTCGATGACTTGCTTGATATCCAGTCCCTCAGTATAAAAGAGAACATCCTTTCGAGCCATTTCTTGGAACCACCATTCCGGAAGAATTCTAAGCTCCTCTTCGTAGTCTTCTTGACTTAACAAGGAAAAATGTTGGATAAATGGATAATGTTCTTTAAAGAAATCCAGTAGCCTCTCAACCAACTGAGTTCTAGGCATGCTAGTATCAAAGAAAATATTGCCACTATTGATGTAGGTTTCAACATTCTCTAATCCCAACTCTGTCAATTCTTGACGAAGCTGGGCCATGACCACCTTATGTTTCCCACCGACATTGATCCCTCTAACCAGTAATGCAAAGCGAATCATCTTAAACCAATTTATCTAAGAAGCTTTCACCAATCATAGCCTTATCTACGCCAAAGTTATCAGCGATTGTTGCCGAAATATCTGCAAAATGACCGATTGGTAGGTGTCCATTTCCTTTTAGTGATGGGCTGTAGGCCAAAAGTGGAATGTATTCACGAGTATGGTCTGTACCTGCATAAGTAGGGTCATTACCATGGTCTGCAGTAATCATGAGTAGATCATCTTCTCTCATAGCAGCGATAAGCTCAGGCAAACGTTCATCAAACTCATGCAAGCAATCGCGGTAACCATGTGGATCACGGCGGTGACCGTAAAGTGCATCAAAGTCGACCAAGTTAGTGAATGAGAATCCTTTTTCAAACTCAGTAAGGCTCATTGTTGTCAAAAGTGTGTCAATTCCGTGGCTGTTTGATTTGTTGTGGCCCATATCGTGGTTGATACCAGCACCGTTGAAGATATCGTTAATCTTACCAACTGCATATGTATCGATACCAGCTTCATTTAATTTGTCCAACACTGTTGGAGCAAATGGTGATACAGCCAAGTCACGACGATTTGCAGTACGTGTGAAGTTTCCAGGCTCACCAACATAAGGACGTGCAATGATACGACCTAGAAGAGCTGGACGTTCCAATGTAATCGAACGAGCGTACTCACAAATACGGTACAATTTATCCAAAGGAATGATGTCTTCGTGGGCCGCGATTTGAAGAACAGGGTCAGCTGAAGTATAGATAATCAACTCCCCAGTTTCCATCTGGCGTGGTCCAAAATCATCGATAACAGCAGTTCCTGAGTATGGTTTATTTGCTTCACGGATTACTTTACGACCTGAAAATTCTTCAATCTTTGTAAGGATTTCTTCTGGGAATCCATCCCAGAAAGTATCAAACGGTTCAGTGATATTAAGCCCCATGATTTCCCAGTGACCTGTCATGGTGTCTTTACCTAATGACACTTCCTCTAGTTTAGTGTAGTAACCGCTAGGATTTTCCTCTGCTGGAACCGTTTTAAGGGCTGTTTCACGTTCAATGTTCCCAAGACCAATCTTAGCCATATTCGGTACATTCAAACCAACTGATTTAGAGATGTGTCCTAATGTATCAGATGCTCCATCTGGAACCCCTGCATTGACAAAGTTATGAGCATCTGGTGCCGCACCGATTCCTACAGAATCGAGTACCACCAAGTGAATACGTTTAAATTTTGACATCATTTGCCTCCTTTATTTCCCTTTTGTTGAAGTTAAAACCTGAACGCCAGCTTGTCCTGCAACGATCACTTTATCAACCATTTGATTAAATAAACCGTGCTCAACAACACCAACCTGAAGATCCAATTGACGACCAAAAGCGATTGGATCTTCAATAACACCTAAATCAAGGTCAATGATGAAATTTTTCATATCCGTCACAAAGCGTTGGCCATCTTTTTCACGAAAACTTGGCTTATAACCAGCTTTTTCAAAACGACGGAAAACCTGTTCTGCTCCGTATTGGACAACTTCGACAGGTAGTTTGAAAGCGCCCAATTTCTCAACCATCTTGCTCTCATCTACCACCCAGATATACTGTTTGGTTGGTGTCGCAACTACTTTTTCCATTAGAAGTGCACCACCGCCTCCTTTGATACCATTAAACTGGCGATCTACCTCATCGGCTCCATCAACAGTCACATCAACCTCATCCACCTCATCAATCGACTTAAGTGGGATATTTAATCCTTGTGCCTGTTTTGTTGTTACACTCGAGGTCGTTACAGCTGTAATTTGAAGTCCTTCTTCTTTAATTCTACGTCCGATCTCCTCTACGAAATAATAGGCAGTCGAGCCTGTTCCAAGTCCTACAACCATTCCGTCGGTTACGAATTCAGCAGCCTTGATGCCTGCTATTTTTTTCAGATTTTCCACTTAAACACCTCCAAACAAAAAGCTACTTTTATTATAACATGAATACGCTTTAAATTCATCCTTGCACTAGAAAAACCCGAACATTTTATTTCGGGTTTCTGATTCTTATTTAACCATGTCAGGATCGTAGTCATAAAATCCTGTGTCAAGGAAACGATTTTTTGGATGGAGTTTACGGACTTGCTCATCCAACAAGAAGGCTTGGTCATGCGTAAAGCTTCCCTCTTGAATCAAGCTACGGGCTTGGATGAAGAGTTTTGCAATCTCAACAAAATCTTGCCCTGGAGTATAAAGTCCTTCTAGCTTCCAATGAGTGAAACCATGCTCCACCAACTCTGGCAATTTGGTCATCAAATCAAGGTCGTTGTTGGCAAAAATGTGAGTTCCATGATTGTCTTCAAAAATAGAGTAATGGCTATCTGGATCACTAGGTTCTGCTAAGAAGAGGTCGCGTTGACGTGTTTTTTCATCATCAATCTGAGTAAAATTATAGTAATTCTGCAAGAGTGGACGCTTAGAGTGGTGGATAACGCTTGCTCCATAAACCAAAATTTCAGCAGGAATTTCCAAAATTTCAGGCATTTTAAAGAGCTCTGCAGATGGAATTTCACGGGCTAAAACTGCCTCAGAAGCGCCAGCCTTTTGCCCCCAGAAATTGATCTGACGGCTGCTTGTTACCATGGTTGAGGCATCATAGATGGTTTTAAAAGAATAACCATCGCGATTGACAACATAAAAGACACCCGCATCCCCAACAGTAATGTAGTCTGTTTTAATTTCTTCCAAGAAATCAAGAAAGGGTTTGATACGATCCATCATATCCTGATGCATAAGAGCATTGACCGCTACGATCAATTCCTTACCTGCATCATGAACCAGACCAGCGATGGTTCTCAGTTCATCATAAGAAAAAGTCTTTGGTAGGCGAAGTCCAAAATCTTTCTCACCAACATAGATGCGGTCAACTCCCGCTTCTAGTAATTCTTTTACTTGTTCAATGCTTTCAGCAGTTGCTGTAATAATAATCTTTTCCATAAGAAAAATTATACCACATTTCTGCAAAATCAGCTATTCCCTAAAATGATAAATTTACTTATTCTTTTTGTAACCTTACTGTAATAATTTTTTTCTTGAAAAATGGTAAAATGAAAGAGTACTGTTAAGGAGAGAATCATGCCCGTAAGAAAATATCAACCGTATGAGTTTGAAGAAGAGGAAACTCAAACAACGCTATACCAAGACTATGTTCCAGAAACCACTTCCGTTGCTAGTTTGAAGGAAGTTCTTTTCTTTGTAAACATTGCTTGTTTTTGCGTCTTTTTGGCCTTGTTTAGCTTTATCTTTTTAGCCCTCAAGTTCAATACAGTCCTAGCTTTTAGCCTAGCAATTGCCTTGAGTTTAGCAGCATCAAACGTTCAACGTTCGATGATTAAGAAGAAATTATATTAGATTCAAAAGGTCGGGATTTTTGTCCCGACCTATTTTTTCTACGATAGCTAAAGAGCTGCGACTAGAAAAGCGATACTTGGTCTACCGCTTTCTAAGTCACAGCCTTTTCTTATTTATTTTTTACGCTTGGATGGTGTTTGAATGGCGATTTTTACTTCAAAAATCGTACCATGAGGTTTGTTATCTTTGACACTGATGGTTCCTTTAAGAGCATCGACAATCTGTTTGGCTAAGGATAAGCCTAACCCAAAACCACCTTTTTGCCGAGTACGAGCCTTATCAACCCTGTAAAAGCGGTCAAAAATTTTCTTTTTATCTACTGCAGAAATACCAATTCCATCATCAGCTACTGATAAATAGAGATTACGCTCTGTCGTAGCAATGACAAAATGGATATCTCCTTCTTCTTCAGTGTACTTGACAGCATTGTCAAACAAGATAGTCATCAGTTGTTTAAGAAGAAGCTTATCTGTTATGATGGTCCGATGGATACGATTTTCAAAATGAAAAGCACGGTTATTTTCAGACGCAATCATTTCATAGTTGGTAAAAGTTGTGTTAAAGAAGTCTGGCTCTACCTCTCCTAATTCCGGTTTAATGCCATCATCACGACGAGCTAAATTAAGCAGATTCGTTGTTAAAAAGCGCATATTACGAACTTCTTCTAGACTGGAAGCAATACTCTCACTTGACTCCATAATAGTTGCCTCAGGTTTTCTGAAAAGAGTTTCTAGGCGATTTTGCAGAACAGCTAATGGAGTTCGTAGCTCATGACTGGCATTTTCCACAAAGCTTTTCTGCTTTTGCATACTTTCAAGTAAAGGTTTAACACTGACACGTGCAAGATAGAGACTGGCTAAGATAGATAGAATCCAAAAACTTGCCATGACTACCACGATTAACTGCTCGTGGTTTTGACTAATTTGCTCTAGTTGGCTTGTGTTAATCAGGATAGCAGCATACTTAATATTGGTCGAGACAGAATCGATATTTATTTCAGATAGAATCACTCGGTAAATCTCGTCCTGACCATAACTATTCACAACATGAAGTTGTCGAATATGATTCAAATCCTTTTTATTAAAAGTGATCTTGTCAAGCCCTAAAAAGCGGTTGCCAGTCACTAATTGATTCAAATTTGAATCTAGCAATATCACTTCCGTATTGGAACTAACCGTTGGTTTTTTATCAGAAGCTGGAGCAACATTGGCACTACCTAAATCCTTAACGTCCTCAGTTGCACGATTGACCGCCAATTGAATGACGTCCTGAGGATTTTTGCTCAGTGATAAGAGTTTTTCATCCACTGATGTGTAGAGACTGGAGTGCATAACCTGTAAGATAATCAAGGTCATAGTAGAGAAAATCAGAGTAAATACTCCAAAGTTACGGATAAAGTAACTGAAATCCTCCGCATACCAATTCTTTTTAATTTTTTTAAACATGTTTTAAAATATACCCAACACTACGCAAGGTCTGGAGGTTTTCAGCAAAGACTGAGCCCTTCAATTTCTTACGAACTTTTGATACATAGACTTCTACCACGGAGATGGTTGTGTCACTGTCAAATCCCCACAAACGGTCAAAGATTTGGGTTTTTGGTAAGATCACATTTTGATTTTGGAGGAAATAAACCAAGAGATCAAATTCTTTACCTAATAGTTCCACAACAGTATCATTAACTCTAACCTCATTGGTAGATAGATTAACTGTCAAATCACCATAAGAGAGGGTATTTTCATTGAACTTACCAGAACGTTTGAGAAGCGCCTGGATACGCATCTTGAGTTCTTCTAGATAAAATGGTTTTGTTAGATAATCATCTGCCCCAAGCTCAAATCCATGTCCCTTATCATCAAGACTTTCCTTGGCTGTCATGATCAGAACAGGAGTCGAAATCCCTTTTTCACGCAATTCTTTTAAAACTTGGAACCCATTTTTCTCAGGTAACATCAAGTCCAATAAAATCAAGTCATAAACACCACTTTCGGCCTCATAAAGACCTTCTTCGCCATCAAAAACCTGCATGACATCCGCAAAATCATCCAAAAAATCAAAGACTGAATTTGACAGGCCTAGGTCATCTTCCACTAATAGAATTTTGATCATCAAAAATTCCTCCTTAATTATACCTATTATAGCAAAAATATCTTAAAAAAAACTCAACTTCCCTTGTTTTTCCAAGAGAAAGTTGAGTTTTTATAGTTTTTATAACCTTTGAATTTTAAGCATTTCCATATTGAGCAACAACCGCTTCAACTGCTGCTTTTTCACGCTTAATCAATTCAACGCGTGCTGCGATTTCCTTGATTCCCATACCGATGTTACGGCTAAGGGCAAGGTCAGAAAGTTGTGGCTCAAAGAAGGCCTTGTATTCTGTCAAGCGTTGCTCTGTCTTAAATACATGGGCAGGCAGAATAACAAAGCTATCAAAGCTCATATCTCCACCAAGAGCTGCCTTAATCCAATCCCAGTTTTCACGCGCCCAAGACCACGCTGTTTCCTGGGTTGCTTGATGACCTAAGAACTGGAAGTACCAAGCAGACAAGTCTTGTGGTTTTACCACAAATTTGTCCTTCCAAGAAGCAATCAAGGTTTGGATATTATCCGCATCTGTACTGTAGGCAAGAGCAGCTGCCAATTGGCGTTTAAAGGCAGCATCTGTGGCATGAGTATAAAGATCGAGATAAGTTGCGACCAATTCCTTAGTCTCATGGTGTTTCATTTCATTGATGAGAACTTGTGAACGAATAGCTGCTGGAAGTCCTGAAAGATTATTCCTGTGGGCTGCGAAAATTTGGCTAGCAACTTGACTGGCTTCCTCGTCATTTGAACGAATCATCATAGAAATTGTCAATTGACGAACCAATTCATCCTCATCAGATTCACCTTCTTTAGCTTCAAAGCCAAGACGGTCATAGTTGTAACGAGCCAGTTTAGCAATAAGGGCTTTAAAGGCTTTTTCTGCCTCTGTTCCTTCATCAATGAAGCGTTCAAGGGCTGTAATAACTTGAGAAACGGCAGCAACAACTAGGTAAGATTCTTCTTGTGCCAATTGATCCACTACTGGAAGCAAGTCTGCGTATGAAATGTGCCCAGCTTCAGCTAGCAAACGACGTTCTTGGACGATTTGAAGTTTGCTTGTGTTATCAAGTTCTACTAATTCTGAAAGAACAGCATCCAGCAATTCACCTTGATAGTCTGTAATATAGTGGGCAGTATTTTCAGTGTTAAGACGAAGGGCTCCTTTGTTTTCAGCAAGAAGTGCTGCATAGCCAGGAATTTCGATGCTTTCAGTTTCCAGAGTATCTGGCAATCCTTTCCAGTTACTGTTAAGTGGCACTACCCAAAGACGGTTCTTGTCTTCATGTTCACCGATAAAGAATTGTTTTTGAGAAATCTTCAACACATCATTTTCAACTGTAGCAGTAAGGACTGGATAACCAGGTTGTTCCAACCAAGAATCCATGAAGGCTGCTACATCACGACCAGATGCTTGTCCGAGGGCGTTCCAAAGGTCACGACCAATGGTATTTCCGTATTGGTGTTTTTCAAAGTAAGCATGCAAACCTTTGGCAAAATCAGCATCTCCTAGCCAACGACGAAGCATGTGCATGAGACGGCTTCCTTTGGCATAAACGATAGCACCATCGAAGAGCGTATTGATTTCATCTGGGTGGCTAACTTCAACGTGGACAGATTGAACGCCATCTGTCGCATCACGTTTAAGAGCGGCTGGCACTCCACTTGTTTGGAAATCTTCAAAGATATTCCAGCTTGGCTCGATGGCATCCACACAGACGTATTCCATCATGTTCGCGAAGCTTTCATTGAGCCAGAGGTCATCCCACCACTTCATAGTCACAAGGTTACCAAACCATTGGTGAGCAAGCTCATGGGCAATGACTAGAGCAACTTGTTGACGGCTGGCAAAGGTAGAGTTCTCATCCACAACCAAGTAAACTTCACGATAAGTTACCAGACCCCAGTTTTCCATAGCACCTGCTGAGAAGTCAGGAAGGGCGATGTGAAGAGATTGAGGAATTGGGTACTTAACTCCATAGTAGTCTTCGTAAAATTCGATAGAACGAACAGCGATGTCTAATGAGAAATCAAGATTTGAAAGTGGATGGGCCTTGGTTGAGTAAACACCTACCAAGGTACCATTTTTAGTTGTAGCAGTTACCCCTTGTAAATCACCAGCTACGAAGGCTAACAAGTAAGAAGACATACGTGGAGTTGTCTCAAATTTCCAGATACCTGTTTCCTTACGGTTTTCAACATCGATTTCTGGCATGTTAGACAAGGCAAGTTCACCTTCAGCTTGGTCAAAACGAAGTGCTAAGTCAAAGGTTGCTTTTGCTTCTGGTTCGTCCACACATGGGAAGGCTTCACGAGCAAAGTGACTTTCAAACTGAGTTGACAAAACTTCTTTCTTAACACCATCAACTGTATAGTATGATGGGTAGATTCCTGTCATGTTGTCAGTAATTTTACCTGAAAATGCTAGAACCAATTCAACTGAACCAGCTTCTTCAAGTTCGATATGAAGAGCTTCGTTTTCATTATCAACTGTAAATGGACGAGCTTGACCTGCTACTTCAACAGAAGCAATCTCTAGGTCTTTTTGGTGAAGGGAAATACGGTCACTTTTAGCTTGACCAGTAATAGTTACTTTTCCTGAAAAAGTCTTGGTCTCACGACTCAAGTCTAAAAACAAATCATAATGTTCAGGAATAAATGTTTCGATATAATGTTCTACTGCTTGCATCATTTTCTCCTATTCTATATTTCTGAGCAAATGTTCTAGTTCAAACATACCTATTTTATCATATTTTAAGTCAGAAAAAAGCTTTGGACAGTGATTTCCAAAACTTTCTTCCTTCTAGTAGTCTAGAGAGGGTAGACCTTGCGAAATTCTTCCAAAACAACCTTGCTGTCAGGTGTAAAAGTCAGACCTGCTTCTCCTAGCCAGTCTTTGAAAAAGTCTTCATGAACCTGACGCCAATAGGCTAAAGATTTGTCTCCTTCGCCTTCCTTGTAGGCATGGTCGGCTGAAACCTGATGGAAAGGCTGAATGGAAACCTTTGTAATTTCGACGATGCAAACAGCTTGATCCTTACTGTCTAAAATAACATCAAAGGTCCCTTCTTGTGGAAGGGGTTCGTCCTCTACTGCGTAGAGGTCATAGGCTGAGGCAGTTGCTGTTTTTTCGCCTGTAAACACCAGATCCGCTAAAAGATCTGGGTCCACTCCAAAAGCCCAAGCGTCTATCTCATCACCGATAGAGGGGTTGATTTTCTTATAGGCATTCCACATTTCTTGAGGTGTCATAGGTTGCTCCTTTGTATTTTTTTACTTTCTTCTTTTACACGTTTGAGATGGTCTGGATGGTCAATTTTTAAATCAAAAATCTCTGGAATAGAACTGTAGTGGATTATGCATTTGATATCCATCTGATTCATTTTTTGTATGAAAGAAGGATTCAGATATCCTGCTACGGCGAAATCTATCTTTTTCATCCTTACTTTATCCTGTATCTGTCTCAGCATTTCTAACATAATGGGACTTTCCATATCATGCCATTGACTATTTCTCACAGTGGCAAAAACAAAAGAAGTCAAATCATTCATTCCCACTACAATCTTTGAAATACCAGTTTCCAGTATCCTGTCCAAGTCAAAATAAGCTGACGGTAATTCAATCATTGTTCCAACTTTTCCAGTAAAACCATGCTGGCGCAATACTCTAATAGCTTGTTTTAACTGTTCAGCATCATTCACAAAAGGAAAAATAAGAGACAGATTGGGATTGGTTTGATAAACTTCTGTAACGACATGTGCCTCAGCCTGAAATTCATCTGGACACGCAAATAAACGCCTAGTCCCTCTATATCCAAATAATGGGTGGCGTTCGTCAAAATACTCTTTAGTCCCGTCTAGACTATTTGCTTCTGCATTTGTTAACTCTGAAAAGCGATACCAGACTTCTTCATCTGAGTATAAATGGCAAATAGTGTCTAGATAATCTTTTACAAATTGCTGACAACTTGGTAACAGGATGTTTTGATTTATTTCTCTCAACAAGTATTCGCCACGAATCATACCAACATGATGAAATAGTTGTGGGTAAATTTTTTCAACAATTCTTTCGCCACTAAGAGCCAGTTGATTTTGCATGTTTTACCTTCCAATTCATGTAAGAGGTCTTGTCCAATTCTGGAAATCCTCGTAACTCTGCCTTCACCTTTAATACTAAGGGTGAGGCATTTTCTTCGGTCATCTGCTCAATAGGGACCCAAACTGCCTTTGCTGAATCATTACTTCCATCAAGAACTTCATGAGGAAGGGATTGTTGAGAGCGCTCGAAATCGAGTACGATATCATAAAAGGCCATGATATGATGTACTGCGAAGTCTTGTCCCTCTTCTTGAACCATTATATCATAAATCCTAGGATTGCAATAACGGCTAAGCGTATACCCTGTCTCTTCCAAAACTTCTCTCTTGAGAGTTTCTGTCAAACCCTCACCGATTTCCTGACTACCACCCGGTAAATCAAAACGATGCTGATAAGGCCCTCTCGTTTTCTCAATGCAAAGTAATTTTCCTTTCTCATAGCAAATGCCATAGACACCAAAGTGTTTTTTGATTTCCATATTCTACTCTTTTCTAAAAGTCCAAAATCAATAACTTACCTCATCCCTTAAAAGGAAAGAGGCTATAGATTTCATGCTCCTTGATATACTTCTTTAGTATCTCCATATTCTCTTCGATTTTTGCCTGGATATCTGCCTCTTCACACATTGACTCATCAATAAAAAGGTGAATCTTCAATAAATCCGTCAAGTATAGCAAACGACGTTCCATTTCCGATTCAGGACTTGAAGCTTGCTCGATTTTTGCAAGCTTTTGCTCCAAGCTATCACCATTCAAAAATCTCTGATGAACTCTCCTTCTTATTTTTTGAGTTGATTCCTCCCCTTGTTCTAATGGAGATAAAAGGAGTTTTTTATAGACGAGTACCTGATTTTCTTTTTCTCTTTCCAGATAGGCCAATAAAACCAGAGAGCTCTCAACAAAGGTCCAGGTGTTATAATTCCCTTCAAATGGAACTTGTATGATCCGATCTAATAATCCCTTAGCCATTTCCTCTTGACCATCCAGATAAAGTAAATAGGCCAGATGATTCAGTGATTCGAGATAACTAACTTGGGTCTTCTTATTCTTTTTTAAAATTTTATCTAAATAGAGATGTAGGTCTGGATGATTTTCCACTAGCTCAACTACTTCTGATAGCTTCATCTGAAATCCTTTCTATTCTTTTTTAAAATAATTTAAAGAGATTTTAGTCAACTAATCCAACTCTGCTCTACTGAACAAGTCTTTCATGGATTCGATATCATCGCAAAACTCTTTAAAGCCAAGAGCAAATCTAGACAAGGCGTCTACCTTGGAAGAATAGGCACAAAACATACTTCCTTCAGGATCAAAGTCTATTGCATCGCTTAATTCAGGCATTTTTTCCTCCAAAAATACCAAAGCTAGCGATTCCCAATCGTAGCCATTTCCTTCAAATCCCTCCTCTTCTCGAGTATCAAACACTTCCTGTCTGTATTCTCCATCAGGGTAATAAATGAGCGAGCCTCGAACATTTTCAGGATCCTCATCATAAACAAGCAAGTTAAAAGGGGCAATTATTTCATTTATGTTTTCGTAATCTATCATTTCTTAACTCCTTATTGTATTTGTTAATTATCAATGAAACTTCATAAATCTAGCATGCTTACTAGCTTTCAAATTTCATAAAGCTATCATGCTGCTGATAATAATTCAAAGCCTCGACCAAGTCTTGGTGACTTGCATTTAGTTTTTCCTCAAGTGCAACCGAAAGAACATCAATCAACTGCTCTCCATAGTAGACTAGCTGGAGATCTTGCTCCGCTACATCAGCAGGGCAAATATCACGGTCTTCCACGACATCCGGATAATTTGATACCCAATAGGACCTAGCTAGTGCCAGTTCTCCATCCTCTTTGCCATAGAGGCAAAAATCATCTGAAGTTAGTTGATCCGCTCGTAGCTGCTCGATGATCTGATCTAGTGAAAGTTCTTGGTGTTTCCGCATCCCTTCTCCTTTTTAGTCTCACTCTTCAACAAAGGAATTTAAAAAATCCTCAAAAGATGGCCATTGACCATACAACTCAGCTTTTTCTTCTAGAACATAGAAGTACACCTTGCCATAATCTTCTGCCCTTAAAGAAAGAGCATAGTTGCCTGATCCAGGATCATAGGCGAAATGAAGAAGGTCTGTAGCCTTAAATCCTTCAGGCAAAACCTCATCGTCAAACCATGTAAGAGACTTCCTTATCTCATCAAGTGAATCAAAGGAATTGAATGGAAAGAGATGATGTTCATCGTGGACACCCCTTACTTGGGGCTGGCCTCCGTTGTACTTAAGGTAAAAATCCTTCATGGCTTCCGGTAATTTCTTCCCAAGGATCTCCTCAAATTGTAAAAAATCTTCTTTTGAAATCGGTGAATCTGCATCTAGCACTCTAAACATGATTAATTTCTTCCTTTTTTACAATTCTTCTTCTAATACCTTATCAATAAAGTCATAGACGTTTGCAGCAACTTTTTGCATTTCTAAAGAGCCTAAAGCACCCAAGTCATTTTCATAAATGCAATCATCAGCATTTTTCTTGATAAAGTAGGCCAAATCTCCTTCCTGTCCAATCATAAAGTAATCTGGCTCTACTTCCTCAATCTGATAAGTCTCATTACGCTCCTCTAGATCCTCCTTGGCATACAAACAGATACCTGTATCTCCAATTTCATAGGGGTCAATCTCTTTCCACTCCGTTAAAAACTGATAGTAGAGATTGGGCAAGACAAATCCAAACTCATCTCTTTTCATAGCTTACCTCCACATATTCACTGAGTATCAACTATATTACTTCAAAGACCATCCACCGTCAATTGTCAGAATTTGCCCTTGCATGGCAGATGCCTTTCCACTGGCCAAAAAGAGACTGACTTCAGCCACTTCTTCTGGCTCAATCCAGCGTTTGATAGGTGTTTCACTAGCAACCCAGTCAGCCAATCCACCTGGCTCAAAGTCAGCTGCGGTCATACCCGTCTTGACTGCACCAGGAGCAATCCCAAAGATCTGGATCCCAGCTTCTGCATAGTCTAGAGCTAATTGTTTGGTAAAGCCTGCCAAGGCATGTTTGGACGAGGTATAGGCGTGACCACCCCCGCCTGCTAGACTTGAGGCAATGGAACACATATTGATAATGATTCCCTTCTTATTCTCTAGCATTTGCGTCAAATAATGGCGGGTCAACTCTACTGGAGTTACGTAATTGATTTCAAAAATCTCTTGAATTTCTTGGGCGGATTGTTCTAGTAAGGGCTTGTAGTCATCCAAAACACCTGCCGTATTACAAAGAATATCGACTCGAGGACACCAATCAAAAATAGGTTCCGAGTCAAGTGTTAAATCACGTTGTAGAAAGTGAAAGTCACCTTGTAAGGCAGGATTTTCACCCTGATCCACACCAAAAACTTGATAACCATTCTCTAAAAAGAGTCGAGCTTGAGCCAGACCAATCCCTGAACTAACGCCCGTAACTAAGACACGTTTAGTCATGGACTTCCACCCAATCCGTCGCTAGGACATCACAAGGAGTCGGACTCCACATGGAAAAACCTTCTCCTTCACCAGATACGTTGATGAGGAAATAGGGTGTCACTTCAAGAGCGACCCCGTTTTGTTCGATGGTATCAAAAAGCTGGACATAGTTTTCAGCTCCTCCCCAACCAGTACGCACGTATTTCTTTTTTGCCTTTAGTCCTGGTAAAATTTCTTCAAATGTCATGTTTTCCTCCTTTGTTATCTATGAATCTTAATTTAATTATAACAAAAAACCGTTTTCCAACGGCTTTTTGACTGTGATTATTCTGATTTATATAAACTTGAGAAAACTATCACCATTGCAATCCAGCATCTCTAATTTCCTTTTTAGAGGCAAACTTTCCATTTGGTCGATGCCATCTTCCATTTCTATCTCTAAAGTAGCCACCTGTATTACTACTTTGTGATTCTTCTTCTGCTGGTGCTTCAGTTTCCTTCTGTGTCTGTTCTTCTTTAGCCTTCTCTTCTGCTTCTTTTTTAGCTTTTTCTTGTGCTTCTTTTTCTTCAGCCTCTTTCTTGGCTTTTTCCTCGGCTGCTTTAAGCTCTGCAGCGCGTTCTTCAGCTGACTTGACCGTATTCTTTGCAGTACCATCTGCATAATTTATTTCAGCATTGGCTGAAACGTTATCCAAGGCGACATGGGTTACGGAATACTTATCAATTTTTTCCTTGCTACTACCTAATTTAATTTCAAGCAAATTTCCATCCTGATCAATTCCTACGTACTGTAAGATAATCTGTCTTGGAATCAATTCATTATCCTTATAGACAGCTGTCACCTTATAGTCAAGGTAATAGTTTGGATGATTTGCAAGCCATGAATCAAGCCCATTTTCATAATAGAGCATGCTACTTTGATTTTTGTCATCCGTTCCAGTAAAGGCACCTGTATTTAACCAAGCTGTCATAGGAACTAGATTTCGGCCTTCATCGTTAAGTCCGCTAAATTGATACCCAACTAAATGACCGCGATTCATCAGCCAAGCCTCTTTAGAACCATCTCCATAGTAAAATTTATAGTTATGCCATCCAACTGGATCAAAGGTTAATTTAGCTTCTCTCTTTTCTTTAGGCTCATCACTATCTTTTAGCTGAATGTGAGCATAAGTTGCACGGGATTTTGAATCAAGTTCCCCGAGTTCTAGCTGCTTTTCATTTTTAAAAGTAAGTAAGCCAGCTTCCTTGTATAACTTTGTATTATCCTGCGTAGTCTGTTCAGTCGTTACAGGTTCAGCTACTTTCGCCTCTTCTTTATGTTTCGAGCAGCCAACAGATGTCAGTAATGAAAGTAAAACAACAGAAGTCAAAACTATTCTTTTCATTCCATATTCTCCTAAATTATTAAAATATTTATTATATTGTTACTTTATACCATTTTATCATTTATAGTTTGTATTTTCAAACAATTATATAAATTTTTAAACAAAAAGAGCGAGATAGAATCTCGCTCTTGATAGGATTTCATTTTAGTTTCTACGGCAAATCATTCCCCGCTGCTAGGTAAATCTCATACCATTCTTTTCGAGTTAGAGTCAGGTTACTTGCTTGACTGGCTTCTAGCAAATGTTTTGGATTGGTTGTGCCAACGATGGCCTGCATCTTGGCTGGGTATCGCAACACCCAAGCGATAGCAATAGCTGATGGGCTTACTCCATATTTTTGCGCAAGGCGGTTTAAAACTTGATTCAAAGCTTGAAACTGTTCATTGCCAACAAAATTCCCTTTGAAGAAACCAAACTGTAAAACTGACCAAGCTTGAATGACCATGTCGTTTAATTTGCAGTATTCAAAGACGCTTCCATCACGCACAGCTGCCTTATTACCTTCCATATTGACATGGAAACCTGATTCAAATCCTGGCGTGAAAGCTGCGCTTAGTTGTAATTGATTGATAGATAAAGGTTGTTTGACCTCTTTCTTCAGTAATTCCATCATCATAGGATTTTGGTTGGATACACCAAAATCTCGAACCTTACCTGATTTGTGAAGGATATCAAAGGCCTCTGCTACTTGATCAGCTTCCATTAAGGCATCTGGGCGATGGAGAAGCAAGCTATCTAGATAATCAACCTGCAATCGTTGTAGAATCCCATCAACTGACTCTAAAATATAATCTTTTGAAAAATCAAAATAGGTAAATTCTTCTATGCGAATGCCACACTTGGACTGAATCCACATCTTCTCACGCAAGTCAGGGCGATGTTTTAAGACTTGACCCAGTAATTCTTCGCAACGTCCACGACCATAGATATCTGCCAAGTCAAAAGCATTGATTCCGACAGATAAGGCTGTTTCTACCAGCTCCTCCACTTCTTTGACCGACTTGTCACTGATTCGCATCATGCCCAGGACGATTTCGGACAATTCTCTTTTCTCATGACCAAATGGAATGTATTTCATGGCAATTTCCTCCGTTTTTCTTCATTATAAAGCAGAATGACACTTTTATCAACTGATACCTTACATAAGAAAAGAACCAGCTAAAACTGGTTCTTTTTTAATTTTACCCAATCACACTTCCATTTGGTACAGCTGGATCAACTGTAAGAAGGGTTAATTTGCCATCATGTTCAGCTGAGAGGATCATACCTTGGCTGACATATTTTTTCATCATCTTACGTGGTTTAAGGTTGGCAACGATTTGTACTTTCTTGCCTACCAATTCTTGTTCGTTTGGATAGTACTTAGCAATTCCTGAAAGGATTTGACGATCTTCACCATCTCCAGCATCCAAGCGGAATTGAAGCAACTTATCAGAACCTTCCACTTTAGAAACTTCTTTGACTTCTGCAACACGAATTTCAACCTTATCAAAGTCTTCAAACTTGATTTCATCCTTGTTGAGTTTGAGTTCAACTTCATCTGGATTCCATTCTTTTTCGACGGCTGGCTTGTTACCTTCCATTTGTTCCTTGATATAGGCGATTTCTTCTTCCATATCCAAACGTGGGAAGATAGGTGTTCCTTTGGCAACTACCGTTACACCTGCAGGTAAATCAGCCAAGCTCAAGTTTTCAAGGCTAGAAACTTCTGCGAGTCCAAGTTGAGTCAAGACTGCACGACTGGTTTCCATCATAAATGGCTCAATCAAGTGAGCTACGACACGAAGGCTAGCTGCCAAGTGGCTCATCACACTTGCCAATTGGTCACGGTGTGCTTCGTCCTTAGCCAGTACCCATGGAGCTGTCTCATCGATGTATTTATTAGTACGTGAGATAAGAGTCCAGACTGCTTCAAGTGCACGTGGATAGTCAACTGCTTCCATATAGGTATTGTAGTCAGCGATTGATTGTTCTGCCACTTGAGCAAGTTCATTGTCAAAGTCTGTTACACCTTCTACATAGGCAGGGATTTGACCATCAAAGTACTTGTTAATCATTGAAACCGTACGGTTGAGGAGGTTTCCAAGGTCATTTGCCAATTCATAGTTAATACGACCTACATAGTCCTCTGGAGTGAAGGTTCCGTCTGAACCAACTGGAAGGCTACGCATGAGGTAGTAACGAAGTGGATCGAGACCATAACGCTCTACTAACATTTCAGGATAAACGACATTCCCTTTAGACTTAGACATCTTGCCGTCTTTCATGACAAACCAACCGTGGGCAATCAAACGGTCAGGTAATTTGATATCCAACATCATAAGAAGGATTGGCCAGTAGATTGAGTGGAAACGAAGAATATCCTTTCCTACCATGTGGAAGACTGTTCCATTCCAGAATTTATCGTAGTTAGCATGATCCTCTTGACCATAACCAAGAGCTGTCGCATAGTTAAGAAGGGCATCAATCCAAACGTAGACTACGTGTTTAGGATTTGATGGGACTGGTACACCCCAGGTAAAGGTTGTACGAGATACTGCTAAATCTTCCAAACCAGGCTCGATAAAGTTTTTCAACATTTCATTGAGACGACCATCAGGAGTGATGAAGTCAGGATGTGATTTGAAAAATTCTACCAAACGGTCTTGGTATTTGCTGAGGCGAAGGAAATAAGACTCTTCAGATACCCACTCCACTTCGTGACCTGATGGAGCAATACCACCTGTTACATTTCCAGCTTCATCACGGAAAACTTCCGCAAGTTGACTTTCTGTAAAGAATTCCTCATCTGAAACTGAATACCAACCAGAGTATTCACCCAAGTAAATATCATCTTGAGCAAGCAAGCGTTCAAAGACTTGTGCTACCACTTTTTCATGGTAGTCATCAGTTGTACGAATGAATTTATCGTATGAGATATCGAGTAATTGCCAGAGTTCTTTAACTCCAACTGCCATACCGTCAACATAGGCTTGAGGCGTGATACCAGCTTCTTCAGCTTTCTGTTGAATCTTTTGACCATGCTCATCCAGACCTGTCAAATAAAAGACATCGTAGCCCATAAGGCGTTTGTAACGAGCTAGGACATCACAGGCGATAGTTGTGTAGGCAGAACCGATATGAAGTTTACCAGATGGATAGTAAATCGGTGTTGTAATATAAAAATTCTTTTCAGACATAATATTTCCTTTCCAGGCAAATGAAACCTGTTTTTCTAACACTTCATTATATCATATTTTGATGATTTTCGATAAGGAAATCCATACAAAAACAAGACAGACTAATGTCCATCTTGTTTTTCCTGTTGATTATCTTATTCATAGCGAAGTGCTTCAATCGGATCTAGTTTAGAAGCCTTGTTGGCTGGTAAAACACCAAATATCATACCGATACCAGCTGAGACCGCTAAACTAAAGAGAGCGATTGGGATGGATACGCCAACTTCGATTCCTGCAATCATGTTTTGAAGAAGGACACCTGCAAGCATAGTCACCCCTGCAGCCAGCACAAGGCCGATGACCCCACCTAACAAGGTTAAAATCATGGATTCAATCAAAAATTGAACCAGAATATTCCCACGCGTTGCTCCTAGTGCTTTACGTAGACCAATCTCACGAGTACGCTCTGTCACTGAAACGAGCATAATGTTCATAACACCAGTACCACCGACAAAAAGGGAAATCCCTGCAATGGCACTAATAATCGTTGTTATGAAGCCAAAGAGTTGTTGAACTTCTTGGAAGGCTGCAGACGCATCTGCAACTTGATATTCCCCTTGTTGAAGACCTGCAATCTCTGTCATTCTTCTTGCCAACTCAGGTCCCAAAGTCTGGGTTAAGCTAGTATCATTGACACGGAAGACAATATTTGAAATCTCATCTGTGTTAAAATTAGCTGCTAAGGAAATATTGGTCGTGATTGGTAGTCCTCCGACTCCAAAGGCTTTGACTGCCTTGGCTTCTTTACTTGCATAAACACCAATAACACGATAACTAATTTCGTTTACTTCAATAATCTGATTAAGCGCATCTTTTGCTGAACCAAAAAGGCTATTGGCTAGTTCTTCATCTAGGATGATCACACTTGCGAAATCCTTATAATCTTGCGCTCTAAGGCCACGACCTGCAATGATTTCATTTTCGACCGCATCCATATAGGTGACATTCCCACCCGTCATGTTAGCGTGTTCGACCTTTTTATCCTTATAAGTCAAGGTCACATTGGCTGAGTTGGTCACATAGTAGCTATCCACTCCCTTGAGCTTAGCAGCTTCCTTGACCCATGCTTCTTGAGGTTTTGGTGGTTCAACAATAACATCTTCCTCTTTACCAGACATGGTTAGAGCAGATTGCTTCTGGGTAAAGGAACCGTCCTTACTCTTGGTAGGTGAGAAAAAGACATGGATATCTTTCTGGGACTTGGTCATATTTTTATTGACCTGACGAGACATGGAATCACCTAAGGCCATAATCACGACAACGGAGGATACACCGATGATAATCCCGATCATGGTCAAGAAGGACCGCATCTTGTGGGCCATAATGGATGAAAAGGCAAATTTCAGATTCTGCATCTTAGTTTTCCTCCTTTTCTACGAGACCACTATCAGATGAAATGACGCCATCACGGATGACAATTTGACGTTTCGCATAGGCGGCAATTTCAGGCTCATGCGTAACCATGATAATGGTTTTTCCTTCTTTGTTTAATTCAACCAAGAGTTGCATGATTTGATTTCCTGTTTTGGTATCAAGTGCCCCAGTCGGTTCGTCTGCCAAGATAATCGAAGGATTATTGACCAATGCACGCGCAATGGCAACCCTTTGCTTCTGACCACCTGACAACTCCGAAGGTAAATGATGGCTACGCTCGGTCAGTTCAACCTTTTCCAGATACTCTTCTGCTAATTTGCGACGTTTTGAAGCTGAAACTCCAGCATAGATCAAGGGCAGTTCTACATTTTGAAGAGCATTGAGCTTGGACAAGAGAAAGAATTGTTGAAAGACGAAGCCGATTTCCTGATTTCGAACCTTGGCTAATTGTTTTTCACCCAAACCAGCTACTTCTTTTCCATCTAGAAAATACTGCCCACTTGAAGGGGTATCTAACATACCAATGGTATTCATGAGAGTAGATTTCCCAGAACCAGATGGTCCCATGATTGCTACAAATTCTCCCTCATGAACTTCTAGGTTAATATTCTTGAGGACTAGTAGTTCTTGATCACCATTGCGATAGCTACGACAGATATTTTTGAGGCTAATTAGTTGCTTCATCAGTCTTCACCTCTTTTCCTTCTTGCAAGGAAGCTGTCGGATTACTGATGACTTTTGCTCCATCTGTCAGACCAGATGTGATTTCTTGATTTTCTGCATCTGCATTGCCCAATCCAACTTCAACTTTTTTGGCCTTTTGATTTTCATCAAGGATCCAAACATAGTTTTTATCTTCTTCCATGACTACGCTGGTGATCGGAACAATCAATGCTTTGCTAGTGCTTTTCACTTCGACACTGACTGTAAAGCCCTGTTTCAAATCACCGATTTCGCTAGTTACATCGATTGTATATGGATATTTAGAACCTGTGTTTGAAGCAGCTAAGCTACTACTTGCTTCACTGTTATTTTTTGGATAATTTGAAATATAGCTAATCTTACCATTCCAAGTTTTATCTGGGTAAACCTTGGAAGTAAAAGTGACTTCTTGGCCTACAGATAGATTGGCAAGGTTGTACTCAGAAAGCTCTCCCTTGACCTGCAAGTTATCGTTACTTACGATATGAACCAAAACTTGACTATTTCCTGTTGGAGATTTTGAAACGTTACGATTCACTTCAACAACTGTTCCCTCCACCGTACTCAATACCGTAGCAGCATTCAACTGGGCTTGGGCTTTTTCGAGTTGCGCTTCTGCATCTGCACGCACATCACGAGCGTCGCTGATTTGAGAATCAATAGCAGCTGTGGCAGAGCTGGATGACTGAGCTGGCGCTTGTCCAGTTGCTCCTTCTAGACCTGCTTGTGGAAGGCTAGGTGTTGCTGCAGCGGTATTTCGAGACTCATTCAGTTCATTGATATGACGGTTAGCTTTAGCAACGGCACGACTGGCAGCATCATAGGCAGCTTGAGCTTCTGTACTACTATACTTGACGAGAGCCTGTCCTTCGCTGACCTGATCACCAACAGAGACCAAGACCTCATCCAAGTCACCCTTGCTTGCATCATAATAAATGTATTGTTCATTCTGAGCAGTTACTGAACCTGATAAAAGAACTGAAGATGCCACAGAACCCTCTTTGGCAAGGACAATCTTAGCAGTTTCATCTTTTGCTGCAGCTTGATTTGGTTGTCTCAATAGAAGAACAGCTGCTGCTCCCACTACAAGTACTGACGCCACTCCAATAGCAGTAAATAAAGGCCATTTCTTAGCTTTTGACTTTCTTTTCATAGCAATACCCCTTTTATAAATATATATGTTAAGATTATAGCACATATCCTAAAAATGGACAATTTATTTCTCATTATCCAAAAACATTTGCTAAATCTTTTATTGTTGTATTAGTTATATAATACACTTTCTTTTTTATTTTTGCAAGCATTTTCTTAAAAATTTTAAACGTAGCAGATTTTTGCATTGACCTTCAAAAAAAGATAGAATATGACTAGAAAACAACAAAGGAGCTTTCTATGAGAGAATACGATATTATCGCCATTGGAGGAGGTAGCGGGGGAATTGCTACCATGAATCGTGCTGGTGAACATGGTGCTAAAGCGGCAGTGATTGAGGAAAAGAAATTAGGTGGAACCTGTGTCAATATTGGCTGCGTTCCTAAGAAAATCATGTGGTATGGAGCTCAAATCGCAGAGAGCATCCACAAATATGGACCTGACTATGGTTTTACAAGTACTGGTAATGAATTTGATTATGCAACACTTCGTAAAAATCGTGAAGCCTATATTGATCGTGCTCGCTCTTCTTATGGTGGAAGCTTTAAGCGTAACGGAGTTGATTTGATTGAAGGACGCGCCGAATTCGTTGATGCTCATACAGTCAGTGTCAATGGTGAGTTGATCCGTGCTAAGCACATCGTGATTGCAACTGGGGCCCATCCTCATATTCCTGCCATTCCTGGTGCGGAACTAGGTGGTAGTTCTGATGATGTCTTTGCTTGGGAAGAGTTGCCTGAATCTGTAGCCATTCTTGGGGCAGGTTACATTGCTGTCGAATTGGCTGGCGTGCTCCATACCCTTGGTGTGCAGACAGATTTATTCGTCCGTCGCGAGCGTCCGCTCCGTGGATTTGATAGTTATATTGTTGAGAGTCTAGTTCAAGAAATGGAAAATACTGGATTAAACCTCCACACCCATAAGGTTCCTGCTAAACTTGAAGAAACTGAACAAGGCATTACCATTCATTTCGAAGATGGTAGTACTCATACTGCCAGTCAAGTTATCTGGGCAACTGGCCGCCGTCCAAACGTTGAAGGACTCCAGCTAGAAAAGGCAGGCGTTACTCTCAATGAACGTGGTTTCATCCAGGTTGACGAATACCAAAACACAGTCGTTGATGGTATCTACGCTCTTGGCGATGTCACAGGTGAAAAAGAACTGACTCCTGTTGCTATCAAGGCTGGACGTACCCTATCCGAAAGACTCTTCAACGGTAAAACCAATGCCAAAATGGACTACACTACTATTCCAACTGTAGTCTTTTCACACCCAGCTATCGGAACTGTCGGTCTGACTGAGGAAGAAGCTATCAAAGAGTATGGACAAGAAAACATTAAAGTTTATACTTCAAAATTTGCTTCTATGTACTCCGCAGTCACAAGTCACCGTCAAGAAGCTCGCTTCAAGCTCGTTACAGCAGGTGCAGATGAAAAGGTCGTTGGCCTTCATGGCATCGGCTACGGCGTTGATGAAATGATTCAAGGTTTTGCAGTAGCAATCAAGATGGGCGCTACAAAAGCTGATTTTGACGCTACAGTTGCTATCCATCCAACAGGATCGGAAGAATTTGTGACTATGCGTTAACAATTTTAAATGAGATCATCTCGGTCACTCAGATTGAAGAAAAAGTCTATTTTGGACCATTTTCTTCAATCTTTTTCTTTTACTAGAGCAAATTAAAGAACTCTTTCCCATCAGGATTCCTAAGTGTTTGCACTATATGATAGCCAACTTCCATAAGGCTCATCTTTTTATTACTGATAAGATTTACCTGTGTTTTGAAAAATCTCTTGGCCTCCGGTTCTCTCTAAATCGGCCGTTACAAATTTGTAACCTTTGTTTTTAAAATAGGTTGACAAATATGTTTCTTAAAGTATAATAGTTACTATAAATTACAAAAGAGGTTAACTATTATGAAAAAAGCACACATTTACGCTATTCCTGCTATCGGGGCTGCACTGATTGCAGTATTAGCCCAAATTAGCATTCCAATTGGACCTGTTCCATTTACTCTGCAAAACTTTGCTATTGGTCTCATCGCTACTGTTTTTAGACCAAGGGAAGCTGTTCTCTCTGTAGGACTGTATCTTTTGCTTGGTGCTATTGGACTTCCCGTTTTTGCTAGTGGTGGAGCTGGTTTCCATGTTTTAGTAGGACCAAGCGCTGGTTATCTTTGGTTTGACTTAGTCTATGCAGGACTTGCATCTTATCTAACACACACAAATAGTGGTGTTGTACGTATTTTCCTAGCCAATCTCTTGGGTGATTCCCTTGTCTTTGTTGGTGGTATTCTCAGCCTCCATTATCTCGCTGGTATGCCTTTTGATAAGGCACTGACTGTCGGTGTGCTTCCCTTTATCATTCCTGATCTTGCAAAAATTATTGCCATTAGTTTTATCGGACGACCACTCCTTCAACGTCTTAGTAATCAACCCTACTTTTCACATAAATAAAGAAAGAAAGAAAGGAGGTCGGGAATTTTCTCCCAACCTCCTTTCGTCTGTTTTTTTATGATTGCTTATTGATTTTTGAAGGCATCGACCATCACTTGAAACTCTTCGTTTGAGAGGGTGATTCCTTTCCCCATCTTAGTGTGGTCTGGACTCCAAGCACGAATGTCAAACTTTGCTGGTGCTCCATTAAAGCTGACACGATTGATTTCCTTGGTCCAACCTTTTTCATTCTCTGAGAGTGTGAGTAAGTGTTCTTCGATTTCAAATGTAAATTCTGCCATTGTATTCTCCTTTTGATTGTCTTCACTTGATTATTCGTAAAATCTTGTAGATTTTTTTAAAATTGTATATAATGGTAAAAAGAAGGGAGGCTCCGATGAAAGATTTATTTAAACACATTCAACAAAAGTTCCAAAGCTTTCTCGACGGGCGAGAAGAACCAGATCATTCCAAAGCCGACTCCCTGACAAGTGCCATTAAAGAGGCGCTCCTAAAAAAAACTGCTGTCCACATTATTTTTTCAGATACAAGTTTTACAGGGGATATCATCAAATATGATACGGACCGCCAGCAAATTATCGTTAAAAATTTTGCAAAAAATGTGACCCGCATTATTCGAATCCCAGATATTCGGAAAGTGAGTTTTGTTCCCTCAACCGTCCAAACTGCCCAAAAAAATCGATTTAAGAAAGAGTGAGATGAGTTTTCTTCATCTCACTCTTTTCTATTAACGAATTTGTTCAAAATGAAGGTGAACAGCAATGTGTTCTCCGTAACCACTTCTCTCTAAATCACGTTGCAAACGGTAAGAGATATAGTGTTCAGCGATGGTAATATAGCCTGCGCCAAGCAAGCGATGCTCAACCATTGATTGAATCATGCTGATAGTGGCACGCTCCACTTTTGCCTCTTCTAGATCCAAGACAACCTTTTTAGTTACCTGAGCTAGATTTTGACGTAAATCATCTGTCAAAACATAAACTGTTTGAGCAGCTTTGAGAATGGCTTGATAGATTTTATCTGGATCAAAGTCGGCAACTTGTCCATCACGTTTAATGACTTGCATAGGCTTCTCCTTTTAATTTATATTTTCTTTAATGTCTGCTAACATTTTGGCTTCTTCTGCTGTTAATTCGTAATGTTCCAACAAATCTGGTCTACGCTCATAAGTTTTTTTGAGACTTTCATAGAGACGCCATTGACGAATCTTCTCATGGTGCCCACTCATAAGCACTTCTGGAACCACCATCCCACGATAATCATAAGGACGTGTGTACTGAGGATATTCGAGAAGCCCAGATGAGAAGCTATCATCTTGGTGACTGGTTTCCTTCCCAATTACTTCTGGTATCAAGCGAACCGTCGCATCAATCATGGTCATTGCTGCCAGTTCTCCACCAGTTAGAACATAATCACCTAGGGAAATCTCATCTGTTACCAAGGTCTTAATGCGTTCATCATAGCCCTCGTAGTGACCACAGATAAAGATGAGTTCCTCTTCTTGGGCTAAATCTTCAGCATAGGCTTGATCAAACTGCTTACCAGCAGGATCCAAAAGAATCACGCGCGGATTCTTCTTTTCAATAGCATCAAAGGCATCAAAAATCGGTTGCGCTCGTAGCAACATCCCTTGACCCCCGCCATATGGTTCATCATCGACATGCCGGGCCTTTTCAGCATATTCACGAAAATTATGATACTGGATATCTAAAAGCCCTTTTTCACGAGCTTTCCCAACGATGGAATGTTCTAGAGGCGAGAACATCTCTGGAAAGAGGGTTAAAATATCAATCTTCATCGTCTAACCCTTCTAAGAGTTCTACATCCACACGCTTATTAGGAATATCTACATTGAGGACAACTGGTGGGATATAGGGTAAAAGCAGATCCCGTTTTCCCTTACGCTTAACTACCCAGACATCATTGGCACCTGGTTGAAGAATTTCCTTGATGGTTCCAATCAAGTTATCACCCTCGTAGACCTCTAGTCCAATAATCTCGTGATAGTAAAATTCACCCTCATCCAGGTCATTCAGGTTTTCTTCTGCAACCTTCAAACTGTAGCCCTTGTATTTTTCGATATCATTGATGTGATACATATCCTTAAATTTGATGATATCAAAGTTTTTATGCTTACGGTGACTCGCGATAGTCACTGTTTTAACAAATTGATCCTTCTCATCAAATAAGGCAAGCTCTGCACCTTTTTTAAAGCGTTCTTCCGAAAAATCCGTCACAGATAAGACTCTCATCTCACCTTGCAAACCTTGTGTATTGACGATTTTTCCAACGTTAAAATAGTTCATTTGATCTCCTGTGTATGTTTCTCCCTTCATTTTATCACGTTCTAGGTATTTTCACAAGTTGGAGAAAAAGCTAGTTCTGACCTTCCGCTTCTAAATATCCTTCCAAATCTCGTTCATGGTGATACTTGATGGCAGCCTTTTTGTCTTTTTCAAAAATGGTCTTGGTTAGATCAATATCGTTGATAGCTGCGATTGCAACCGTATAATGAATAATATCAGCAAGTTCTTTAGCAAGTTCCTCATTTGAGTCCTGAACTCCCTCTTTTCGTCCAGAACGTCCATTTAAAACCTCGGCTACTTCACCAACTTCTTCAACTAGTTTTATAAAGAGCCCTTCTTCTGTTCTAGATTGCTGGTAATGTTCTAGCAAATAGGCTTGTAATTGTCTAACTGTTAAATCCTTCATATCCTGCTCCTAGCAAAAAAGCGAGACATCCGTCCCGCTTTTTTATTTTTCGTCAATAACGATTCTTACTTTTTTGTCTTCAGTTGGGACAGAGTAGACAATCGTTCTTATCGCAGAGATAGTGCGACCCTTACGACCAATCACACGACCCACATCGCTTTGGTCAAGATCCAAATGATACTCCAAAAATTCTGGTGTATCTTCAATCTTGATAGTTAAGGCTTCTGGTTGTGAAATCAAAGGTTTCACAATTGCAATAATGAGATTTTCAATCGTATCCATCTGTCAACCTACTTTAGAATTATTTAGAGAATTTAGAATCGTGGAATTTCTTCAATACGCCTTCTTTTGAAAGGATGTTGCGTACTGTATCTGAAGGTTGAGCTCCATCAGCCAACCATGCAAGAACGCGATCTTCTTTCAAAGTTACTTGGTTTTCAGCAACAAGTGGGTTGTAAGTTCCGACTGTTTCGATGAAACGTCCGTCACGTGGTGAACGTGAATCTGCTACGTTAATACGGTAGAAAGGTTTTTTCTTAGAACCCATACGAGTCAAACGGATTTTTACTGCCATTTTTAATATCTCTTTTCTTTTATTTTTTTAGTTCGGTGAAATAGCTGAGCTATTTAGCACATGTTCTATTATAGCAGATTTCTGAGAGGTGTCAAGAAAAAAACTTGACAGACTTTAAAATTTTTAAATTTTTTAGAAATTTGTTAGACTAGTAGGTATAAATTAGAAAGAGAAACTTTATGAATACTAGTCTAGAGAACATTTATAAAGACCATCAAGTCAAACCTTATATCTCTCCTGATCGTGATATAGAGGCTTGGCTACTAAATCCTAAGCCTGTTCCCAAGCGAAATATGGAATTAGTAGAAGACAATCTCCTGGCAGGAGATATTATCCTCCTCTGGAGAATCAACTTTGGAACATTCACAACCAAAACCTGGTTTCCTAAATACTTCGAGTACACTTATGGCATCGATGCCCCAAAACATTTAGAAACGCTTGTTGAAAAAGGCTATGCTCTTGTCGAAACTGCTTTTGACTCGCTTGACCATCTAAATAGCACCATGAAAAAGAATATCCTGAAGAAGAAGGGGGTTACTGGACTTTCTAAAATGAAGGCTGGCGACCTGGATCAAGCCCTTCATGAACATTTTTCAGAAGAGGAATTAGCAAGTCTCTTTTCGATTCGTGGCTATAAACTAACTCCAAAAGGAGAACAGGCTCTCAAGGACCATCAGGCAATCATTGACCGCCATCCAAAGAAGAATCTTTAATCAACCAAGTCAGGTTGATTTTTTTGTAAATCTTTTAAAACACTTATAAATCATTACATTTATTGACAATCACTTACGAAAGAGGTATATTAGTATTAAAAGAGGGAATTCATATGTACCAAGAACAACGATTAGAAGAAATCATTAAACTTTTAGAGGATAGAGGAAGTCTATCAGCAAAAGAAATGGTTGACCATTTCCATGTTTCCAAAGATACCATCCGTAGAGATTTTGCTATTCTCGCAAAGGAGAAACGAGCAAAAAGAACTCATGGAGGTTTATTGCCAATTCAAAAGCAACGGATTCTTGGTTATAAAGGTCGAGCAGAACAATCTTCTAAAGAAAAAGAGAAAATTGCTCATTTAGCTACCCAACTCATTTCTGATTCACAATTAATTTTCTATGATGTTTCAACAACTGTACTTGAGTTAGCAAAAATAACAGATAAAAAAGTTACTATTTTCAGCCATTCATTGGATAATGCACTGGTCTTAGGAGAAAATGAAAATGTCGATTTTCACATTATCGGTGGACGATTTCATAAAAAGAATCGTTTCTATTACTCATTAGAAGAATCCGAATCTTTGAATAGAATTAAATTTGACTTAGCATTTTTGGGTGCAGCTAGTCTTTCAGACGGACAAGTTAGTTTTGAAGATCAAGAAGATGTTCTAATGAAAAAAAGAGCATTTAAAACCAGTAAAATTCGCGTCTTGTTAGCTGAAACCAGCAAGATAAACAAACACTCTCATTATATTCTTTCCGAACTTACAGATTTTGATTATTGGATTACAGACAAAGAACCCGACATAGAAATTCAACAATCTTTAGATGGTAAAACAACTATTCTATTTTAAGAAAGGAGAAACATATGTCAGTAATAAAGTTAATCATGAGTGATATCGATGGTACTATTTTGGATAAAAATCACCAATTAGATTCTCATTTGATAGAACTGATGCCACTTTTGAAACAAAGTGACATCCCTTTTGTTCTAGCTTCTGCTCGCTCTCCTCTTGGTATAGCTCCAATTTCGAAAGAACTTGGAATCACAGATTTTCCAATTGCAAGTTATAATGGTGCTCTCATTAGTAGAGGAGATAAAATTCTGAGTCAGCATACTATTAATAAAAAGGAATTACTCTTACTACATGATTTTTTAAAAAAAGAATTTCCGACAGTTTCAATTAATGTTTATTCTGGAAAAGATTGGTACGTCAATACTTTAGATAAATGGGTAGAAATTGAAGCACAGATTACTGGAGAGAGCCCAAAAGTTACTTCACTAGCAGATTTTCTTCAGGAAGAAAAGAATCTTATTCATAAACTTTTACTAATAGATAACGCAGCTACTATCCAGAAACTTAAAGAGACATTAGCAACAATAGATTTCCCTCAAACTGACTTTTACCTTTCGAAGGATAACTATCTTGAAGTCACACATAATCAAGTCTCAAAAAAACAAGCTCTGTTAGAATTAGCCAACTATTATCAACTATCACTTACTGAAATTATGAGTATTGGAGATAATTATAACGATATTCCAATGATTGAGATCGCTGGACTTGGTGTTGCAATGGGAAATGCTCCTACGGATGTTAAAGTCAGTGCAAATAAAGTAACAGATTCTAATGATCAAAATGGGGTAAGTAAGGCCATAAAATTGTATGTACTATCAGAATGATCACAATTGAATATTTGAAATCCACTTTCAATTAGGGTACAATGGTAGAAATGATTTTTGAAAGGATTACCATGAAAAAAATAGCAACACTTCTATTAATCTCAACTTTTGCCCTTGCCGGATGTAGCAGTATCCAACGTAGTCTCCGAGGGGATGACTATGTAGATTCTAGCTTGGCTGCTGAAGAAAGTTCCAAAGCAGCTGCCCAATCTGCCAAGAATCTCAAAGACGCCTTGACAAATGAGAATGCTAACTTTCCACAACTCTCTAAGGAAGTTGCTGAAGACGAAGCTGAAGTCATTCTCCACACCAGTCAAGGAGATATCCGCATCAAACTCTTTCCAAAGCTAGCTCCACTTGCGGTTGAAAATTTCCTAACTCACGCAAAAGAAGGCTACTACAATGGCGTTACCTTCCACCGAGTGATCGATGGCTTCATGGTCCAGACTGGTGATCCAAAAGGGGATGGTACTGGTGGTGAGTCCATCTGGCATGATAAGGACAAGACTAAAGACCAGGGAACTGGTTTCAAGAGCGAAATTTCTCCGTATCTCTATAACATTCGTGGTTCTCTCTCTATGGCCAATACTGGTCAACCAAATTCAAACGGCAGCCAGTTCTTCATCAACCAAAATACGACGGATATTTCTGCCAAACTCCCTACAAGTATCTATCCAAAGAAAATTATCGAAGCCTACAAAGAAGGTGGAAATCCTAGTCTAGACGGTAAGCACCCTGTCTTTGGTCAAGTCATCGACGGTATGGATGTTGTTGACAAGATTGCAAAGGCTGAAAAAGACGAAAAAGACAAACCAGCTACTGCTATCACTATTGACAGCATTGAAATTGTTAAGGACTACGATTTCAGTAAAAAATAGGATGACCCTAAAATAAGGAGATGTGAAAATGATTTTATTCTGGGGTTCGAAAGGTTACCAAAAGGTCTTAGGACATACTCAAACCACTATCGAGTGTGGTCACTGTAACAATACCGACACTTGGGAAATTTCAGAAACTGGACGTAAGTTTACCCTTTACTGGATTCCACTCTTTCCTTACGGAAAAACTTATTTCGTTTCTTGCCCGATTTGTCACTACGGCAAAGAAATCCAAAAATCTGATATTGAAACCTATTTGAATTACTAGCCAAAAAGCCAAGTCACACAGACTTGGCTTTTTCCTATTCTAGTTTTACGGAATTCTCTTTTTATGTCAACTCATTGAAATCCCAGATCTGGTCCATCCAGCCTTCGTAGAAGTCTGGTTCGTGGCAAACCATAAGGATAGAACCCTTGTATTCTTTCAGAGCACGTTTGAGTTCGTCCTTGGCATCCACATCCAAGTGGTTGGTAGGTTCGTCTAGTACAAGGACATTATTCTCGCGGTTCATCAAGAGACAGAAACGAACCTTAGCTTGCTCTCCACCTGACAATACTTGGATTTGACTCTCGATATGTTTAGTCGTCAGACCACAACGAGCAAGAGCTGCACGGACTTCTGCTTGATTGAGAGCTGGAAAGGCGTTCCAGACTGCTTCTAGTGGTGTCTGGCGATTGCCACCTTCCACTTCTTGCTCAAAGTAGCCGAGTTCTAGATAGTCCCCGCGTTCAACCTCCCCAGCAATTGGAGGAATAATCCCCAAGAGACTCTTCAAAAGTGTTGTTTTCCCGATACCGTTAGCACCAATAATGGCAACCTTTTGATTGCGTTCAAAGGTAAGATTTAATGGTTTGGTAAGGGGACGGTCATACCCAATCTGCAAATCCTTGGCTTGGAAGATAAAGCGTCCAGGTGTACGAGCAGTTTTGAATTCAAAGGACGGCTTTGGTTTCTCACTTTGAAGCTCGATGATATCCATCTTGTCCAATTTTTTCTGACGAGACATAGCCATGTTACGCGTTGCGACACGTGCTTTGTTTCGAGCCACAAAGTCCTTGAGATCCGCAATTTCTTTCTGTTGACGCTCATAGGCTGCTTCCAGTTGTGATTTCTTCATGGCATAGACTTCTTGGAACTGGTAGTAATCGCCTGAATAGCGTGTCAACTGTTGATTTTCAACGTGATAGACGATATTGATTACATCGTTTAAGAAAGGAATATCGTGCGAAATAAGTACAAAGGCATTTTCATAGTTCTGGAGATAGCGTTTGAGCCAGTCAATATGTTCAGCATCGAGATAGTTGGTTGGCTCGTCAAGAAGCAAGATATCTGGTTTTTCAAGAAGCAATTTGGCTAAAAGCACCTTTGTTCTTTGCCCACCAGACAAAGCTGTGACATCCGTGTCCATCCCAAAGTCCATGACACCAAGGGCACGCGCCACTTCATCGATTTTAGCATCCAAGGTATAGAAATCACGACTTTCCAAACGGTCTTGAAGTTCTCCAACTTCTTCCATTAGAGCATCAATATCAGCGCCCTCTTCTGCCATTTCCATGTAGAGTTCATTGATACGTGCTTCTGCTTTGAATAATTCGTCAAAAGCTGTACGAAGAACGTCACGAACAGTTTGGCCTTCTTTGAGCACCGCATGCTGATCTAGGTAGCCAGCTGTCACATATTTAGACCATTCCACCTTACCTTCATCAGGTAACATTTTACCAGTCACGATACTCATGAAAGTTGATTTTCCTTCACCATTGGCACCGACCAGACCGATATGTTCACCTTTTAAAAGACGGAAGGATACATCTTCAAAAATCGCACGGTCTCCAAAACCGTGACTTAAATTTTTTACTTCTAAGATACTCATTCTAATTCCTTATCTTGTTTCTATGTAGTAGTTTATAAAGGACCCAAGCCAGGTAGCCACCCAAAGTATTGGTCCATAAATCATCAATCTCAAATACCCGGTTAAAGTCGAAGAAAAAGTCTAAAACTAGCTGTGTACATTCGATTCCTAGACTCAATAGAAAACTGAGAAGAATCACTTTCTTCGTTTTTCTTAGACTAGGCATGAGATAGAGAAGTTGGAAAATCAGTGGGAATAGTAAAAGGATATTTAAGGCATTTTGCAAAAAAATCCAGAACAGTTGTAAAAAGCTTGTTACTTCTCCCAATTTCCACAAAGAGTTAAAAGGCGTCAAAAGAAAAACCAGGCGTCCAATAGTTTGAATACCTGGAGTTCCCACTCCTATCGGAAGTTTTGGCTGAGGAGTAAAGCAAAAACAGACAATACAAAGACTGTATAGAAAAACTCCCAAGCCTAGTAATTTTTTTCGATTCATATCATGGATTTACTTCAGCTACTGCTTTTTGGCGATCACGCTTCATAGTATTTGAACGCAATTGTCCACATGCTGCATCGATATCAGTACCATGTTCCTGACGAACAACACAGTTGATGCCTTTCTTCTTGAGTGTATCATAGAAGGCCATGACACGCTCTTTCGGACTACGACTGTACTGGTCATGTTCACTAACTGGGTTGTAAGGAATCAAGTTGACATAAGACAATTTCTTGATATTTTTCAGCAATTCTGCCAACTCAAGTGCTTGTTCCACTCCATCATTCACTTCATTTAGCATGATGTACTCAAAAGTTACGCGACGGTTAGTTGTTTCAATATAATACTCAATAGCTGCAAAGAGTTTTTCAATTGGAAAGGCACGGTTAATCTTCATAATGCTTGAACGAAGTTCATTGTTTGGTGCATGAAGAGAAACAGCAAGGTTGACCTGCACACCTTCATTAGCAAACTCACGAATCTTGTGAGCCAAACCTGAAGTTGATACAGTGATATGGCGAGCACCAATTGCCATTCCCTTATCGTCGTTGATGGTACGGATAAAGTTCAAAACGTTATTGTAGTTATCAAATGGCTCTCCGATGCCCATTACAACGATATGGCTTACACGTTCATCTTGTCCACGTTCGTCAAAATATTTTTGAACCAACATAATCTGCGCAACAATTTCTCCGTTATTGAGGTCACGTTGCTTCTTAATCAATCCTGATGCACAGAAGGTACAACCAATATTGCATCCTACCTGCGTGGTTACACAGACTGACAAACCATAGTGTTGACGCATCAGTACCGTCTCAATCAGCATCCCATCTGGCAACTCAAAGAGGTACTTGACTGTTCCATCTGCTGACTCTTGAACAATGCGTTGTTTCAAAGGATTGACTACAAATTGATCATTGAGTTTGGCAATCAAATCCTTAGACAAGTTGGTCATTTCTTCAAATGTCTGAACACGTTTACGGTAAAGCCACTCCCAGATTTGGTCAGCACGGAATTTCTTTTCTCCCTGTTCCAAGACCCATTCTTGCATGCCTTGGCGTGTTAAACTATAAATCGACGGTTTCATCTTTTCTCCTTATTCTCTAATCTTTCTGACGGATGACGAAATGGCGTTGTCCTTTTTCTTCGTTCTGAGGTTTCTGTTCTTTTGAACGGCGTCTATTTCTCTTGTCCGTATGATTTTTTTTCTTACTTTGGGAAGTCTTTTTCCCTTTGCGAGAGTCCTTTTCTTCCTCTTTTTTGCGCATCTTTTGGTCAAATGGTGCTCGTTTAGGAACTTCATTTTCTAAAACAAAATAGGCACAACCATAGCTACAATACTCAAGTAGGTAGTCTTGCAAGCGACTAATTTTTTCTAAAGATTCTTCAGCTCGTTCATTCTTATAAAATCCCCGTAAGCGTAACTGCTCATTACTCCAGTCTCCAACAATATAATCAAACTTTGTTAGTACTTCTGAAAAGCGTTGAGTAAAAGCTGTTGCATCAAAAGCATCCTTGCTATTTTCAACTAGAGTAAAAACAAAATCTTCAGCTTCCACTCTGTTTCCAGTCAGTTGAAATTCGGGACCAGGGAATTTATTGTAATTATATAATTCGGGTGCAATTTCTTTACGCATAATCTTCCTTTTTCAACGATTACTTAATACTCTATTTTACCATATTTTCGCCACATTTTCACCTTTAGTATTAAAATGAAAAAAATCTGACGATTTAATACTCTTCAAAAATCAAATTCAAACCACGTCAGCTTCGTCTTAGATTATATATGTGACTGACTTCGTCAGTCTTATCTACAACCTCAAAGCAGTGCTGTGAGCAGCCTGCGGCTCGCTTCCTAGTTTGCTCTTTGATTTTCATTGAGTATAAGAATCTCTATCTAAAAACTCGACTTTTGTAGACAAGAAAAACTGGGGTTTCCCAGTTTTGAGTGATTATAGGTAAAGTAATTTGAAAAGTGCTACTGCTGCAATACCAGCTGCAATCGGTGCAACTACTGGTACCCAAGCATACCACCATTTTGAATCACCCTTGTGTTGACCAAGGATTGATTTTGGAAGGAAGGCATGAAGGAGACGTGGTCCAAAGTCACGAGCTGGGTTCAAACCAGGTCCTGTAGGTCCTCCAAGTGAAGTAACCAAAGCCATTACTAGGAAACCAAGTGCCAAGTGACCAACAGCAAGTCCTGATGCTGTATGAGGCGCTACTTGAGCTTTAATTGCCAAATCAGAGAAGTCAACATTTTGACCAGCTTGAGTTGCCATTTGTTTCATGTATTGGAGGACTTCAGCTCCAAAGAAGTTCTTTGTCATACCAAGTGCTGCAAAGAAGAGAACGAATGAACCAACAAACTCGTTGATAAAACCGTTAACTGTTGCTGCAAAGCGTGATTCTTTTGTACCTTGGTCAATACTTGAAATTGTTGAGAATGTTCCCAAGATATTGTTTGCTTTTTCAGTTTGCAAGTAGTAAGGACGGTGAGTTGCAACAACCAAGGCTTGTCCGAAGATTGCTCCCAAGACTTGTGCAACGATGTATGGTACTACTTGTGCCCAAGGGAAAAGTCCGCTAACTGCTAGACCAAGAGTGAAGGCTGGGTTGATGTGGTTACCAGAAACATTACCAAACATCAAGGCAGGGATCATAACCCCCATACCGTAACCAACAGCGATAACGAGCCAGCCACTTTGGTGACCTTTCGTACCTTTAAGTTCAACGTTGGCAACTGCACCATTTCCCAAGATGATCAAGATGGCTGTTCCCAAAAATTCAGTGGCATATTTGACTGCCCATGCGAAATCCATTGATAGATTCTCCTTAATATTTTTTAGACAATCCCTATTCTATCAATTTTTAAGCCTTTTAGCAACAGATTTTCTAAAAGAATACTGCGGGAAAACGCTTTTATTTTAGTTCTTAAAAAAAGACCTAACAAACCTAGTTTGTTAAGTCAAAATTTTGATTATTATTGACGCTGACCAAAGTCCTTGATCATCTGATCCATTTCCTCACGACTTGGTGTCGTTAGCAGATAGAGAAAGTCTCCTTGCAATTCAGCAAAGGCTGCAGGCATGATTTTCTTGACCTTGAATTGCTGACCATATTTGGCGATCAAGTCTTCTTCTGAATAAACATAGTTGGCATTGGCACGACGTGATGTCGCCAAGCAGTACAGGGGCTCGAATTGTGAAGCAGGGAATGGTTCACCCGCAACGATCGCTGCATAGCCCTTGTACAAATCAAAAGAATGGGCATAGTTATAAACATCAATGGTGAAGCCACCCGCTGGACGGTTATTGTACTCAATGGCAATATAATCATCACCTTCACGGAAGAACTCGATATGGAAGAAACGTTCTTTCATGCCAAATTCTTTAACGATTGCCTCACCATACTTGCGCAATTTTGGATCCATATCTTTAAGAACATAATAAGAATTGTCCATCTTGTAAATCATGAGATCAAGCGGTGTATGGGCATAGTCAAAGGTCGTAGAAAAGACGATATTTCCATCTCTATCTACCAAACCATCAAAGGTACAGATTTCACTAGAGGTGACAAATTTTTCAAAGAAATAAACGGTTGAATGGTCCCACTCTGCCTTGAAATGACGGATATCCTCTTCTGTTTCAAGCTTGAAGGTTGCTGCCGCTCCCACTCCATTGTCAGGTTTGGCAATCATCGGAAGGCCAATTTCTTTCACAGCTTTGTCAACATCTGCATCTGTTTCAATGACAGCACCTGGAACCACTGGAACTCCAGCTTTTTTGAAGAGTTTCTTCATTTCAGACTTGAACTTGGTCTTTTTGAGGTCGTCTGGCTTGGCACCAAAGACATTAAATTGTTCACGAAGAGCAGCATCCAACTCTAGCCAGTATTCATTGTGAGATTCGATACGGTCAATTGGACCATGCTTATAAAAGAGAAAGGCAACTGCACGTTTAACTTCATCAATATTTTCAAGATTATCAACACGGAAATACTCAGTCAAGCTATTGCGCAGTGGCTCATCTAGTTGTTCATAGGGTTCTTGCCCAATCCCTAGAACGGTGATTCCTTTATTGGCTAGCTCAATACTAAACTGTTGGAAATTTTGTGGGTAATAGGGTGAAATTACAAGATAATTCATAAGCGACTCCTTTTATAGACTCATGTGACCGAGGAAGTATGGCATTTGTTTGCGCCACCAATCCCAATCATGGGCGACATCATGTCCCCATTCTGCAAACCAGGCAGGAATTTGTTTTTTGTCAAAGGCTTCTTTTAACTTGTAGTAAGAAGGCAGGCCATCATGCTCCCAAGCACCTAGTCCAGTACAAATCACAATCTCAGCCTGACGGTAACGGTCAATAAACCAACCATCATTTTGATTCCAGATATAGTCTACTGGTGAATTTTGATAGATGGCATCATCATTGTAGTAGTCACCTACAAAGAAACGCGCATCGTATACACCACTAAGAGCAATCACTTTAGTGAAAACATCCGGATGTTGTAGGAAAAAGTTGAGGGCGTGATAGGCTCCCATAGAGCAGCCTGTCGTCATCATGCCGTCGAACCAGCCTGTCTTGTGCTTGATAAAAGGAATGGCTTCTTCAATAACGTATCGCTCATAAGCACGGTGCATTTCAGCTTGGTCATGACTATTTTTCCATGTTGCTAGCCAACTCTCACTATCGACACTTGAAAGGGTAAAGAACTGAACACGACCTTCTTCGATGAAGGATGAACAAGCATCAATCATGCCAAAATCATAGTATTCATTGTGGCTACCACCTGAGGAAGCAAAGACAACCACTGGGATACCTGCGTGTCCGTATCGATTAACATACATTTCACGGTTAAGATGACCACTCCAGTGGCTAAGATGTTCAATATTCATATCCTGTCTCCTTTATACTAATTACCAATTTTCTGCAAAAAAGCGTAGGCAAGCTGGAAGATTTTCTGACCATGGAATTTCATGGTGAATGGCTCCAGCCTGAACCTTGAGAGAGAGATTTTCCAACTCAACTCCTCCTGCTATTAAATCATGATAATAGCGAAGGGAAGAGTCGATATAGGCCTGCTTAATATTGCCAGCCATGAGGGTCTTGTCTGTGTCGTCTGCTTCTTCCGTACCAACATAGATAAAGACACGCTGGTCAGGCAATAGTTTTTTTCGCTCGATATAGCGATCAAAGGCCTCTTGGTGAAGCCAGTTTGCTGATGAGAAAACTCCCAAACATCCAATCTGATCCTGAAACTCCAAGCCAATAAACTGAGTAATATTTCCACCCAGAGAAGAACCAACCATAGCAGTGTGCTTGCGGTCAGACTTTGTACGATAGTTTTCGTCAATAAAAGGCTTAACCACCTCCATGACAAACTCAGCATACTCGACACCTTTGCCACCGAATTGTTGGCCAGGAATGTTGGACTCTTGGAATTTCCATGCCGCATACTCATTCATCCGTCCAAGTCCATCATTGTCAATAGCCACAACAATCATACGGCTGATATCTGGATTTCGCTTGATGGCTGGGATAATCTTCCAGGAATGTCCAACGTAAGATTCCTTACTATAAAAGACGTTTTGTCCATCGTGAAAATACACCACTGGATAGCTTCTATCCGTGTCTTTTTCATAGTTTTTTGGGAGGAGAACACGTACGCGACGCTCCTTACCTGTGTAGGGAACCACTAATTTATGCTCCCGCATTTTTAAATAAAAATAAGATTGATTCATTGTCAGAAAACTCTCTATATTCAAAATTTTATCTAATTATATCATAAAAATAGAAAAAAAGTCAGTTTCCGTCCAAATTTAGGACAATAAACTAACTTTTTCTACTTATTTTCTCTATTCTTCTGGATTTTCTAATTAGAGGAGATCGTCAATTAGCTCATCAACTGCATCCTTCTCAGCTTGAGGCGTAATTTCAGTAATCATGATTCCTGCTACTGCACGTTCAACCAGACCTTCGACATCCATACGTGTTTCATACTGCTCTGCATTCTTAATCTTTGGATTTGTCTTCGGACGATCGGGTGCAAAAATAGTACAACAATCTTCAAACGGCTGGATAGAAATTTCAAAGGTATCAATTTCTTGCGCAATGTCAATGATTTCTAGCTTATCCATAGTTACAACTGGACGGATAATTGGTGTATTGGTCACCGCATTGATAGCCTGCATACTTTCCAGGGTTTGGCTTGCCACCTGACCAAGACTTTCACCATTGATGATGACCAAACCATTTCTCACTTCTCGGATACGGTCTGTAATGCGCATCATAAAGCGGCGAGTCAGAGTCATGAGATAAGCTTCTGGAGCCTTAGCCTTAATCTCTTCTTGAATCTCTGTGAAAGGTACTTCGATAAACTGGATATTGCCACCAAATTTAGTCAATTTACGGGTCAAATCTTGGGCTTTTTTGAGGGCACCTGGACTAGTATATGGTGGACTAGCAAAGTGAACAGCTTCGATATCCACTCCACGTTTTAGAGCTAGATAACCAGCTACTGGTGAGTCAATCCCACCAGACAACATGAGCATGCCTTTCCCTGAAGTTCCAACCGGTAAACCACCAGCTCCTCGAATGGTTTCATAAGAAAGGTAGGCCGCCTCTTCACGAATCTCCACCTGAAGATTGATGTCAGGATTTTTCATTTGTGCTTGTACATTGGGAATGGCTTCAAATACTGCACCACCAAGAGTTTGGTTCAACTCACGACTATCCAACTCAAAGTTGTGGTCGCTTCGCTTGCTTGAGATTTTAAAGGTCATACCTTCCTTGTAGATGTCCTTCATAATCTCTTGGACAGCAGATTTCAGAACTTCTACAGATTTTTCAACCTTGTATACTGGCGAAAAGTTTTGAATCCCGAAAACTTGCTTGAGTGACTCGGCAACTGCTGTGTAGTCGGCACCATTTAGATAAGCATGGGCACGATCGCGGTCTGCTGTCACTTTGACTTGAGGATAAATGGACAAAACGTCTGAGATATTATTACGTAGTTTATTGATGAAACGCATCCGGTTTTTACCCTTGGTTGAAAGCTCTCCGTAGCGAATCATAATTTCTGAATACTGCATGAATGCTCCTATCTTACTTTTTTAGTTTGATTGTAAATTAATTTTAGTTTGGTCAAAAATTGCTCAACTTGACTCATGTCATTTTCTAGGTCTAGGCTGAGGCGGACTGCTGACTGGGCCTTATCTTTTTCAACCCCCATGGCAATCAAGGTGCCTGCAGGTTTTCCTGCCTTGGACGAGCAAGCTGATGTTGTAGAAATGAAAATATCATAGTCTTCAAAAGCATGAACGATGACTTCCCCACGAACTCCCTTAATTCCGAAGGTCAGAATATGAGGAGCAAAGTCTTCCTCACCTGAAAAGACAAAAATATCTGGATAATCAAGAAGAGCCTGACGGATGACTTCCTTCATCTGACTCGTTTTGTTAGAAAACAATTCCAATCTTTCCATAGCTAGACGCAGTGCCTTGGCTGTTGCTGCAATTCCTGCTACATTCTCAGTTGTTGAACGATAGTCACGCTCTTGGCCACCACCAGTTAAAAGCGGTGTAATCTTCTTACCTGACTTGATATAGACAAAGCCAACACCACGAACTCCGTGGAATTTATGACTAGAGAAGGTCGCAAAATCCACTCGGTCTGTCAAATACTTTTCTGTTGGTATTTTAGCCAAGGCTTGAACGGCATCAACATGGAAGGAAATCGTTGGTTTATCAGCTATTAGTTCTGATATAGCTTCAATAGGCTGGATTGAGCCGATTTCATTGTTGACTGCCATAACAGAGACTAGCGTTGTATCAGGACGAAGTAGGTTTTCTAAAGCAGTTACATCTACAAATCCTTTTTCATTTACAGGTGCAAAATCCACTTCAAAACCTTGAGTCTTGAGCCAGAGAGCCGACTCCTTGACTGCTGGGTGCTCAATATCAGACACAATAACGTGTTTACCAAATTGCGCTTTTTCAAAAGCCACACCTTTGATAACCCAATTATCTCCTTCAGTCCCACCAGAGGTAAAGAAGATTTCTTCGCTTTTCTTGCCAATCAAATCTGCAATCTGCTGTCGAGAAGCTTCTAAAATTCTGCTAGATTGGTCTCCCAAACGATGGAGACTTGAAGGATTTCCAATAATTTTTGCAGACACTTGCATATAGGTTTCAAGTGCTTCTGGATAAGGCTTAGTCGTTGCCGAATTATCAAAGTAAATCATGGTTTCTCACGCTTTCTAAAATCACTCCTTCTATTGTATCACGAAACAGTTCAGGCGACAAGAAAGGCAATTCAGGTTCATTTAAGTTTTTTTTAAAGATTTTCGGTATAATGAATTTTAGTAAAGGAGAGATATTATGTCTAATTATCGTAGAACATCAAAACCCAAAACAGAACACATCAAAAAAGGATTTACTGTTTTTCAAAAAACGATAGCTACTATCGGTAGTATTCTGGGGCTGATTACTGCAAGTATCACCATCATGAATGCTATGAATAATAATAACAACAATAACTCTAAAAAAGAAACTACGACAACCCAGACAACAGTCATAAAAGAGATTCAAAAGGAATCCCCTCAAGAGAATACTACTCCAAACAAGGACAACACTTCTACAAAAGAAAACACACAAGAAGAAACAACAACTCAATCTAGTAGCAGTGTAGAAAGTAAGAAAGAAGATACTAGCAGTAAACAAGAACAACCGACTGTTCCTTCATCTAGCACTCAAACAACAGATACAAAAACGTCTAATACTAATGGAGCTTCCTAAAAGAACGATCTAACAGCCAGTGATTGAATCGCTGGTTTTTTACATGATTCATTATCAATCCCATAAAAAAGCGAACAAGACCAGATTCTGTTTATCAGAAAACTAGTTTTGTCCGCTTTTTATAATCGAGATTAGTCTCTTGATCCAATCTCTATGACTTGGATGCTATAACATCATTTTATTCGTCATCTTTTTTCTTTCCCATAGCAAACATACCAAGAAGTGCTCCTACAACACCAATAGCTGCAAGGCCAGCATTTTCTTTAGTACCTGTCTCTGGGAGTTTGTATGGATGACTTGCAGGTGCTTGATAAGTCTTATCTTGTGACATAGCAAGAGCTACAAGAGACTGCTCATCTGTGTATTCTGGAATTTCATGGATTGCTCCTTCTGCCCCATTGACACCAGCTGTGAATTCTGGACCTGCTTCTTGAACAGTTGCTGCTTCACCATTCACTCCACCAGTAAACTCTGGGACTTCATGAACAGCTGCTTCGACACCATTCACCCCACCAGTATATTCTGGGACTTCATGAACAGCTGCTTCTGCTCCATTGACACCACCTGTGAATTCTGGGACTTCTACTACTGGTGCTGGAATCTTGTCTGCTTCTGTTGTAGCTTCAGTATACTCTGGGACTTCATGGATAGCCGCTTCGACACCATTTACGCCACCTGTGAATTCTGGGACTTCTACTACTGGTGCTGCTTCATCACCTGCTGTGCCAATAGCTTCAGTGTACTCTGGAACTTCATGAACAGCTGCTTCGACACCATTTACGCCACCAGTAAATTCTGGGACTTCTACTACTGGTGCTGGTTCGTCACCCTTACTTGTAGTTGGAGCTGGTTTCTCTGGTTCTTCCGGAAGTTCTTGGTGGAATGTAGTCATTTCGTAGAACTCTGGTTTGCCACCTTCCCAAACAAGTTTGACATCCAATAATGGAGACTTATCTCTGACAGTAAATGTTTGGAAGCTTGAGGTAATTTCACCTAGTTCTGACCAAGCATCTGCTTTATCTTCTTTCAGAGTACGAGCAAGCACACGAGCTTTCACTCCTTGAGGAAGACTTGAAACAAGTCGGATATGGTTAGCATCTGTCGGTTCTGACAAGTGGTAAACAAGCTCACCTTGTTCTTTCTCAGCCTTGTAGCTTGTTAAGACTTTACCATCTACGAGGTTCGTGTAAAGGTTGCCTTGGCTTTCACCGCTGTTTCCTTGAACAGTAGGGTCATTGATTGGTTTCACGAATTCGCCATCATTGATCACCAACTCAGTGAAGCCTACAAAACGAGCATCATAGTCTGCTGTAAATAGAACGCGGAGGTAGTTGGCTTTAACTGGACTTGAAAGTTCACCCTCGATGTAACGATTTCCTGGCATCTTAGAATCATGTGTCCAGCCATCTGTCAAGGAGTCATCACGTGTTTCATTAGCAACACCGTCACCAACTGTCACAACATCCGTCCAAGTCTTGCCATCTTGACTGACTTGAATCTTACCATCACGGAGATAGTTTTGAGTGCCGTCTTGGATGTAAGCTCTAATCTTCTTAATATCACGTTCGCTACCAAGTTTCAAGGTAATATGACCGTCTTTACGAGCATAGTCTGAGAACTCTACAAAGTTATTGTAGACACCGTCAAACAACTGATCCAAGTTCTTGATCTTACGAACGTCGTTTCTACCGTATGTTTGGTGGATTCCCATTGATGTAGAATCAAGTGTGGTTGGCTGAACTTCTTTTGTCTGAACAAGTAGAGAAGTTGCTGTCACTGCTTGTTCTTGGTCAGTCTTATTAACCAAACGAACATAACGTACCAAGGACTTATCAGTCACTTGATCAGCTGGATACCATTCTTGGGCATTTGGAGAGTATTCCAAGTTGAGAGATGGATTTTCTGTACCAAGTGCTTGAATGCTTTCAGCTTGGTGTAGACGATCAAGTTTCATACCCAAGTAGCTATGAGCTGGAAGCTTAGTTCCGCTTGGAATTTGAAGGTCATAACGGCCTAGGCTGTCATAAACTGGAGTTGACTTCAAGCTCTCAACGTTTGTATCAGTCAATTCGCTATTGCCTGCACGTGTTTCAACTGAGAAGTCAGCGATACGCCACCATAGGTTGATGTTCTTAGTATTGCGAACACGAACGTAGCGAGCTGAAATTGGAGTTTCGATTTCTTTTGTTTGTTCGCCAGTCAAGCGATCCAACTCTTGCCATGAGCTACCATCTGCAGAATATTCAAGAACACCTTCTGCCAATTTATCTCCTGATCCTTGAACCAAACGAACCTTAGTCACAGGTTTGACTTCACCCAAGTCAAGTTGTACCCAACCATTGACTGGAGTTGTGTCTGTTCTATCAGCATTTGCAAGCATGGCTTCAGTATTATCACGTCCGTCTGTAATCTGACCAACTGTTGTGTTGTACTTGTACATAAGATTTGGACTGATAGTCACAGTGGCTGACTGTTTAGCACGAGTAACTTCTACAGGGCGGTTAACAGCAATTTCTCGTACAGCAAACCAAGTATTTCCACGATCTGAAGTCGCAATCATACGAACAGCTTTGGCGTTGATGTTGAGGTTTTCAAATTTAAGCAGTGGTTCATTACCAGTGTAGCTTGGTTCTGAAAGGGTTACCCACTCATCATTTTCATTGAGGTATTCAACCTTAGCGTTGTTGAAGGTATCACGAGGATTTGCTTGAGTTCCCATTGCAAAGGTCAAGTTTTGAACTGGAACAGCCTTATTAAATTTCAAACCAATGTAGTCACCAGTTTGAATGCTGTTTGGTGATTTGATCAAAGCATGTGTTCCTAAATCACCATCAGTCACTTCAGCAAGTCCACCTTCGACACCTGTACGGTTTGTGATAAAGGTACTAAGGACTTGGTCAGGATGCAAGGCTTTTTGAACTTCTGTTGCGAGGATTTCACGAAGTCCAAGCAAGAATGGACGGATATGTTGAACACCCAACTCAGCTCTTTCATCATGGTCTACATAATGGAAGGTATAAGTTTGAGACTGTTCATAAAGTTTTAATCCCTTATAGTAACTATCCCAAAGTTTTGCAGAATCGTTCTTTTCGATAGCTTCTGTACCATCAAGGAGAGCACTCAATGCGTCCATTTGGTCAATGGTATTATCCAACCAGTAGTGGATTTGAGCACGCATCTTTTCATCACCAGATGCTTTATAAAGTTGAGCTGCTGCTTTTAGTTTAGCAAATTCTGCACGCAAGCCTTCACGCTCTGCACCGACATCTTGACCAGCTTTCAACTTAGACATAAAGGCATCCAATTTCGGTGCAAGTTCAACAGACTCTTCCAACTTCACAACACGACCATCCATGTTTTGGTTGATCATGTGTTTACCAAGTTCACGGAAGGCAAGAGATGTTTCACTATCTGTAAACTTACCGTTTTCAACAAAGTTGAAGGCGATGTCATTCACTCTCTTAGCTTCTTCTTCTGATTTCCATTGTTTCCATGCATATTGGGCTGCTGAGAAGAGGGCAATCTTAGAAGGCTCAGATTGTTGCATTGGGTTCAACATGATACCTGAAAGGAGACTTGGATCTACATTTGGATGAAGGAATTTCTCACCGCCACCCAAAATCAAGTGTTGTTTAGAGTTATCTGTAACAGGCCAGTTTACCCATAGAGAAACTGGTCGGTAGGTCTTACCTCCTGCAGTCAGGTTATTCTTAAGGTTAGAGAGGAAGCTTTCAGACACTTCACCCCAAATCTTACCACCAGTAAGGGTCATAGAAGTTGAAGTTGGAAGGTTTTCATTTAGAGATTTCAACTCATCTTCACGTCCATTACCCCAATATTGACCTGGAACGAAGATCATTTCCTTACGAAGACCAACATAAGTTGCTTGTTTTTCAGTCAACCAGTCTGTCATGTCCTTCATCAAGCGGTTGTAGCTATTGTAGCCACCAACTGGACTTGGAGCGTCATCAGCTAGGATACCGAACTCACGAACACCGACATCCATCAATTGAGTGAATTTAGCTTTAATTGTTTCAAGGTCTTTTTGGTAGTCAGCATCGTTGCCAAAACGGATACGGTTGTTCATGAATGGGTGAATGGTCCAAACATAACGAGTCTTGTTTTGGTTTCCGACACGCGCCAATTCACGGATTTCTGCTAATTTTTCTTCTGGATAAAGTTCACGCCATTTCTTGTTGTGGTATGGATCATCTTTTGGTGCAAAGAAGTATTGAGTCAACTTCAAGTCACCACCATAACGCATCAACTCAGCACGATCAGCATTGCTCCAAGGGTTACCATAGTATCCTTCGATAAAGCCACGGTTCTTAATTTCAGCGAAGTCTTCAACTGTTACATTACGCAAGACTGGAGCTTCACTTTCATTAAGCATGTGTTTGAGAGTTGTCAAACCGTAGAAGACAGCATCTGTATCCTTACCGACGATAGAGATTGTATTGTTCTTGATTGACAAGGCATAGGCATCAATCTTATCAAAGAGTCCTTGAGAAATGCCAGACACTTCTTTTTCAGCCTGTGAATTTTGACCATGAACCCCAAGGTAAATGTTGGTAGCACCTGCCACTGCTGTTTGACTGCTTGTGTATGAGATTTGATGATCTTGTAGGACACTCTTCAAGCGATTACGAGTATAGATATCTAATTGATCACCCATGACAAGATTGACTTGTTTATGGAGTTTCGTAACACCTTCATCGTAAGTTACTTTTTGTGGTGTTGGGAAGACCTTGTACTCTTTCTTGAGATAATCCTGACTTTGGGCTGCTGCGGCAACTGCTTCGTCACTTGTAGGTTTCGTAGCTACAAAGCTATCAGCAAGTTCAGTTGTACCATCGCCCATTTCCTCAACTTTAGGTTTTTCTGGTGTCACAGGTTTTTCTGGAGTTTCAGGTTTTTCTGGTGTCACAGGTTTCTCTGGACTAACTGGCTCTTCCACCTTGTTAGTAGAAACTGGTTTCAGAAGTTGAATTTCTGCAGCACTACCAAATCCTGCAGCACCAGCTAGAACTTTAAATTCTACCTTATCGGTTTCAATGGCATCAAAGTTAACTGTTTTCTCTTTGGCATTGTTTTCCCAATTTCCTGAAGCAACTTTAACCATTTGACCATCTTTTTGAGCATAGATTTCATAAGATGTCACAACACCGTTGCCTCCACCTGGACGTGGAAGATAAGTCAAACCATTAACTGTTTCAGCTGCTTTCAAGTTCATTGCCACTGTAAATGGAGCCTGATGACCAGACCATTTTGAATGCCAGAAGGTATTTGGATCATTGTCAAAGGCTTTTTCGACTGGACCTTCTGCATTGGTTCCTGGTAATTCTTGACTTGTTGCAGAAACTGTAAAATGATCATTTGGAATCAAACGTGGGTTTACAAATGCTTCATTTGACAACTCAGCACTATGCAAGATTCCTTTGAAGCCACCAATTGTTTCAAGTGGTAAGACTAAGCTATTATGAGCCAAACGTGGATTAGCTGGATTTGCAATCCGTTCAACCTTTTCACCGTCCACATAAACTTCAGTCACTTGAGGTTTGGTTACGACAGAAATTTGATAACGTTTGTTCTTTTCAAGTTTCTTGTTAAATTGAATATGGAATTGTTCAAAAGTATAGGCAAGGTAGCCATCTTTGTCCGCAAGATAGAGTTGATTGTTTCCGCTTGTTGAGAAGGTTTGCTCGCCATCACCAGTCACTGTCACATCCAATTTCAAGACATGACTTGGTCCAGCATCACCAACTAGGCCTTCGATAGTGCTATCTTTTTCGAAATTCAAACCTGCTTCAGTCTTCTGTACTTTCTTAGCAAGATAATCTTTGACAGTCTCAGGATTAATCTTGAACAAGTCTTCTTCAGCTACGGTCTTATCTGGATTAGATTGAGGTGCATAAACACTTGCTGGTTGAACACGTTCTGCATAGGTCTTGGCTGCACGGTCTGAACCCCAAGTGCGTTCTGCAGTTGATTGCATACTCTTGAAGAAGCGTTTAAAGATATCATAAGAAGTGAGTCCAGTTTCATGGAGGTCAATATTATCATTCCATACTGCATGACCACCACCAAGGATATTTGGATTAGAGGCTTCTAAGCGTGGTCCTCCACCTGTTGAGAAGTCATTTGGTGTCCAGCGATTGTATTGTGTTTCATAGTTTGCATAATCTCCATATCCACCTTGACTATTGCTACCACTTGGAACACTATAGGTTGGAATATCTGTGATATTGATAATCTTAGCACCTTGAGCAATTGCAGCCGCTGGACGTTGCCAACCAATACTCCAGATATCAACTTCTACATCTTTCCAATCTACAGGTGTAGTTCCTTGTTTGGCACTGAGGGAACCCCAAATACGCGGTGTCAAACCTTTGCCTTTGATGTACTGGATCATATCGTTGACATAGCGACGATAGCTTTCTGGATTTCCATAATATTCATCTGTACCGATATGAACTGTAGATACGCCATGGAGAGGTGCGTCTTCACCATCGAGCAATTTATCATAGACTGATTTGACAAAAGCAAGAGTTTCTTCGTACTTGTTATCCAAATCTAGCATAGCCACACGCTCTACATTATGTTTTCTCGCACTAAGCTGACCTTTATACATCAAGTCTGGACGAACTTTAACAAATGAAAGGGCGTGACCTGGTGTGTCAATTTCAGGAACAAGATTGATATGTAAAGCTTTGGCCAACTTGATGATTTCTTGCATTTCTTCCTTAGTGTAATGCTCGTCAGATGTTAATTTTTCACCATTTTTACCAACAACATCAGTCTCTACACGGAAGCCTGTCTTAGCTTTTTTGAGGACATAGTCTAGTTCTTCATCTTGAGAAAGATTTTTACCAGCCAAGTGATCTTTTAAGAAGATATAGTTATCATTCAAGTGCAACTGAAGATCGTTCATCTTGTAGTAAGCCATGTTGAGCATGATGTCTACAAGCGTATCATAAGGAATAAACTTACGACCTGTGTCTAGCATAAAGCCACGGTGGCTAAAGCTTGGGAAGTCACGGATTTCTCCGTTTTGCAAATCATTTTCGCCCATTTGTAGAAGAGTACGAGTTGCGTAAAAGGCTCCTGCGTTGGTTGCAGCTTCTACAGTAATAACACCATCTTTTACAGTGATACCATAGCCTTCTTTACCATAACCCTTATCTTCAACCTTTTTAAATTCAATCCGTTTTTGAGCTGTTTGATCACCTGTAGCGATTTCTAGCCCACGACTTTCAAGGTCAGTCTGATAGAATTTAGCTTCTTGACCAAATCCAGAATCGCCAACTGAAATCACAGTATCAGCTGTAATAGAAGTTTTTCCTTCAGTTCCATACCATTGTTGAACTGCTGGAGCAACTGCTGGTTTAGTGCCAACGCCTTCGTCTGCATGTAAGCCTTTAATAAGGACTTCAAATTCTTTTGTGAAGGTATGAGTATCCTTGACTTGTTGGACCATGACCTTAACAGTTTGATCTGTTAAGGGTTTATAGATTTTGTTATTTAGGTCAACAACACCCTGTTTGTTGCTACCAATCAAGCTGACTTGACCTGGTAATTTAGGCAAGATAAGAGATTTTCCATCTTCAGCAACAGCTAATTCTGTCACTTGGCGAATATCTGTTGGTTTGCTAGCGTCTGGAATGTTTGAGTAGGCACGAATTTCTTGAATCCCAACATTTTTCCAATTCATTGTACCAGCTTGATAGTCTGTAATTTCAAGTTTAAGGTATTTGGCTTGGATAGCTTCTTTCAAGTCAATTTTTTCATCAAGAAGAGGATTCCCTGTTCTTTGATAAGCCAACTTCCATTCTTTAACTCCTGAACCATTCACATCATCCTGGCCGGCGTAATAGAGGTTCCATGACTTGATATTAGGATCATTTTGTTCACCACGAACGCGGCGGTCCCAATCAATCTCAACATGCTTAATCACTGTTGTCTTTTCAAGAGTAAATTCGATTGTTGGTTTCTCAACGTTTTGGTCAGTAGCCCAACGAGTATCAGGTTTTCCGTCAATCGCCTTTTCTGCTGTGTATTGTGTGTTGGCTTCATGGTTTGATGCTGTAGCAGAAGCTTTTTCTAAATGATTGACATCTGGTGTATCTACTACATCTTTAGTCGCAGGACTTGCAGCTGGTTTCGCTTCAGAAGCTGCTTCCTCTTTTGGATTTGTAGCTGGTTTTGAAGCTACTTCTTCCTTAGGAGCAGGAGTTTCAGTTGGTTTTGGAGTAGTTGTTTCAGCTGCAGTTGCCCCAGTTTCTGACCCTGCAGGTTGTTCATCTACAGTTCCAGCACTTGCTTCTGCTTTTTCAATAGCTGCTGCTATATCTGCTGGCAGTTTATCCAGAGGCTGAGCCTGTGTTACCGTACCTTCTGTCTCTGCAGGTCCTTCTGTTTCAGCAGCTTGAACCATACCAGTTCCAAAGATACTGGCACCAATCATAACAGAAGCTGCGCCGATTGTAAATTTACGTATACTGTAATGACACCGTTTCTCAAAAAAATGTTTTCCCATTTTTTCCTATTTCCTTTCATACGCCCACAAGGAGTAAGCGCTATCATTCCCCTTTAGAAAAAGAGAGGACCTAGAGGGTCCTCTCTGGGTTTTCTTTTTCTCCACTACAGTGATTGTGGAGTTTTAAGCTCTCTTTTATTGAAAACTTTTTATTTTTTAATCTTCTTTTCTCTTTGCAAGAAATAGAGCAGACATTGCTAGACTGAGGCTGGCAAGGAAGAAGAGATGATCTGACTTGCTAGTACCAGTTTCTGGAAGTTTATCCTTCGCTTCTTGTTTAGCTGCTACTTCCTTCATTTCTGGTTTAGCAGTATCATCTGATTTCTGATCGAGTTTTTGTACTGCTGCATCCTGTGGTTTATGATCCAGTTTCTCTGTTGATGGAGTCTGTACTTGACTTCCAGGTTCCTCAGTTAATGGAGTTTGTGGTTTATGACCTGGTTCTCCTACTGATGGCGTTTGTGGTTTAGAAACTTGTTTATAAACTACTGCAAAATGTCCTAGCTGACTAGTTGTAAACTCAACTGTACCTTGACCATTTGTAAAGCTTACTGCCTCACCTGATGCAGTGTAGTATACTCCAGCTACTTCACTAGAAACTGGAAGTCGAACAAGCACTACACCCTTCGCTTGAACCTCATGCTTATCTTTATCAACTAAATGAAGAGCATAAGCATCAAATTTCACACCTTGTAGACTTTGGTCTGTTACTTTTTGAACTTTAAGATTAAGATCTGTAGCCAAATCTCTTGCTAGTCCTGCAACTACAACTCCTGTAGTCTTATCTGACAAGACACGAACACCTTCAGTTGGTTTTTCTACAGTAGGTGCGGCTTGATCACCTGCTGTTCCAATCGCACCTGTATACTCTGGTACTTCATGGACAGCGGCTTCAGCTCCATTTACACCTCCAGTAAATTCTGGTACTTCGTGGATAGCTACTTCATTTCCTGCGGTTCCCTCAACTTCATTGTATTCTGGAACTTCATGAACAGCGGCTTCAGCTGCATTCACACCTCCAGTAAACTCTGGTACTTCATGGATTGCGGCTTCAACACCATTTACACCACCTGTGAATTCTGGAAGGTCAACAACTGGCGCAGCTTCGTCACCCTTGCTTGAAGTTGGAGCTTCAGGTTTAGGTTCTGGAGTTGGTTCTGGATCTGGAGTTGGAGTAGGTGTTTGGTCTTTCAATTGGTCGAGATAATTTGCAAAGAATTCAAGCATTCTATTTGTTAAGAGATGATTATCTGTTGCAAATTTCATGCTGGCAACAACACTTGCTACTTCCTCTTGATTACTTTTATCAGTCAATTTTTGAGCTTTTGCCAAGGCTGCTTCATAGGCTGTAGTGTCAAGACCAGTTTCAGCAACCTGTGGACGAGCGAAGATCAATTCTGCAGCTGATTGATATTGGTTTTCTGTATCACCGTAGGTTCTTGTTCCAGTTAGAACAATCTTTTTAGCCTTGATAGTCTTACCAAAGTCAATATCTTTTGGTTTATTATTGTTAGCCCAATTGGTTGCATTGAAGGTATGTTCCTTACCTGTTTCATCAGTAACCACAAGAGTGACATCTCTCAAGTTACCATTTGATCCTGAACCACGTGGAACGTAACGGAAGCCAGTAATTTCAGTTGGTTCCTTCAAGACCATAGTTGCAGGTTTACCAACATCTCCTCCGCTCCATGATGTATGCCATAGGCTAGAAACGTTGCCATCAAAGGCATTTTCAAGACCTTCACCAGCCTGAGCAGGAGCTGTAAGACTTGCAAAGTCATCTGCTACAAGAGCTGTTTTCTTCATCACTAAAGCGTCTTTAAGAGCATTGACCTTAGCAATTTCAGACTTAGCTTCTTCTACACTGATATCATCATCTGCTTGACTGAGGTTGAAGACAGCTTCTTTCAAAGCATCCATTGTTTCTTTAGTGTAGTTAGTCATCGCAACAGTTGGAAGATAGTTCTTGACAGCATTTTCTGTCATCATCTTACCAGTCAAGACAATTTCTTCGATTTGAAGTCTGTCCATGATGAAGTCATTGTAGCCACGGAAGTTAGCATTACCACCTGAGTCTCCGCGAGTGTTGCTTGCATTGCCTGTAGAGTAGATACCTACCCATGTATCGCCAGTTTCCGCACCTGTTACTAGGAAGGTTGCACGTTTCGCTTTCTTAGAATCTGTCCAAGTATTTGGCAATTCATGCATTTCCAAATTACTTGCTTGTCCAGATTGGAATTCTCCCTTACCGACTACAAAGGCGTAAGTATTGTCAGATCCAGCTTCATAGTCAAATGTAATACGGTAGGTCTTGCCTGCTTCAAAGCGGAAGTTTTGTGGAATTGTTTGGTAAACCAAGTTACGACGACTTACAAGTCCATTTGTCTTGAGTGACCAATTTCCTTCGATAACGTCATCAACTTTCTTGCCATTCCAATCACGTTGTGTGTATGGTCCATGTTTTTCAGACAAGTGAGTACGGTTGTCTTCAACGCCTTCGATACCACCGATGACAAATGGGAAGATACCTTGTCCGACATTTTCAAAGTCTTGTTTGAAGACGCCTGTTGCAGTATCGTGACCGTCACCGTACATATTTGATTCATTTTCAAAGGTACGAATTTCATCGAAGTAAGTTGCTTCATCGCCTGCTTCACGACTCAAGGTCAAGGTTACATTTGATACATCTGAACCTGTTGTGAAGAAAGCATACATGTTTTGGAAATAACTTGTGTTATCAACTGTTGCATTGCTTCGACGAGTATTGTGAGCATAGGCTTTTACATAGTTGAGGGCGAGTGACTTGTTGGTGTAGTTGGTTACTTCTTTTTCACCAGTATTAACGGTAATACTTGCTTTAGCATTACTACGGTTGTCTACACCGACATAGACTGCATATTTAGTATTTGGCTTCAAGCCAGTCAATTTTTGAGTGAGACTAACTTTTTCTTTGTTGCCTTGGATGCGGAGCATTTGGTTTGCACCTTGAGACTTCACGATTTCAGCCTTAGAAGCATCTCCCGAAATCTTCCAATGATCCAAAGATTCACTGTTAAATCCTTGGTCATAGATATGCATTCCTTCACTCCATGACATTTCAGGATTTGTTTGTTTAGAACGATAGAGAACATATGGCTGATTTGCAGTGAGGTCAAGGGTAATCTTACCATCTTTCACGGCAACTTCTTTTTCCTCAGTTTTACCTTGGTCAGTTAGCTTATAAAGGTAAACCTTACCATTTGCCCAGTCGCTAGGAAGTGTCCAAGTTGTTGCACCTGCTTCAGTATTGAAGTAGTACATTTTTTCCTTGTCACTTTCAAGCTTATTACCATTTGCATCCCAGTTCCAAGGTGTCAAGTAGGCTGAACCATCTTGAATCACACGATCGTTAAGCGTAACAATTCGTTCACGATATTGTGGACTGTTGACATCATTAGATTTACGAGTTACAACAACCTTGTTATTTGCAGCATCGACCAACTCGACTTTCATTTCTGGAGTCCATTTATAGGTACTACCATTGTCAGTCATGGTTACTGGTTTGCCATCTTCCCATTTGCTTACTGTGAAGTGTTGGAAGTACTTAGTCATAACGTCATGAGCAAACAAGTTTGTTACATAACCGTTATAGTCACTTCGTCCTTGCCATCCTTCAAAGTCCTTCATGCTATAACCGCCTAGAAGTGGGTAGTCAGCTGCACCACCATAACTTCTGTAGTCACCAACCCAAGAATCTTTTTGGTGGTTACGGATAAAGCGAGTGATGGCACTGTTAATACCTTTATTTGTATAGCCACCGTAGGTCAAGTCAGCTGCCCAGTGTTGGAAGGTAGAATCATATTCACCACCATGGCCCCACTCAATAGCAAAGCGCCAACCTTGTTTGTTAATTTCTTTCGCAATAACGTGAGTTGCCCAGGCACCGTTGTCACCTGATTGACCGTTACCCCATACGTCGACGTAGATGAAGTCTAGACCTTCACCCAACTCTTTCTTCAACTCTTCCCAACGAGCTAGACGCCCATGAGCGAGGTCATAACCAGCATCAATGTTGATACCTTGGTCAAGCCAGTTCCAACCGTAGCTATAGCTACCATCTGCATTTTTACGAAGAATATCTTCATTAAAGTATTTAGACTCTGGATAAGTTTCTGAAGCGTTGACGTGGATACCGAGGTGGGCACCATATTTCTTAGCTTTCTCAATAAGAGTCTTAAAGTCTTCAACACCACCGATACGTTTACCGATGTCCGCATAGTTCAAGTGTCCAGAGTCATGTCCTTCACTTCCGTATCCCTTAAGCAGTACACCTTGGCCAAGACCATCGGTATGGAGGTTGATCTTCTTGATACCATCCAAGGTCATGAGGAATGGGTTTTGCGCTTGTGAACCAAAGTTCATAGCGATACGGTAAGCAGTAATGTCTTTAACTTTTTCCCAACCTTGAGGGTTGTTCATGATGCTACGGTAAGCAATCGCACCATCTTGCCAGTCAACCTTATGGTCAGCATTGGCATCTTCAGTGATGACAACTTTTGCACTTGGAAGTTCTTGAGTGTATGCTGGGAAGACAACTCCATTGTGCGCTTTTTCCCATTGCCATTCAGAGCTATGAATTTCCACGTAGTTAGCATTGCCAATCGTATTCTTATAAGCTGTCAAACGTGTCCAGTCGTAAGAACCACCACCGTAGCTATTTTGTGAGTTACTCCATACACCTGCTGCAAGTTTGTCTGTTGAAACAAATCCGTACATGTAGCCTTTGGCTAATTCTTTCATTGGATTTGTTACTTCGATATGGTCATCACCACTGACGTGAGTATTGTTTGACATGGTTGCCCCATCAAACTTAGCTCCCGCTTGGTCGCTTGAAACAGATACCAAGGCATTTCCTAGGAAGCTGATTGAAGAAAGTAATTTACGTTCGTCATCAATCTTTTGTCCTGGTGTAACTTGGTTATGGTTGACAATCTTAGTCACATCAAAGTGAAGTTGGTTGTCCACCACTTGCAAACGAACTGTCATATCTGCATTGATGAGGTTTTCCTCATCACGGAGTTTCATTTCATACTCGGCAGTCGTTGCATTGACCTTCTTATAGGTAACTTCAGGAGTCACAGCGTGTTTATTAATCACAACTTGATTAATCGGTTGCACTTGACCTGGAAGCTTGTTGCCATTGAGGACGTACTCTTTAATACGTGGGAAGGCTTGGTCGATGACTGCTTTCAATACTGTAGATTCGATAGTGTCGTATTTGACATTGCTATCATCTACTGTGTCGCCCTTTTCTTTTTCAGCGGCTTCTTGATCGTTTTTCACACCTTCTTGATCATCAGTTTTGACATTGACAATGGTACGTTCGCTGCTGTTATAGGTTCCAGCTTTAAGAACGATTTTCTTCTCATCTTTGAGTTTGTCATTAACTGCAGATGGCAAGGTAACTGTGTCAAAGAGTTTGACATCGTTGTTAGTTGCATTGAGCTGTCCATCTGATTTAAGGCTGATGGTCAAGTGGTTCTCAGAACCATTTACTGGAGCTGCAACACGTCCACCTTGGTACCAAAGTCCACTTCCATTTGACTTGTATTCCCAGAACCATCCACCTTGGTCGTAACCTACAAAAACATTGTTATCAGTGTCTTTGAATTTCATGAAGACACCGAAGCGAGATTTACCTGTTTCAGATTCTTCTTTAAAGGTCAAATCAACAGTGGCATTTCCATTAGCATCGACTGTCAAACCATCTTTTTCAAACAAGGCTGGTTTCTTACCATTGTCATTTTGAGCAGTTGAAGCTAGTTGGTTGTAACGAACTCCATTTTCTTCACGGATTGTTACTGTTCCCTGTTGGTCTTTATTTTCAACTGTTTTCCATTCTGGAGTAACTTCTTTTGATTCAGTCGGTTTATTCTCAGCTGGTTTATTCTCAGCTGGCTTGTTTTCAGCAGGTTTATTTTCTGCTGGCTTGTTCTCAGCCGGCTTGTTTTCAGCAGGTTTATTTTCTGCTGGTGTTTCTGCTTTTGGCTTATCTTCCTTAGGTTTATCCTCTTTTGGTTTTTCTTCCTTGTCCTCAACTTGTTTATCGAGAGCATCTAGACCAGCTGGTTTCGTTGTTTCAATACCCTTGATGTAGTTTTGAATCCACTCTAGCTGAGCAGGTGAGAAGAGAATACCTCCACTACGTTTACCAGATACACCATTTTGGTGAATACCAATCAATTTCCCATTTTCATCGAAAATACCGCCACCACTAGCACCTGGTTCACTTCCTTGATAGCTAATGCCACGAACACCTTCTCCGTGATTATTAATATCCTCAACAGTTGTATTCAAAATTGGATCAAGTTCTCCTTTTGGATATCCAAATACGTGAACCTTATCTCCTACCTTAGTTGTTGCAGGCTTGTCAGTCACTTCAACTGGTGCATTTGCAAGAGGTGTACGAAGCTTAACGATTGCCAAGTCATTTTTATATCCTTTGAGGAATCCTTCACGGTCCCAGTGTTTTACATCATTTTTACTGAATTTGACGTCTGGAGCGCCTTGGTAAGAAATTGTATAAACATCGTCATCACTTTCAACATTATCAGCTACCTTACGATTATTGCCATCTGGAACATCTTTGATAAAGTTATGAGAAACAGACAAAACGAGATTTTCCCCGATAACAATACCACTACCGAGCCCAGCAGAGCTTTTAATTTCGACAGTTGCACCGTAGTTTAATACCCCATTTTTTGTTTTAGCTACTTCTTCTGGAACTAAGCTTTTATCTTCTTTTTCTAGTTCTTCTTTTGAGGCAGTGCGGCCATTTTCTTCAGCCTTATCAAGTTTTCCACGTAGTTCTTCAGGAAGAGTATCTGAAGCTGCTGAGCTTGTTGCAGTTGCAGTTTCTTTTTCTTTTGCCAGCAATTCTTCTTCAGTCTTTGGTCCTTCAGTTACTTCAGGAGAACCTTGGTCTTCACCAGGTTTTGGTGCTTCAAAGTCATGCCCATCATCCTCTTTAGCATTGGCAAGAGCTGTCGCCAAATCAGCTGGCATGGTCGCTGTTGAACCTGTTTGTGCAGAATCTGCGAGAACAGTGCTAGTTCCAAAGAAAGCTGCACCAATCATAACAGAAGCAACCCCTAATGAAAATTTCCGAATACTATATTTGCAACGTTTTTCAAATAATCCTTTATCCATCGGTTTTTTGTTCCTTTCAGTTTACCAGGTAAGCGTTTGCATTTTATTTTTAAAAAATATCCTCCTCAATTTTTAAACACTACTGGATAAACATATAATTTTTTCTATACCAATTTAATATATCAAAAACAGTTTAAAAAATCAATAGTTTAATAGGTAAAACTAGTAAAAGTAAAATCCGATTATTAGGCAAGTCTGAAACGATTTTCAGATGGCCTTATTTCTAAAGAAATCGCTATAAAAAAGGAAACTTCATCGTAAAAGTTAGACCATTTTTGACTAACTTTTCAATAAAGTTTCCATGCATTTTTATACTATTTTTACGTTTTTTATTGTTGTAAAACCTTTCGTGGCTTCGTTCCTTCTGCTGGACCAATAACCCCAGCCATCTCTAATTCTTCCATCAAGCGAGTTGCTCGGTTAAAACCAACTGATAATCTACGTTGAATCATGGATGCGCTCGCTTTTTGAGTTTCAATGACCAGAGCCTTAGCTTCTTCAAATAGCGGATCTCCACCTTCATCTCCTGTGCCAGACTCACCTTCTGTCTCAGAAACCTCTCCGGGATCAAAGCTTTCATCATAATCGGCATCTGCTTGAGCCTTGATAAAGCTAACAATACGTTCCACATCATCATCCGAGATAAAGGAGCCTTGCAAGCGTACAGGGTGATTTTCATCGATTGGTTTGAAGAGCATATCCCCTCGACCAAGCAATTTCTCCGCGCCATTTTCATCCAAAATCGTACGTGAATCCGTTCCAGAAGATACAGCAAAGGCTACACGAGACGGTACATTGGCCTTAATCAAACCAGAAATAACATCCACCGACGGACGCTGGGTCGCGAGGATCATATGAATACCAGCTGCACGCGCCTTCTGTCCTAGACGGATAATGGCATCTTCTACTTCCTTGCTAGCCACCATCATGAGGTCAGCTAACTCATCAACAATCACGACAATTAAAGGTAGAGGTACTTGCTTGTATTCAGACTGGGCATTGAATTCCTCAACTTTAGCATTGAAACCAGCAATATTACGAACCCCAATTTTGGCAAAGAGTTCATAACGGTTTTCCATCTCATCTACGACTTTTTGAAGGGCCTTGCTGGCCTTACGAGGGTTAGTCACGACCGGAATCAAGAGGTGAGGAATATCATTATAGACTGACAACTCAACCATCTTCGGATCCACCATCATAAACTTGACTTGGTCTGGACGTGCCTTCATGAGAATACTTGCAATGATACCATTGACTGCAACAGATTTACCAGAACCTGTCGAACCAGCCACAAGTAAGTGAGGCATTTTAGCCAGGTCGAAACTGCGAGCTGTACCATTGACGGCTTTGCCAAGGGGAATTTCTAGCAGATTTTCAGGTTTAGTTTGCGATTGTTCCCAGAGTTCTCGGAAAGATACGGTCGCAATTTCAGAGTTAGGCACTTCAATCCCGACCAAGGATTTCCCTGGAATTGGAGCTTCGATACGGACATCTTTCGCAGCCAAGGCCAGAGCCAAGTCATCTGCTAGATTGGAAATGCGATTGACCCGCACACCAACAGCTGGCTTTACTTCGTACTTGGTAACTGATGGACCGATTTCAGCACGTTCAACCGTTACCTTGATACCGAAACTCGCAAAGGTTTCTTCCAAAATTTTGATATTTTCTCGAACGATTTTCTTTTCTTTTGACTGATCTTTTGGTTTATCGGGTGCAAAGAGTTGCAAGCTTGGAAGTTTGTATTCCAAGGCTTTTTTAGCAGAAAAATCTACCTCAACATCCTCATCATCTAAGAACTCAGCTTCCTCTGGAATATCAACTTCGCTAGGAACTTCATAGTCTGCTTGCGGGAGAATAATTTCAGGTTCTATCCATTCTTCCTCTGGAAGGGGTGGTAAATCATCAAAGTGAACAGGGGGAGCTTCTAAAATCTCGCCAGTTTCCATATCAACAGGAGGTATGTCCAACAAGGTTTGCTCTGCTTGTTCTTTTTCTAGTTTTTCCTGCTCCTCTGCTTCCTTACGCGCTTTTTCCTCTTCCCGTTTGATGAAGCGTTCTTGTTTCTTCAGCTCGCGTCGCTCCATCCAAAGCGAAAAACGTGCTCCAAGAAAATCAGCAACGTCATAGACAGACCAGGGACTGACTAGAAGAGCACCAATCAAGATTAAGATGGCTCCGATAAAGTAAGTACCAATATTTGAAAAGAGAAAAGCTACTGGAATGTAGAGAGCAACACCTAGCAGCCCTCCTCCAGCAAAGCTAGTCACACGAAAGCCTGTCAAATCTGTCAAAACTTGGGCTAAAGTTCCCTTAAAGACAGACTGCTCTAAGCCATATTTCCATACAAGATAAGCTTCAAAAATCAGCAATAAGCCTGAAAAAATGCAAAGAAAACCTGAGATCAGACCTTCTTGCTTCCGAATCCATTTGAAGAGAAAAAGATAGACTAGGACGACAAAAATGACCAGATAGGCCAGACTTCCTACTAATAGACGAATGAGATTATAGAGGGTGAGACCCACTGCTCCTAATCTCAGAGCAGCGAACATTAAGCAAAAAGCTATGACTAAGGAAATTAACATCCGTTGGATAGCTTGCTTTCTTTCTAATTCAGCTTTTGACGGTCTCCGTCTTGTTTTACTTGTATTTTTGTTTGCCATGCTTCTATTATACCATATTTCAGAAACATCTAGAACAATCAAAAAAATGACTGCATCTACTAGACACAATCATCTTTCGTTGATAATTCTGAATTTTCTATTCTATATGATTTTTCAACAACCTTGTCTCACTACTTCTTCAAAAATCTAATTGCTGATTTTCTTGCCTTCTCAATCTTTTCGATTTCCAACTTCTCCACAGCAGATGTAGGAATCCATTTTTTCCCAAATAAAACTTGAGCTGCTTCTATCATCAGAGCACAAGCCCGAAAGTCCTTTTCTTCTGCAATGGCTTCACCAAACAAATCCTTCGTTTTCTCCATCAAGACTTCTTTTTCAACTTGATGAAAAGATAATTGCATCAAACTACTGGCAGACCAGGCACGACAAAGTGGATCTTGGTCAGTCAAGAGATGTTGCCCTAAGATTTCTATCTCACTTATTGAACCAATCCAACCTAGGGCAATGATTAACTTTCTACGATTCGAAGCTTCTGAACTAGGTAAAAGAGAGATTAGAACAGGAAGTACTTGCTTGCAGGAAGATGCATAAAAATCTCTATGTCTTACTTTGGAGAGGATTTTCGCTAGAAGATATACAATCAAAACACGTTGTCTCTCTGCTTCCTTTTGATCGAGAATTTCCAAAAGATAATCGATTCCCTCCTGCCCATGCTGGTCAAAACTCGCTTCAAAATTTAGGTCAGTTTCTTCCTCCCAATCGTTGCAAATGAGCTCAAAATGAAAGGCAATTTCTGGACTCCTGCCTAAATCAGCTATAAAATGAATTCGTTTAGAATCAGGAAAATTCTCCTCCAGCAAGCTGGCATAGGTCTCTTGTAACTCTTCTTTTGCAAGATTTTGGTGAGAGATATTTTCTTTCACTAATTTGTCGATTTCTTCTTTTCTAGAATCACTCATGACACTTTTCTCCTCTAAGGTATTTGTAGAACTTTAGCATTCTATCATTTGGATGAAGAAAAATTCTCTAATATTTACTTCTATTATATCACTTTAAAGATCGGTCTCCCTAACCTCATTATCAAAAAAATGACTGCCCACTTTCGTGTTCAGTCATTTGAATCTATTTGTGATTATTTTTCTAATGGTTTACGAAGGTAACCATAAACTACACCACTAACAAGTGCTCCAATCAAGACAAAGACAAGGTAAAGAAGGGCATTTGTTGTAAGGGCGATAACGAAGATTCCTCCATGAGGTGCCATGAGTTTGATACCTGCAAGACCAACAAGTCCACCTGCCACTGCTGAACCAAGGATAAAGCTTGGGATAGCACGAGCTGGATCAGCCGCACCAAATGGAATCGCTCCTTCAGTGATGAATGACAAGCCCATAACGATGTTAGTCAAACCTGAGTTGCGTTCTTCTTTTGTGAATTTATCTTTAAAGAGAAGAGTTGCGACAAAGATTGCAAGTGGTGGAACCATTCCTCCAGCCATAACCGCTGCCATGGCTACTGAACCACCTGTTGACACTGTTGCTGCAAGAGTACCAGTACCAAAGACATAAGCTGCTTTATTGACAGGTCCACCCATATCGACAGCCATCATACCTCCAAGAACGATACCAAGGAGGACAGCTGATCCACCTCCAAGACCGCCAAGGAAGTCGTTCATAGCAGTGTTGATTGCTGCCATTGGGATGTTAACAGCAAGCATGACAAATCCTGTCAAGACTGTTCCAAGAAGTGGCAAGAGAAGGATTGATTTAGCACCTTCAAGCGAACGTGGAACCTTCACGTATTTCTTAACCAAGAGTACCAAGGCACCAGCGATAAATCCACCAACAAGGGCTCCAAGGAAACCTGATGATACACCTGCAAGGGCTGAAGTTGCTTCACCACCTTGAGCATAAGGGATTTTACCAAAGGCAAAACCTTCTTTAGCGATAGCCCCAGCTACGAAACCTGCTACCAAACCTGGTTTTTCAGCGATTGAGTAAGCAACATATCCTGCAAATACTGGCAACATCAAACCAAAGGCTGCACCACCGATTTTCATAAACATAGAAGCGAGTTCATGGTAAGATCCAAGATTTCCGAGGCTATCATTTGGCACACCCATAGCACCATCAATCAAGAAGGCTAGGGCAATCATGATACCACCACCGATAACGAATGGCAACATTTGAGATACACCACTCATCAAGTGTTTGTAGAAAGCACCACCGACACTTTGTTTTTCATTTGACGCTGTTGAAGATTGTGCTCCGTTAGCAGCATGATAAACTTCAGCATTTCCAGAAAGAGCCAAGTTAATCAACTCTTCTGTCTTACGAATACCATCTGCAACTGGACGATTTACCAATGGTTTACCATCAAAACGATCCATCTCAACAGCCTTATCTGCAGCGATAATGACAGCTTTAGCCTTGCGGATATCTTCTGCTGTCAATTGGTTACCTACACCGCTGGCACCATTTGTTTCAACCTTGATACCAACACCCATTTCAGCAGCCACTTTTTGAAGAGCTTCTTGAGCCATGTAAGTGTGGGCGATACCTGTTGTACAAGCTGTAACTGCTACGATGAAATCATCAGAGTCATTTGCAGGAGCTTGAGCTGGTTCCTCAGCTTTTTCTGAAGCTTGATCAAAGAGTTCGATGACTTGATCAGCTGATGTCGCTTGACGAAGTTTGTCAGCAAAGCCGTCTTTCATTAAGTATTGAGATAATTCTGCCAAGGCAGCCAGGTGAGTATCATTGGCACCTTCTGGAGCGGCAATCATAAAGAAGAGATCAGTTGGTTGTCCGTCTAAACTTTCGTAGTCAACACCCTTATTTGACTTAGCAAAGAGAACAGTTGCTTCTTTAACTGCAGCGTTCTTGCTATGAGGCATTGCGATACCATCACCCAAACCTGTAGAAGTCAAAGCTTCACGCGCCAAGATTCCTTCTTTGAAGGTTTCGAAATCTGTCACATATCCGTGCTCTACCAAGCTATGAATCATTTCTTCGATAGCTGCTGTTTTTTCAGTTGCTTGTAAATCAAGCAACATCACATCTTTTCTCAGTAAATCCTGAATTTTCATCTTTTTTCTACCTCAACTTTTTCATAAGTCTCTTTAATAAATGCTGCAGTTGCCAAGTCATCAGAGAAGGTAGTTGCTGTTCCACAAGCCACTCCCCATTTGAAGGCTTCTACTGCGTCTTTTGATTTGACAAACTCACCTGTAAATCCAGCAACCATCGAGTCACCAGCACCAACTGAGTTTTTCACGGTTCCCTTAATCGGTTTTGCAAAGTAGGTTCCTTCTGATGTTACCAGAAGGGCTCCATCTCCAGCCATAGAAATAATAACGTTTTGAGCACCTTTAGCCAACAATTCTCGAGCGTATTTTTCAATCTCATCTAAGCTTTCGAGTTTCACTCCAAAGATAGCTCCAAGTTCATGATTGTTCGGTTTAACTAGAAGAGGTTGATAATCCAAACTATCGATTAAGGTCTGACCTTCAAAGTCACAGACCACTTGAGCACCCGTTTGACGAGTCAAGGCAATCAAATCCTTATAGATAACATTGCCTAGGTTTTTTGCACTTGAACCAGCAAATACAACTGTATCTTCTGCTGTCAGATTTGAAAGAATGGCTTTTAATTCTTCAAGCTGTTCTGGCTCAACAGTAGGACCAGTTCCGTTGATTTCGGTTTCTTGGTCTGCTTTGATCTTGACGTTGATCCGCGTATCTTCTGCCACTTGGACAAATCGTGTTTCAATTTTCTCTTCAGCTAAAGTATCTGTGATAAATTTACCTGTAAAGCCACCGATGAAGCCTGTCGCAGTATTTGAAATATCCAAGCGTTTCAAGACACGGCTAACATTGATTCCCTTACCACCAGCAAACTTATCATCACTGTCCATACGATTAACACTACCAACTTCCACTTTATCCAGACGGACAATGTAGTCAATAGATGGATTTAGTGTGACTGTATAAATCATACTTCGATAACCTCCGTTTTTTCTTTGATAGCTGGCAAGAGTTCGTGACCCTTGCTTGTAATCACAATAGCTCGTTTTATAGGGGCTACCTTAGCGAAGCAAGACTGACCAATCTTGGATGAATCTGCTAGAACATATGTCTGTTTAGCATTTTCTAAGATAGCACGCTTGACGGCGCCCTCCTCCATATCTGGAGTTGTAAAGTAACCTTCATCTACACCATTCATTCCGATAAAGGCACGGTCAAAGTGAAGCTGGTTAATCTGATTAAGCGCGACACCACCGATGCTGGCATCAGTCGTCATTTTAACCCCACCGCCGATAATAACTGTCGGGATTTGCTTATCCACTAATTGAACCGCATGGTGAATGGAGTTAGTCACAACAGTAATGTCTTTTCGCTCCAATTCCTTAATGAGAAAGGCTGTTGTACTTCCTGCATCCACAAAGATAACATCTTTTTCTTTGATGAGGGAAGCTGCCTTTTGCGCAATCAATTTTTTCTCTTGAAGGTTTTTGACAGATTTCTCTTGAATGGTTTCTTCTTCTTGCAAAGAGTGAGGCAACTCTGCTCCTCCATGCACTCGGCGAAGTTTATTTTCCGATTCCAATTCATCTAAATCTCGTCTAACCGTTGATTCTGACGTGTCTAACAAACCTACTAATTTCTCTAGAGAAACGACTTTATGTTTGCCCAGCTCCTCTAAAATCAATTTTTTTCTCTCGGTTTTTAGCACTTACTCACCTCCTGTTAACGATTACAATAATCATTCTACCACAAAAAAATCAAAGTCAAGCACTTTTTGTCACTTTCTTTCACTTTCTATCATTTTGCCAATTGTTTGAATTTTATTTGCAAGATAATTCCCTTTATGATAAACTATTTTAGTAAGTATTGGAAGATTACTCAAGAGGCTTAAGAGGCCGTGTTGGAAACGCGGTAGGCGTGTGAAAGCGTGCGTGGGTTCGAATCCCATGTCTTCCGTTGCTATAGTGTAGCTGCATCTTCATGCAGCTTTTTATAATATTTTTCGTCTATCAAAGATTTGAATTGCAAAAAATCACCCAAGAGTTAACTCTAGGGTGATTTTTTCTACTTCATGTTAAAAGGTCTTAAAAAATATCAAATAGCAATTTCACATTGAGAACAGTTAAGATAATGGAAACGATATAACCAAGGATAGTATTCCACTTGGCATTGGTAAATTCTCCCATCAGTGATTTCTTAGAAGTTAGATAAATCAAAGGAAAGATTGAAAATGGAAGAGCGATTGAAAGAAAGACCTGTGAATAAACCAATAACTGATCCAAGGTTTTTTCTTGATGACCAAACAGAACCGCTACTATCATAACAGGCAGTAAGGCAAAGAGACGAGTCGCCAAACGAATGAACCACTGAGGCAATCGCATATGTAAGAAACCTTCCATAACGATTTGTCCTGTCAAGGTACCTGTGATAGTCGAATTCTGACCACTGGCTAATAGAGCCAAGGCAAACAAGGTTGATAAGGTTGAGCTAGCTATAGCTCCCGCAATGGTTGAATCCTGCAAGGCATTATACATTTGAGAGAAGGCAGAAATCTCAGATGCATGTCCGAAAAAGAGAGCCGCCCCTAAGATCAAAAGAAGGGAGTTAACCACAAAGGCCAAGGATAACTGGAGATTAGAATCCCAGGTCATAAAGCGCACGGCTTTTCGAACATCATTCTTGTCCTTGTGATTGACTTTCCGAGTCTGAGACAAGGAAGAATGCAAATAGAGGTTATGGGGCATAACAGTCGCACCCACGATACCCAACGCCAAGGTTAATTGACTTTCATGTCCAGGCAGAGGACTCTCAAACAAGGTTGCATTTGGCAAATAACCTTCAACGATTCCTTGGAAGCTTGGATGTGACAAAGCTACCAGATAGGTAAAGATTGCTAAGATCGTTAAAATTAGCGTGGTCACGATAGCTTCTATCTTCTTAAAGCCAAACTTCATCAAGAGCAGCAAGAGAAAAACATCCAAAACCGTCAAGAGGATGGCTATCATAATCGGAATTTTAAAGAGAAGATTGAGGGCAATGGCTGAACCTAGAACTTCTGCCAAGTCCGTCGCCATCAAGGCCAGCTCCAAAATCACCCATAGACTATAACGAAGCCATTTGGGTGAATGATGAGCTGTTGCTTGAGCCAGGTCCATCTGAGTTACAATTCCAAGCTTTCCTGCCATCTGCTGAAGCTGCATAGCAATGAGTGATGAAATCAAGATGACAAATAAGAGACTGTACTTATAAGATGCACCTCCAACCACACTGGTTATCCAGTTCCCTGGATCCATATACCCTACAGCCACAAGGGCACCTGGACCCAAGAAGGCCTTTAAATTTTGCCAGAAATGATTGTTATTTGGAGTATCGATAGATTGATTGATCTCAGAGAGTGACACTTTTTTATGAGAAGACATAGATACTTACCTCTTTCTAAACCTACTTTTTCATTATTTTCTATTAGAGAAAAATAAGATTGACTTTAAACTATTAAAACAATGAAAACTATATGAAAAACATTTAGTTTTTTCATTATTTTTCTTAAGGCACCTTAATATTTTTCTTAAGGCACCTTAATTATAACACAAAAAATGAAAACTATATGAAAAACATTTAGTTTTTTCATTATTTTTCTTAAGGCACCTTAATATTTTTCTTAAGGCACCTTAATTATAACACAAAAAATGAAAACTATATGAAAAACATTTAGTTTTTTCATTATTTTTCTTAAGGCACCTTAATATTTTTCTTAAGGCACCTTAATTATAACACAAAAAATGAAAACTATATGAAAAACATTTAGTTTTTTCATTATTTTTCTTAAGGCACCTTAATTATAAAAAATATGATAAAAACTTAAGAAAATTCAACAAAATTTTAGGGAAAGTCAGAATAAGTCTACTCATTAACGATAATGATAAATCTATTGATAAACTTTGACATTTAATAGTGAACTGTAACTATTATTTCTAACTTGATTTCTCTATAAAAGAGGAAAAACCAGCGTCTTTTGACGCTGGATAAAAGCTACTTAGATCATTTACCAAGAAACTAAATGGCTTCTGTAACGAAGCTACGGCTTTCAAGTACCTTAAGCATAGCATCCGCTGTATCTAGGGCTGTAAAGAGTGGTACACCATGTTCAATAGCTGAACGGCGGATTTGTTCACCATCTTCATCAGCAGTTCGCTTAGTACCAACTGTGTTGATGATAGCTTGGATTTTCCCTTTACGAACATAGCTTGGGATATCATGTTCATCATCACCAATCTTACCAACGAGTTGAGCCTTCAAGCCATGACTTTCAAAGAAAGCTGCTGTTCCTTGAGTCGCAAGGATACCATAACCAATATTTTGGAAACGACGAGCCAAATCCAAAGCTTCTTCCTTGGCATCATCAGCGATAGTAAAGACAACATTTCCAAAGGTTGGCAAGTGAAGATAAGAAGCTTCAAAGGCCTTGTAGAGGGCTTTTTCAAGAGTCGTATCAGAACCCATAACTTCCCCTGTTGACTTCATTTCAGGACCGAGCAAGCTATCTACTTTCGCTAGCTTGGTAAAGGAGAAGACTGGCGCTTTAATATGAACACGACTGCTTTCTGGGTAAAGTCCATCTTTGTAACCAAGTTCTTCAAGACTTTGACCAAGAATGAGCTTGGTCGCTACCTGAGCCATAGGGATATTGGTTACTTTTGATAGGAATGGTACGGTACGACTGGCACGTGGATTCACCTCAATAACGTAAACTTTCTCATCCTTGATGACAAACTGAATGTTCATCATACCAAGACAGTTAAGGCCGATTGCTAGGCGTTTTGTGTAGTCTGCGATTGTTTCTTGAACCTTTTGAGACAAGGTTTGTGGAGGGTAAACAGCCATGGAGTCACCTGAGTGGACGCCGGCACGTTCGATATGCTCCATGATACCTGGGATGAGGACATTTTGTCCGTCTGAGATGGCATCGACTTCACACTCTTGCCCAACGATATAGGAGTCAACAAGAACTGGATGATCTGGACTAGCCTTAACAGCTGTACGCATGTAAGAACGAAGATCATCTTCGTTTTCTACAATTTCCATAGCACGTCCACCCAAGACATAAGAAGGACGAACAAGGACTGGGAAACCAATCTTGCGGGCTGCAAGTACTGCTTCTTCTTCGTTTGTAGCAGTCTGTCCAGGTGGCTGTGGAATATCCAAGTCTTTGAGAGCTTGTTCGAAGAGGTCACGGTCTTCGGCACGGTCTAGGTCAGCAACCTGCGTACCAAGGATAGTCACACCTGCTTTTGCTAATGGCTCAGCAAGGTTGATAGCTGTTTGACCACCAAACTGAACGATAACACCTTTTGGTTTCTCCAAATCGATGACATTCATGACATCTTCGAATGTTAATGGTTCAAAGTAAAGTTTATCCGATACAGAGAAGTCGGTTGAAACTGTCTCTGGGTTCGAATTCATGATAATAGCTTCGTAGCCAGCAGCTTGAATCGCCTTAACAGAGTGAACAGTCGCATAGTCAAACTCAACTCCTTGACCGATACGGATTGGACCAGAACCTAGGACCAGTACAGATTCCTTTTCAGACTTGATCGATTCATTTTCCCAACCATAGGTTGAATAGAAGTAAGGAGTTTCTGACTCAAATTCTGCCGCACAGGTATCAACCATCTTGTAAACTGGGACAATCTTGTTTTCTAAACGAAGTTGGCGAACTTGATCAGCTGTCGTTTCCCAAAGTTCTGCGATTTTACGATCTGAGAAACCATTCAATTTTGCAGTTTTCAAAACTTCAAGATCTTGTGGATGTGAGCCCAATTCTTGCTCAATTTCAAAGATATGCAAAAGTTTATCCAGATAGAAGATATCGATTTTTGTAAGCTCAGCAATTTCCTCAGGTGTATAACCACGACGAATGGCTTCTGATACGTAGAAGAGACGGTCATCTTGAGCCTTAACAACCTTTTCAATCAAAGCATCATCTGAAACATCTGCAAGCTCAGGCATTTCATTGTGGTGAACCCCAATTTCAAGTGAGCGACAAGCTTTCAGAAGTGACTCCTCGATGTTACGACCAATGGCCATAACTTCTCCAGTTGCCTTCATCTGAGTACCAAGACGGCGTTCACCCTTTTCAAACTTGTCAAATGGGAAACGCGGAATCTTAGCAACTACGTAGTCAAGGGCTGGCTCAAACATGGCATAGGTTGAACCTGTAACGGGGTTGATCACCTCATCCAAGGTCAAGCCAACTGCAATCTTGGCAGCCAACTTAGCAATTGGATAACCTGTCGCTTTAGAGGCAAGAGCTGACGAACGCGATACACGAGGATTTACTTCAATAACATAATACTTAAAGCTGTGGGGATCAAGTGCTAGCTGAACATTACATCCACCTTCAATCTTGAGGGCACGAATGATGCTCAAGCTTGCATCACGAAGCATTTGATTTTCATAATCTGACATAGTTTGTGCTGGGGCAAATACGATGGAATCCCCTGTATGAATCCCGACTGGGTCAAAGTTTTCCATGTTACATACAACAAGGGCATTGTCAGCCGAGTCACGCATGACTTCGTATTCGATTTCCTTAAAACCAGCAATCGAACGCTCAATCAAACATTGAGTAACAGGTGACAGCTTCAACCCATTTTCAGCGATTTCACGCAGTTCTTCCTCGTTGGCACACATACCACCACCAGTACCACCTAGGGTAAAGGCTGGACGGACGATCACTGGGTAGCCAATTGTCGCTGCAAAGGCAACGGCTTCTTCCACTGTGTTAACAATTTCAGATTCTGGAATAGGTTGGTTCAATTCTTCCATCAATTGTTTAAAGAGATCGCGGTCTTCAGCTTGGTCGATGGCAGACAATTTAGTCCCGAGAAGTTCTACTCCCAATTCATCAAGAATGCCATTTTTAGACAATTCCATGGCCATGTTAAGCCCTGTTTGCCCACCAAGTGTTGGAAGCAAGGCATCTGGACGTTCTTTACGGAGAATACGAGTCACAAACTCAAGTGTAATCGGTTCGATATAAACCTTGTCTGCAATTTCCTTATCAGTCATGATAGTTGCAGGGTTTGAGTTTACTAAGACAACCTCATACCCTTCCTCTTTCAAAGACAAGCAAGCCTGAGTCCCAGCATAGTCAAACTCAGCAGCCTGACCAATAATAATCGGACCAGAACCAATCACCATAATTTTTTGAATATCAGTACGTTTAGGCATTTATAAGATATTAAGGGCGTCAAGCGTACAAAGCTGAAATAGGAGTTATGACGAAGAACTGTCAGTTCTAGGAATAACTATCTTTTTAGCACCGTCCGTAGCCCGTATTCAGTTCAGCAAATACGGCTCACCCTTCTCCTTTCTATTCGTCGCCTCACAGGGCGACATTAAATAAATTCTCCGACGATTTCACACTCGTCTTTAGTTTGTTTGTTTGAAGGCTTCCATCATCTCGATGAACTCGTCAAATAGATAACTTGCATCGTGCGGACCTGGTGCAGCATCTGGGTGGAATTGCACAGAGAAACCTGGTTGGTATCTGTGACGTACACCTTCAACTGACTTGTCATTGATTTCTTCATGAGTAATCATCAAATGGTCTGGAAAATCTTCACGGCTCACTGCATATCCATGGTTTTGACTCGTGAAGTCCACGCGCCCTGTCGCAATTTCGCGTACAGCGTGGTTAAATCCACGGTGACCAAACTTCATCTTATAGGTCTTGGCACCATTTGCCATCGCAAAGAGCTGGTGCCCCATACAAATACCAAAGATTGGAATTTTTCCGAGGATACCACGAATCATATCGAGTGCTTCTGGTACATCTTCTGGATTTCCCGGTCCATTTGACAACATAACTCCGTCTGGATTTAGGTGGAGGATTTCCTCTGCTGTTGTAGTATAAGGAACGACCGTTACATTACAATCTCTCTTAGACAACTCTCTTAAGATTGAATGCTTAAGACCAAAGTCTACAAGTACCACGCTCAAACCTACTCCTGGAGCTGGGTAAGCAGTTTTTGTAGAAACCTGTTTGATATTGTCAATTGGTAGAACAGTTGCTTGAAGCTGATCTGTGATGTGATCGATACTATCTCCCACATGTGTCAGAGTCGCTCTCATAGTCCCATGTTTGCGAATGATTTTTGTCAAAGCACGTGTATCAATACCTGAAATACCAGGGATTTTCTTAGACTTCAAAAATTCATCCAGTGTCATCTGGTTGCGCCAGTTGCTGGCTCTACGAGCTTCTTCAAATACTACTACACCTTTACAGGTTGGACTGATAGACTCGTAGTCATCACGGTTAATCCCATAATTCCCAACCAAGGGATAGGTAAAGGTTAGGATTTGTCCATTGTAAGACTGATCTGTAATGGATTCTTGGTAACCAGTCATCCCAGTATTAAAGACAATTTCACCAGTTACATCAATATCAGCCCCAAAGGCTTTTCCTTCAAAAATTGTTCCATCTTCTAAAACTAGAAGTCGTTTAGTCATAAATTCACCTCTCGTGGATGCTCACAGGCATCTTTTAACGTTTTGTGTCTTATTTTGCGTTTCTGTAAGTCAATACAGATTCTAAAATTGCCATTCTGACAAAGACACCATTGGTCATTTGTTGAACAATACGTGATTTTGGTGCTTCGACCAAGTGATCAGCAATTTCAACATCGCGATTTACAGGAGCAGGATGCATCAGAATAGCTTTATCTTTCAAGCGATCATAGCGTTCTTGAGTCAAACCATGCTGGGCATGATAGCCTTCTTTTGAAAAGACTGTTCCACTTTCATGACGCTCATGCTGAACACGGAGAAACATCATCACATCAACTTGGTCAATGATTTCATCAATGCTTACAAACTGTCCATAGTCTGCAAACTCTTGACTTCTCCATTCCTCAGGCCCAGCAAAGTAGAGTTCTGCTCCTAAGCGTTTTAAGATTTGCATATTGGATTTAGCCACACGCGAATGGTCAAGGTCACCAGCAATGGCAACCTTGAGTCCTTCGAAGTGTCCAAATTCTTCATAAATCGTCATTAAATCAAGCAAGCTCTGGCTTGGGTGTTGCCCCGAACCATCGCCACCATTGATAATCGAAGTCGTAATCGTCGGACTATCGATCAACTCTCTGTAGTAATCTACCTCTGGATGTCGGATGACACAGGCATCTACTCCCAAGGCTGACAAGGTCAAAATTGTATCGTAGAGTGTTTCACCCTTGTTGACTGAACTTGTTTTCACATCGAAGTCCAGTAGCTGAAGGCCCAGTTTAATCTCTGCTACTTCAAAAGATTTGTGGGTACGAGTCGAACTCTCAAAGAAGAGATTAGAGACGATGTGTTGGTCTTCATAAGAAGCCTTTGCTCCATTTTTAAATTCGATCCCACGTTTAATCAATTTCATGACTTGTTCTACAGTAAGGTCTTCCATTGAGACTACATGTTGAATGGCTTGTTGATTTTCTGACATGGCTAACTCCTTTGGCTATCTAAGCTTCTTCAGTAATCAAAACTCTATCTTGACCATCAAGTTCTGTCATCTCAACGATGATTTCTTCAGAACGGCTAGTTGGAATATTTTTCCCAACATAGTCTGGACGAATTGGCAATTCTCTATGTCCACGGTCAACCAGTACCGCAAGACTCACGCGCGCTGGGCGACCATGTCCGACAATGTTATCGATAGCAGCTCGGATTGTACGACCTGTGTAAAGCACATCGTCCACCAAGATTACCTCACGTTCTGTCATATCAACAGAGATTATAGAAGTATCTTCACCGCTTTTGACATCGTCGCGGAAAGGTTTGGTATCTAATTCTACAACGGGGACAGAGATATTTTCTAATTGTTCCAAACGCTCTTGGATACGGTGAGCAATGAAGACACCTCGTGTTTTTATCCCAGCCAATACAATCTTGTTTAAATCTTTATTTCGCTCGATAATCTCGTAGGTAATCCGAGTAATCGCTCGCTTGACGGTCAATTCGTCTACAACTTCTTTTGTCTTCATGACAAACCTCCAAAAAGAAAAGTCTCCTTTTTCAAGGAGACTTGAGAATGTATAACTAAGCGAGCCTTACTGTAAACAGTATAGACTTACCCTTCTACTTAATCGAGCTCCTTGCCTGCCTCACGGGACAGGATTAAAGGAATATTTGATTGCTACTACTATATCACAAAGTAGTAATCGATGCAAGAAAAAACACAAGAAATCAATTTTATAATGAACTAAAATCGTATAACTGTGGATAGTGATCGCATTCTGGATTTTTCGGATGACAAATAGCACGACCAAAGTAAATCATAGCCTGATGAGCTGCTAGCCATTCTTCTGGTGGCAAGACATCCATAACACGTTTTTCGACCTCAAGGGGTGTAGCTGATTTTTTAACAATATCGTGGTGTTTACAGATTCGCTCTACGTGAGTATCAACTGCAAAGGCCGGAATACCGAATCCCACGCTCAAAACTACGTTAGCTGTTTTACGACCAACTCCCGCTAAACTCTCTAATTCTTCCCTAGTCTGAGGGACTTGACCGTCAAAATCATCCAGTAGTTGCTGAGCACACCTCTTAAGGAACTTAGCTTTATTTCGATAAAGCCCAAGACGAGAAATATACGAGGCAATCTCACTCTCACTTGCATCTGCCATGGTTTGTGGGGTTGGAAAAGCTGCAAAAAGGCCAGGAGTAGCCTTGTTGACTGCCGCATCTGTCGTCTGAGCAGACAGCATAACAGCAACCAGAAGTTCAAAATGATTGTGAAAATCTAGACTTGGTTTTGCATCTGGAAAAAGAGCAATGATTTCCTCAATGACATGACGGGCACGTTTCTTGGATAAAACCATCTATTTGTCTCCGTCAAACAGTCCTTGCAAACCTGCAAAAGGACTATTTTCTTCTTTCTTGACTGCCTGTTGGGCTTGATACTCTTCCTCAGACATGATTTGCCAGTCATTTCCAGAAACAAAGCCCTGGCCAGCTTCTTCCTCAGCTGTTAAGACCTTGATTGGAATATTTAGCAAGATATTATCTGAGACACTTTCAGCCAGGTCGATTTCCCCATTTTCAATCGGTAAAACCAAGTCATCATCTAAAACTTCTTGGTCCAGTTGATTGGTAGCACCTTCCATAAAGACTTCCGTTACTGGATAAGACTCTTTCAATTCTACAGGTTCCATGCTGCGGCTAGAAGCTAAAACGATTGTATATGACAACTGATAATCTAGGAAAAACATAAGGTCTTCGTACTGAACTTTCCCTATAGCAACAATATCTTTTACATCTATAATTTCTTGATTACGGGCACGCAAGTCAGCTGCTAAGTCTAAAGTTTGCTCAAAGTGCAAACCTTCAGGCTGCTTACGAATTTCTTGAATATTTAATTTCATACTTCCTCCATAAAGATTTACTATCTTGATTATACCATGAAAAAAGTTCAAACAAGGTATCTAAACATTTTAAATATTTTTCACTATTTTTTGATATATTTACTATGACATTTTTTGTTTTTGGTGCTATACTATAGACATCAATACATGAGCAAAGGAGGACGCTCATATGGAAGACAAAGAACTAATCTTAGAAGCTTATCAACTCATTTCCGAGTTAAATAACGCTTACCAAACTTGCAAACAAGGATTGCCTGATGATCTGCGCTTGCAGCAAAATATTGACGAGCTACTCAAACAACTTAAAAAGACAGAGAAACTAGATAACTCTATCTTAGTTGAACTTGAGAAATTTTACCAACATACCAGTCTCTTGATTGGACTTGGCACCCTTAAACTCAATGAAGAAGCTCGCACAGCTTGGCGAAACTATGACAAATTCCACTACGATCACGTCAAACACGTTTTGACTCTCTATGGACCTGTTTTTGGTTTCTAGAAAGATTTAAATTTCTCATTTCTTTTGACAAAGTGTTCCAAAAGGTATAAAATAAACATAGTAATTTTCGGAGGTAAGGGAGACATGAACAACTAAGTCTATCAAATAAAGAACCTTTATTTAGTAGATCTTGTTTCTGTCTCTTTTTGTGCGCTCTTTTTTCTGCTACTTTTTCAGCCCTTTTAAGAGAGGATTTTTTGACATAGACGATTGGCTCTACTAGGTAAAGTAGAGCTTTTGTTATGCAATATAGACATTCTAGAAAGGGCATTAATATGATAAAAATTAACCATCTAACTATCACTCAAAACAAAGATTTACGAGACCTTATTTCCGATTTAAATATTACTATCCAAGACGGAGAAAAGGTCGCTATTATCGGCGAAGAAGGAAATGGAAAATCAACCTTACTTAAAACTTTAATGGGAGAAAGATTAGAGGATTTCACTATTAGGGGCGACATTCAATCTGACCTTCAGTCTCTGGCTCACATTCCCCAACATCTCCCTGAAAAATTGAAGAAAAAATCTCTACAGGACTACTTCTTTTTAGAGTCTGCTGATTTGGACTACAGTATTCTCTATCGTTTAGCTGAGGAATTGCACTTTGATAGCAGTCGTTTTGCTAGTGACCAAGAGATTGGTAGCCTCTCGGGAGGTGAAGCTTTGAAAATTCAGCTTATCCATGAATTAGTCAAACCCTTTGAGATTCTATTTTTAGATGAACCTTCAAATGACCTGGACCTTGAGACAGTTGATTGGCTAAAAAGTAAGATTCAGAAGATCAGGCAGACCGTTATTTTCATTTCTCATGATGAAGACTTCCTCTCTCAAACTGCAGACACCATTATCCACTTGCGACTAGTCAAGCATCGAAAGGAAGCTGAAACCCTAGTCGAGCACTTAGACTATGATCGCTATAGTGCCCAAAGGAAGGCTAGTTTTGTCAGACAAAGCCAGCAAGCTGACAACGACCAACGATCCTATGATAAAGCCATAGAAAAGCATCGCCGAGTCAAGCAAAAGGTAGAAACTGCACTTCGAGCTACCAAAGACAGTACTGCCGGACGACTACTGGCTAAAAAGATGAAAAATGTTCTTTCTCAAGAAAAACGCTACGAAAAAGCAGCTCAGTCCATGACCCAAAAGCCACTTGAAGAGGAAGAAATCCAACTTTTCTTTTCAGATATAGAGCCATTAGCAGCTTCTAAAGTCTTACTTCGACTGGAAAAGGAGACTTTATCCATTGGCCAACGAATTTTGTCTCAAAAACTCCAACTAACTGTTTGGGGGCAAGATAAAATCGGCATCATCGGTCCCAATGGAGTTGGCAAATCTACTCTGTTAGCCAAGTTGCAACAACTACTAAGTAGCAAAAGTGAGATTTCACTTGGATTTATGCCACAAAATTACCAAGAAACATTGCAATTGGATCTATCTCCAGTAGAATTTCTCAGCCAAACTGGACATAAAGAGGAATTACAGAAAATCCAATCCTTTCTAGCTAGTCTCAATTTCAGTTATCCAGAAATGCAACACCAAATCCGCTCCCTATCCGGCGGTCAACAAGGCAAACTCCTTCTTTTGAATTTAGTTCTGCGGAAACCAAACTTTCTCTTTCTGGATGAACCCACACGAAATTTTTCTCCAACTTCACAACCTGAAATCAGAAAACTCTTTGCCAATTATCCTGGTGGTCTGGTCACTGTTTCACATGATCGACGTTTCTTAAAAGAAGTCTGTAGAAGTATCTATCGTTTAAGCGAAAATGGGTTAGAAGTCATTGATTTACAAGATTTATAACTGTAGAAAATAGTAAACATCCAGAGGAAAATCTCTGGATGTTTTTACATATGTTTCAGACGCTCAATCCGTTCTGAGATTGGCGGATGGGTATAGAAGAGTTTTTGCAAGCCACCTCGTTTTTGAGGATCATTGATATAGAGAGCACTGCTAGCATCATCCACATGACGACTCATAGGCTGACTATGGTCCAGCTTACGAAGGGCATTGATCATCCCTTGAGGATTACGAGTCAACTCTACACTTGAAGCATCTGCTAAAAATTCTCGTTGACGAGAGATGGCTAGTTGCACTAAGGTTGCTGCGAGAGGCGCCAGCACAAGAGCTAGTAGAGAAACCACGAGCATAACGATTTCTAAGCCATTTCCATCTCGGTCATCGTCACTTCGTCTGCGACCTGCCCCACCCCACCACATCATACGTCCAGCCATACTTGATAAAAGTGTAATAGCACTGGCAAGGGCAACCGCGATCGTAGAAATCCGTATATCATAGTTACGAATGTGACTGACTTCATGACCAATAACCGCCTCTAACTCTTCACGATTCATAATCGCAAGGAGTCCTGAAGTTGCTGCTACCGCTGCATTTTGGGGATTTGAACCCGTAGCAAAGGCATTTAAGCTGGCATCATCGATGATGAAGACACGTGGCATAGGGATTTGCGCCACCATAGCCATATCTTCCACAACATGATAGAGGGTTGGTGCAGTCTGCTCATTCACCTCACGCGCACCATTCATACTCATGACTATCTCTGTTGATTGAAAAATCATGGACAAGGCATAGATAAAGCCGATAATCAGAGCGATAACTAAGCCACTAAGACCAGATCGCATAAAGAGATAACCAACTGCATATCCAACCAAAGCCAAAAGTAAAAAGAATACTAGTAGTAAAATCCAAGTTCTTCGCTTATTACTCGCGATTTGATCATACAACATCCTAGTCACCTAAACCACTAAAATCAACCTTTGGTACTGCCTTTTCTTCTTCAGGTGTTTGAAGGAAATCAGCCACTTTAAAACCAAAGAGTCCAGCAACTAGGTTGCTTGGGAATGTTTCTAATTTAACATTATAGTTGCTAACAACACTATTGTAGAGTTGGCGAGAGTAAGAAATTTTATTTTCAGTATTGGTCAACTCCTCTTGCAATTGTGCAAAGTTGCCACTTGCTTTTAGGTCTGGATAATTTTCTGCAACAGCAAAAATTCCTGATACTTGGCGTGAAAGAGCATCACTAGCCTTCATAGCTTCTGCTGGTGAAGTTGCTGCTGCTACTTGATTACGAAGTTCTGCAACTCTTTCAAGTGTTGAACCTTCATACTTTGCATATCCCTTTACAGTCTCAATCAAGTTTGGCAAGAGATCGTTACGACGTTTCAACTGAACATCAATCTGACTCCATGCCTCCTTAGTTTGCATGCGATTTTTAACCAATCCATTATAGGTAATAATCACAAAGATACCAATAAGAGCAAGAACTCCAAGAATAATCCAATTCATCTGATATCTCCTTTCTGTTTTTAGATTAGTACCAGTATATCAAATTTCTATCTTTTTGTGGTAAAATAAGATGATACTAAAGAAGGAAACTACTATGAAACCAGAAACATTTTATCAACTACTAGCTGAACAAAATATCAATCTTTCTGACCAGCAAAAAGTTCAATTTGAGCGTTATTTTGAACTCTTGGTCGAATGGAATGAAAAAATCAACCTAACTGCTATTACAGAAAAAGAAGAAGTCTATCTCAAACACTTCTATGATTCCATCGCTCCTATTTTACAGGGATTGATTGAAAACCAGCCCATTAAACTCTTAGACATTGGTGCTGGAGCAGGTTTTCCTAGCCTTCCTATGAAGATTCTCTATCCTCAACTAGATGTGACCATTATTGATTCCCTCAATAAACGAATCAACTTTCTGAATCTATTAACCCAAGAACTAGGATTAGAAAATGTCCACTTCTATCACGGACGTGCAGAAGACTTCGCCCAAGATAAGAACTTCCGTGCCCAGTTTGATATCGTTACGGCTCGTGCTGTTGCCCGTATGCAGGTCTTGTCCGAGTTGACTATCCCCTACTTAAAAGTCGGTGGAAAATTGCTAGCACTGAAGGCTAGCAATGCCCCAGAGGAATTAACTGAGGCTAAAAATGCCCTTAACCTTCTCTTTAGTAAGGTTGAAGAAAATCTCAGTTACACACTTCCTAACGGAGACCCTCGCTACATTACTATTGTCGAGAAGAAAAAAGAAACTCCAAATAAATACCCAAGAAAGGCTGGCATGCCTAACAAACGTCCGCTTTAGAAAGATTAAAAATCTGCAAACTCATACCTCACTCTCTCATTTCAAGGCTCAGGAAAAAATGATTTACAAAATCATACCTCGCTCTCTCATTTCAAGGCTCGGGAAAAAATGATTTACAAAATCATGCCTCGCTCTCTCATTTCAAGGCTCAGGAAAAAATGATATACAAAATCATACCTCGCTTTCTCGTTTCAAGGCTCGGGAAAAAATGATTTACAAAATCATGCCTCGCTCTCTCATTTCAAGGCTCGGGAAAAAATGATTTACAAACTCATGCCTCGCTCTCTCATTTCAAGGCTCAGGAACAAATGATATACAAAATCATACCTCGCTGTCTCGTTTCAAGGCTCGGGAAAAAATGATTTACAAACTCATGCCTCGCTCTCTCATTTCAAGGCTCGGGAAAAAATGATTTACAAAATCATTTTTTTCTGCTATACTATCCTAAGCAAAGGTTTTTAATGTCATCCCGTGAGGTGACGAAGGCGCAGATCTATATAAAACTCTTTAAAACTTGATAAAGGAGTCTTGTTTTAGAGAGGTCTTACTCTGGGAGCCTATTGCTATAAAATAATGGGCTCTTTTTTGATGCCCAAAAGTGAGGTTAATATGAAACAGGAATCAACTGTTGATTTGCTTTTAGACGTTGACCAACGTCCTTCAGCTGGAAAGGGAATTCTTCTTAGCTTCCAGCACGTATTCGCCATGTTTGGTGCAACCATCTTGGTACCTTTGATCTTGGGAATGCCTGTATCGGTTGCCCTTTTTGCTTCAGGTGTAGGAACACTCATTTACATGATCTCTACTGGCTTTAAAGTTCCAGTTTATCTGGGTTCTTCTTTTGCCTTTATCACAGCTATGTCACTTGCCATGAAAGAAATGGGTGGTGATGTATCTGCTGCTCAGACAGGGGTTATCCTGACTGGTCTTGTTTATGTCCTTGTTGCTGCAAGTATTCGCTTTGCAGGTACAAAATGGATCGACAAACTCTTACCTCCAATCATTATCGGTCCTATGATCATTGTTATCGGTCTTGGACTTGCTAGTTCAGCTGTTACCAACGCTGGTCTTGTAGCTGACGGAAACTGGAAAAACGCTCTTGTAGCCGTTGTTACTTTCTTGATTGCTGCCTTTATCAATACAAAAGGAAAAGGATTCCTACGAATCATCCCATTCCTTTTTGCCATTATCGGTGGTTATCTCTTTGCACTAGCACTTGGATTGGTTGACTTCACTCCTGTTCTTGAAGCTAACTGGTTTGAAATCCCTGGTTTCTACCTACCATTCAATACAGGTGGTGCCTTCAAACAATACGACCTTTACTTCGGTCCTGAAACAATTGCCATCCTACCAATCGCAATCGTAACCATTTCTGAACATATCGGAGACCACACCGTTCTAGGTCAAATCTGTGGACGCCAATTCTTGAAAGAACCAGGTCTTCACCGTACCCTTCTTGGTGATGGTATTGCAACATCTGTTTCTGCCTTCCTCGGTGGACCAGCAAATACAACTTACGGTGAAAATACAGGGGTTATCGGTATGACTCGTATCGCTTCTGTCTCAGTTATCCGTAACGCTGCCTTTATCGCAATTGCTCTCAGCTTCCTTGGTAAATTCACTGCCTTGATTTCAACAATTCCAAACGCTGTACTTGGTGGTATGTCTATCCTTCTTTACGGGGTTATCGCAAGTAACGGTTTGAAAGTCTTGATCAAAGAACGTGTTGACTTTAGCCAAATGCGCAACCTTATCATCGCAAGTGCCATGTTGGTGCTTGGACTTGGTGGAGCAATCCTTAAACTTGGTCCAGTTACCCTTTCAGGTACTGCCCTATCAGCTATGACAGGTATCATCCTAAACTTGATCTTGCCATACGAAAACAATGACTAATCCATATAGAATCAACAAGAGGTCGGGACCAAAAATCCCGACCTCGTTTTTATGAACAAGAAGCTTTTGATACAGTGACTCATTGGACTGTTGTCAAAAAGTTTGATTTCTTAATTTCCCCAAGCAATCAGAAGATACAAGAGACTTGAACCAAACATATCTGCCAGAGCATACATGAGAAAAAATGGCAGTAAATTCTTGACTACATACTTGTACAAGAAATAATAAAAGAGACCATAAACAAGCCCAATCACCAAGGCCCAGAGTAAGCCTTGATAGGTATGGAAAGAAATCCGTATAATTACCGAGTAGACTAGAGCCAACCACTTGTGCTTTTCTTTTACTGAAGACAGTAAGCCTAGGAAGAAAAATTCTTCATAAAAACCATTTAGAAGAGCATAACCAATGGCCATTGGCGTTAAAGCCATGAATTTTCAAATGATTTCCATAGGATCTATAAAAGGGATCAACTGAGGATTAAAATAATTGTACTCACCACTAAGGGTTGTAATGATATCACCAAAGATACCAACTACAGCAAAGATAAGGGGAACCCAAATTAAAACAGACCAGCTCCAACGTATAGGAAGCTGTTTAAAATCATAATTTCGAATCACAAGATAAAGGAAGGTAATCCCAAACATCATCAATTGGAAATTGAAATTACTAGAATAAGCTGCCCCATCACTTGCTAGATTTGTCGTAGTTTCTGCGACGCTAGTAAGAGTTGAAGGCGATAAACTTTCCATAAATTGCTGGGTAGAACGAATGATAAACTCTCCAAACATTAAAACAGTGATGATGAGGATATCGAACCATTTTAAGTATCTTAAAGGTTTTGATGGATGAATACTTTGTAGCAAATTCATATTTCCTCCTTTATCTTTAAATGTATGGATTGATTATAACCATTCATTCTTAATACTCAATGAAAATCAAAGAGCAAACTAGGAAACTAGCCGCAGGCTGTACTTGAGTACGGCAAGGCGACGTTGACGCAGTTTGAATTTGATTTTCGAAGAGTATAAGGTTATATGAACCAACTTGCTGGAAGATTAAAAACCAGCCTTATCAAAGACTGGTTTAATCCATTAAACGGAATGATGTTTCTTTTCAAGCATTAAATCCTTCAATGAAATGATAGTCACAGCTAGTAAAATCATTGCCATACCAAGAAAATCTACAGGATAAAAGATATCCCCCATAATCATGAAGGCAAAAAATACTGCCGAGATAGGCTCAATCGAAGCCAAAAGGCTAGACTTGACTGGTCCTATCATACTAGCTCCCTTGAGGAAGGCTGTATAGGCAAAGACCGTTCCAATCAGAATGATGCCAGCAAAAGCTAGAAAGATATCAAAAGATATGGGAATACTGGCCCCGATAAGCCCCGTAAAAGGTACTGCTAGTATACCTGAGATGGTCATTCCAACACCAATAACCAAAATGCTCCCCCATTTTTGAATCAATTTTATGGGTAAAATGATATAAAGAGCATAGGTTAGGGCCGAGAACAAACCCCAAAATAGACCAGCTGGAGTCATCGAGAGTTGATCCAATTGCCCATGGGTTGCAATGAGAAAGGTCCCACCTATAGCTAAAAACATAGAGATGATTTCTGTAAGCGTCGGAGCCACCTTATCCTTGATACAAGTGTAAGCAAGGATTCCAACTGGACAGACATACTGGAGAACTGTCGCTGTCCCAGCATTTGTCTCCTGAATAGCTGAAAGATAAGCTAATTGATTTAGAAAAAGACCAAATAAAGAAAATAACAAGAGAGAAAACAGACTTGATTTATCCTTCAGAAAAGCCATAAATTTATCCCTTGATTTAGTATAGGCAAGAATAATCAGGAGTAAACCAGCAATTATCAAACGGATATTGGTCAGAACGAGGGCTGAAATCCCGTGAGCCATCAAGTACTGACCGCTAGTCCCTGATAGGCCCCATGCGATACCTGCAATCACTGTAAAAATAGTTCCTTTTAAAGCTTTTGACATACTTCCTCCCTAGTCTGCCTCTCGAATCAAGTCCATGACCTGATTACGGTCCAATATCCATTGGGCACGCTCATCTTTTTCATAGGTTCGGTTAGATAGAAAAATTGCCGCCTCTTGTTTCTGTCGATTCCACATGATAAAGGTCCCAGTATAGCCTGTATGGTCCAACCAATCACCTTCAAAATTCCAGGCCAATGAGCGTTCTTTATCATTCAGATCCGAAAAATTCTGACTTAAGTCTGTAGCAAAATCATCCTGCAAATAATGCTCCAAGAAGATTTTTAAATCATGAACTGTTGAAAACAAGCCTGCACTACCTGCATGCTTTCCAAGCAAACGAGCCTTAGGATCATGTACCACTCCTGCTTTCTGTCCACGGACCGTTGGAACAGCACGGCTAACTGGACCAAACTGAGTTTCCTTCATTCCCCAAGGATCCAAAACTTGCTCTTGTAAAATCTGATCCAAGTCCTTTTCAAAATACTTTTCCAAGAGAAAACCTAGCAAGAGAAAGTGCACATCCGAGTAGAGAAAGGCTCTCTTCTCTCGGCGATTAAGATGAAACATGGCATTCCTCAACTGGTCTGCTGAGAGCTGATCCCTATTGAGGATATAGGGGTCCAAATCTGTCGCATGCGTTAGGAGTTGACGAATGGTGATGTCTGGGTAATCCACTTCTGGAAGATAGTCTCTTATGGAGTTATCTAACTCAATCTTGCCTTCCTTCCACAAAAAGGTTAAGACCGTTCCTACTCCAACGACCTTGCTCACACTTGCCAAATCATAGACCAAGCCCTCACGAGTCTGCTCACCAGTTTCTGGATTTGCTTCTCCTAGATACCAGTCAGTCCAAACGCCATCACGATAATACGCAAAAGAGGCACCAGGACAAATCCCTGCCTCAATTTGTTGCTCTATTTTTTGAATGATTTCTTGTTTCATACTTCTTCAAACCACAATTCAATATTGTTGGTATCCTTAGTGAGGAAAAACTTCTCAGATTTTGGAATAAAGTAACCAGCTTCTTCAAAACGCTGACGCAATACAACAAGATCCAAATTCTCAACTTGAAATTTCAACATGGACAAGTCCCAAGTTACATTATTTTCAACCAGTAAATCGCTCCCTTGAGTTTGATTAAAAGCTAGTCGGTTTTCAATTTCTTCTTTTTCAAGTAGGCTTGATGTCTCATCTGGTAAGTTGATTTCCACCGAGATTTCAAAAGCTGTCAAATATCTCAGTTTCTCATCTTTTGCAAAAGTGACTTCTTCCTCAACTTTTTTCAAATCCTTGATATCATCTTCAGCATGAATAAGAATACAATCCCCTTCTGGAGAAAGAACCTCAAAAGCATATCCCTTATTTCCTTTATAGAGTTGAGGGATTTCTTCCATTCTAGCTAGTAGTGCTTCAATCTCAGATGGCTTCTCTACCTTTACAAGTAATCTAGCTAATTTTTTAATCCCTTCAACCTTACGGCTCCTCATACTTGGTGACTCTTCTAAAACTAACTTTTCAATACCTGATTGGTCTCCTAGTGATAAGAAGGCTGACTCTTCAAGCAAGGGTTTCATCCCCAAAGTCTCAATATAAAACAACTCATTTAAATTTCTATTATTTACCTTTAGCGTCGGGATCATACGCTTTATTTGATTTACAATCATAAATTCCTCCAACACTTTTTATTTTAAAGGATTTTATCTTTTTTTACAAGTTATTCAATAAAAAACTTTAACTATATTAACTCTTTAAATTAAATTCCCCCTTCTGTTTGTAGAAGGGGGGCTTGATTGTTTTTACTAAAATACCTTATTTAGTCTTTCCAAGATAGTGTTGCTTGTAGACCGTAATGATCACTAACTTGTGGACTGTTTTTACCATCAAAGACCACGTGAAGTTTTTCTACCTGCACATCCTCTGTTGTAAAGATATAATCGATTCGAAGAGGTTCGCTGTTTCCCTTCCAACCATCAATTTCAGGCGGAACAGTGTAACTACCACTTCTTTCTTTTGCAACTTCAAATGCATCTTGTAAGTTTAGTGGACTAGCTAAAATAGCTTGGTAACCCTCTTGGCCTGCAGGATTATTAAAATCACCTGCTAGCAAGAGTGGCTTGTTCAATTCTTTCAGAACTGCTTCAAAGCGCGCCCATTCCTCTTGGAAGCCTTTATCCCACCAAGAGAGATGGACACTCGCAACTGCAAGTTCTTTACCTTCAACTACTGTCTCTGCTAGAGCAACTCGACGAGTGTGGTAATCTGTCGGATCATCTACATCTGAAACCAAAATTTCACGCGCTTCAATTGGTGTTTTAGATAGAATTGCAACACCTTCATGGTAACGATCATAACCGATATGGTTATAGGCCCAAGTCCAATAATAGTTTTGACCTTGCTCAGCCAACTTCTCTACCAAAAGTCGCACATAGTGGTCTTGATGAATCGGCTCAGCAGATGGTAATGGCTGATAAAGTACACCAGCTTCTACTTGCGCTGAAGTAATTTCCTGGTTAATTTCTTGAAAACAAATCAAATCATAACCATTTTCAAGTATATCTTGAAGTAAAAGTTGAAACTTTTGTTCAGGATCTTTTTCCATCCAACTATGGGTATTGAGTGTTAAAAACTTCATGCTTTTCTCCTATTAAACAAGAGGTTGGAAACAGCTTCCAACCTCCTAAATATTACAATTCTACTTTTGCAACTGCTGTTTTAGCAGCAAGAGAACCTGTTTTTTCTAATTTAACTGATTTGATCGCATCACCATTTGTGAAGACAACTACAGTTGTGGTTTCACGACCAGCTTCACGGATAGCACCCAAGTCAGCTGTGACAAGAAGATCACCAGCTGCAACCTGTTGTCCTTCAGTAACACGAACTGTAAATGGTTTACCTTCAAGACTGACTGTGTCTAAACCAATGTGAACAAGTACTTCAAGGCCTGCTTCAGTCACAAGACCAAGAGCGTGTTTAGTTGGGAAGATGCTTGATACAGTACCTGATACTGGAGATACAATGTTTCCGTTTGATGGTTCCACTGCAAATCCATCACCCATCATTTTTTGTGCGAATACAGGATCCTTAACTTGATCCAATTCAATCACTTGACCGTCAGCAACTGAGTATACTTCTTCAGTCACACCTTTGTATACAACAGCATCTTGTTGAGCTGCTGCCATTTGACTTGGAAGAGTTTCAGGAATCACTTCACCTGAGTCAAGAAGGTCTTGGATATCTGATTTCAAAACGTCAGCTTTAGGTCCGTAGATAGCTTGGACACCTTGTCCTTTCATGACAAGTCCCATAGCTCCTTCAGCTTTCCATTGTTCCTCTGTTCCAACTTTTTCAGCGTCTTTTACAGTAACACGAAGGCGAGTCATACATGCGTCCACATCAACGATGTTAGCACGTCCACCAAGAAGGTTAATGATGTTAACAGCTTGAGAAGCTTCTGCAACTTTTGACTCACCAGAAGCAGCAGATTCTGATGAACCTTCAGCAGTTTCGTAGTTTCCGTTACGTCCTGGAGTCGCATAGTTGAATTTTTGAATCATGAAGTTGGCGATAAAGTACATGATAACTGCAAATAGTGCTGTTACCCAGATAAAGTTAATGATATCCATACCAAGACCAGCATTGATAGCTAGTGGAGTACGAGTCAAGAATTCAATTGAACCGAATGAGTGCACACGAAGGTGAACAATATCAGCCATAGCAAAGGCAGCACCTTGAACAACAGCGTAGACAAGGTAAAGAGGTGTTGCAACGAACATGAACATATATTCAATTGGCTCAGTAACACCTGTCAAGAAAGTTGCAAGAGCTGTCGCAATCATCATACCTTTGTATTGGTGTTTCTTGTCTGCTTCAACATTACGGTAAATAGCAGCAGCCACACCCATCAAAATACCGAATGAACCAATCATTTGTCCAACTTTGAAACGAGCTGGATGAACTGTATCTAGCAATGTTTGGTATTGACTAGCATCAGTACCTTTAAGGTTTACAAGGTCTGTTACCCATGCAAGCCAAAGTGGATCTTGTCCAAATACTTGAGTGCCTTTTGCTGCACCAGTTAAAATATCGTAAGTACCACCAAGAGCTGTATAGTTCATTGGGATAGTCAACATATGGTGAAGACCAAATGGCAAGAGCAAGCGTTCCAAAGTACCATACAAGAATGGTGCAAGAACTGGTGCTGTTTCTTGTGAATTAGCAATCCAGATACCGAAGTTGTTGATACCTGTTTGAACAACTGGCCAGAAAGCTGAAAGAAGAATTGCAGCGATTGCTGAGCGAAGAATAACTACAAATGGTACAAAACGTTTCCCGTTAAAGAATGAAAGGGCATCAGGAAGTTTACGGAAATTATAGTATTTGTTAAATGCAGTCGCTCCAACAAAACCTGAGATAATCCCTACAAATACCCCCATGTTAAGGGCTGGTGACTCAAGTACACTAATGAAGTAATCAGCAACCTTGATAGATCCACCAAAGATTGTTGAAACCATAGCGTTAGGATCTTTCAACATATCCCCTGATACACCGAAGATTGTACCAGTGATACGGTTAATAAGGATAAATGCAAGACCTGCCGCAAAAGCACCACCAGCACGTTCTTTAGCCCAACTTCCTCCAATAGCGAGGGCAAACAAAATATGAAGGTTACCGATAACTCCCCAACCAATTTGCTCTAGTACGCCACCAGTAATAACTAGGGGAGCAAGGTTTGGGTCAATCATTGCAAGTGACTTACCGATTGAAATCATCAATCCAGCCGCTGGCATAACAGCGATAACCACCATTAGAGCCTTACCGAATTTCTGCCAAAATTCGAAAGACAAGACATTTTTGAATGTATCTTTCATCATTCAAATCTCCTTTTATATTTATTAGGCAAACGTTTTACGAAAACGTTTGCACTTGTTTGTGACTTAATTATACCACTTTTTATTTTTTTGTAAAGGCTTTTTTTAAAAAAATTTTCTGTCCAATCATTTCAATATCTCTCACTTATTTGCTGACTTTGAGTTTGCGGGTCTTTTCTGATATAATATTAGCTATGAAATCGTATAATACCTTGAATGATTACTATCGAAATTTATTTGGAGAAAAGACTTTTAAAGTCCCTATTGATGCTGGCTTTGATTGTCCCAATCGCGATGGAACTGTAGCACATGGGGGCTGTACTTTTTGTACGGTTTCTGGTTCTGGAGATGCAATCGTTGCTCCTGATGCTCCTATTCGCGAGCAATTCTATAAGGAAATTGACTTTATGCACCGTAAGTGGCCAGATGTTAAAAAGTATTTGGTTTACTTCCAAAATTTTACCAATACACATGAAAAGCTGGAAGTGATTCGCGAACGCTATGAACAAGCTATCAATGAACCAGGTGTAGTTGGCATCAATATTGGAACTCGACCAGATTGCCTTCCTGATGAAACAATTGAATACTTGGCAGAATTATCAGAGCGAATGCATGTTACCGTAGAGTTAGGCTTACAAACTACTTACGAAGAAACTTCAGAATTGATTAACCGCGCCCACTCCTATGAACTCTACGTGGAGACTGTCAAGCGCTTGAGAAAATATCCTAAAATCGAGATTGTTGCCCATTTGATCAATGGTTTGCCAGGTGAAACTCATGAAATGATGGTGGAAAACGTTCGGCGTTGTGTAAGGGACAATGATATCCAAGGGATTAAACTTCACCTACTTCACCTCATGACCAATACTCGGATGCAAAGGGATTATCATGAAGGTCGTTTGCAGCTCATGAGTCAGGATGAATATGTCAAGGTTATCTGTGACCAACTAGAAATTATTCCCAAGCATATCGTTATCCATCGGATTACAGGTGATGCGCCTAGAGATATGCTGATTGGTCCTATGTGGAGTCTCAATAAATGGGAAGTTCTAAATAGCATTGATGCTGAAATGAGACGACGCGGTAGCGTCCAAGGATGCAAGGCTGTAAAACAGGAGTTTATGAATGAAAAGACCACTTGAAATGGCGCATGATTTTCTTGCCCAAGTCATTACACAAGATGATATTGTCGTTGATGCGACCATGGGAAATGGCCACGATACCTTTTTTCTTGCCAAGTTGGCTAAACAAGTCTACGCTTTTGATATACAGGAACAAGCTCTAGAAAAGACAAGCCAACGTCTACAAGAAGCTGGTTTGACCAATGCAGAATTAATCCTACAAGGTCATGAAACCGTGGATCAGTTTGTAACTGAGGTGAAAGCTGCCATCTTTAATCTTGGTTATCTTCCTTCAGCTGATAAAAGCATTATCACCCAACCTCAAACAACTATTGAAGCACTGGATAAACTTTGCCAATTGCTAGTTAAGGGTGGACGAATAGCCATCATGATTTATTACGGGCATGAAGGCGGAGATATCGAACGGGATGCAGTCATGGATTTTGTCAGTCACTTACCACAACAAGAATATACTGCTACGATCTATCGCACTCTCAACCAAATCAACAATCCACCATTTTTAGTCATGATTGAAAAATTAGAAAGGTATCGACATGGATAAACAATACCTACGAGATAAAATAGAAAATCTACGTCACAACTTTGTCGAATCAACTCAACATGAACGGGCAGTTGGTATGTTAGACGAAGCTCATATGAGCAAGAAGATGCTGAAAATCAAGAAGAAAATGATAACACTTGAAATGGAGCGTTGTCAGAAGAAAATCGAGCATAAGGACTGCTCGAAGATTGATCAAAAAATCCAAGAACAAAAGGAACTTTTTGAAGCTTGTCGAAAACAAAAATAAGGAGGTAGAAGATGGATTTACTGTTTTATCTCTTGATATTTTTACTTGTTCTAATTGTTTCTAGTACGACCAATAAACTGCTTCCCTTTTTACCCATGCCCCTGATTCAGATTTTGCTGGGTATCGGTATTGGTCTTTGCTTACCTAATAACCAATATCATCTAGATACTGAATTGTTTCTTGCTTTAGTTATCGGACCGCTCCTCTTTCGAGAAGCTCAAGAAGCAGACGTTACCTCCATCCTAAAACACTGGCGGATTGTCCTCTTCTTGATTTTTCCAGTTATCTTTGTCTCAGCTCTGAGCATAGGGGGACTCGCTCATGTCCTTTGGGCTAGCCTACCATTAGCCGCCTGCCTAGCAGTTGGTGCGGCTTTAGGACCTACTGACCTAGTAGCCTTCGCATCCCTTTCTCAACGCTTTTCCTTCCCGAAGCGGGTTTCTAATATCCTAAAAGGGGAAGGTCTTCTTAATGATGCTTCTGGACTCGTAGCTTTTCGGATGGCTCTCATCGCTTGGACAACAGGAACATTCTCACTTACCCAAGCCGGAACTTCATTAGCCATTTCCATCGTTGGGGGATTTGCAGTCGGCTGTATAACAGCCTTAATCAATCGCTTCCTTCATACCTTTCTACTCAGCGTCCGTGCAACAGATATCGCAAGTGAGCTCTTACTGGAACTAAGTTTACCTCTCTTGACTTTTTTCATAGCCGAAGAGATACATGTTTCAGGCATCATCGCCGTTGTTGTTGCTGGGATTCTCAAAGCCAGTCGTTTCAAGAAAATAAATCTCCTTGAAGCACAAGTTGATACAGTTACTGAGACTGTTTGGGACACTGTAACCTTTATGCTCAATGGTTCTGTCTTTGTCGTTCTTGGTATGGAACTGGAAATGATTGCAGAGCCGATTCTGAAGAATGCTTTTTATAACAATGTGCTTCTATTACTCAGCGTGTTCCTCTTGACCTTCCTGCTTTTTGCTATCCGATTTGTCATGATCTATGGATTTTACGCTTTTCGGATTAAGAAGCTTCATAAAAGTTTAGACAAGTATGTCAAAGACATGCTCCTCCTTACGTTTTCTGGTGTAAAGGGGACTGTATCCATTGCCACTATTCTCTTGATACCGTCTGATTTAGAGCAGGAATACTCTCTCCTTCTCTTCCTCGTAGCTGGTGTCACCCTGGTCAGTTTCCTTACAGGATTACTCGTACTCCCACACCTTTCTGAAGAGAAAGAACCATCTAAGGATCAGCTCATGCACATCGCTATCTTAAACGATGTCGCCATGGAATTAGAGAAGGATTTAGAGAACACAAAAAACAAGGTTCCACTCTATGCGGCTATTGACAATTATCATGGACGTATTGAAAATCTTATTCTTAGTCAAGAAAACAAAGAAATTCAGGAGGACTGGGAAGCTCTTAAACTCTTGATTCTCAGTGTTGAAAGCGATGGCTTGGAACAAGCCTATGAAGAAGGAAAGATTGGAGGTCGTGCTTATCGTGTCTACCAACGCTACTTGAAAAACATGGAGAAAAATATTAAGCGAAACTTTGCTTCTCGACTAACCTACTACTTCCTTGTCTCCATACGCATTCTTCGTTTTCTACTTCATGAATTGCTCACATTTGGGAAAACATTCCGCTCGTGGAAAGACAAGGAAAAACAGCGACTTCTTGCCATTGATTATGACCAGATTGCAGAACTCTACCTAGCTAATACGGAAATTATCATCGAGAGTTTGGAAAACCTTAAAGGGATTTATAAGAGTTCTCTGATCAGCTTTATGCAGGAATCTCGTCTTCGCGAAACCAGTCATATTACGAGCGGTGCCTTTGTGGAACGGGTTATCAATCGTATCAAACCCAATAACATTGATGAAATGCTTAGAGGATACTATCTCGAACGTAAGTGTATCTTTGAATACGAGAAACAAAAACTCATCTCAGCTCAGTATGCTAAAAAGCTTCGCCAAAATGTCAATAATTTAGAAACCTATTCCTTGAAAGAATCAGCTAATACCTTACCTTACGATATGATGGAATTAGTTCGAAGAAATTAAAATCTATACCAAACAAGACAGAAAGAAACTTGGAGGATTATGAAATGAAAAAGTTGTGGAAACAGCTGATTGATAGACCCTTATTAAAAGCTTTTTTACACTACTATCAAGCCTCTGATAGTGAGTTAACTAGCGTTGCTGTTGCCTACTATTGGTTGATTTCAATCTTCCCTTTGCTCATGATAGTGGTCAATATTTTACCCTACTTTCAAATTCCCGTTTCAAACTTTCTTTTAACAATCAAGGAATTTTTACCAGATACAATCTATGAAGTTGTTGCAAAGATTGCCAGAGAAGTTCTGACCCAACCATCGACAGGTTTACTAAGTTTTGCGATCTTATCAGCTCTTTGGACTTTCTCCAAATCCATGAATTTTCTTCAGAAAGCCTTTAATAAAGCCTATGGAATTGCAAAAAATAGGGGAATTATCTCACACCAACTGATGAGCCTCTTGGTTAGCTTTGGCCTTCAAATTCTCTTTGCACTTTCCTTATTCCTAAGTATGTTTGGTCATATGTTATTGGATTTACTAAAAAACTACTGGAAATCCGAAAGTTCTCTATTTTCTTATCTGCAAGATTTTACAGGACCGCTGATCTATGCCTTTCTTTTCGCTACCGTGATTATGCTCTATTATTTCCTACCAAATGTTAAAGTCAGTCGGATTCGATATGTTGTACCTGGAAGTCTGTTTGTACTAGCTACTACTATTGCTTTATTAAATATCTTTGCAGCCTATTTCAACAATTATGTCAACTATCTCGTAGACGTCCGTTTTTTCAGTTCTATCGTCGTTGTTGTGATGATGTTCTGGTTCATTATCATTGCAAAGATATTGATCATCGGTGCAGTCATCAATGCTAGTGTTCAAAGCTTGAAGGATCCAGAATTTAAAACAAATCAATAATTTTTTATCGATTAAAACTCAATGAAAATCAAAGAGTAAACTAGGAAGCTAGCTGCAGGCATTACTTGAGTACGGCAAGGCGAAACTGACCTGGTTTGAAGAGATTTTCGAAGAGCATAAACAAATCAATCCCCCAGTCATTTGATACTGGGGGATTTTTGAATTGAGTACTTTATTGTTCACTAGTGAGGGCTTGCAATTCTGTTTTTAGATACTGAGCCAAGTGTTGATGCGCATAAATATTGGCATTCTTTTCTGCCGTAGGATTGTAGTTAGTGTTGGTATTTACATCATAAACATAAATGTCTCCACCCTCTGACTGAATCCACTCAATAGCAGCAACTTCAATCTGAGCATTTTTCAGGAAGTTCTCATAAGCCTCTCTTCGATCATCTGGTAGAGGTTCTGTAATCTGGAATTTCTCAGACGTTTCCAGTTGTTCTGGTCTCTTGCCGATTTGACAACCATCTGCGGGACAAAGTTGGAAACCGTCTGAAGAATCAATCGAAACAGTATAGAGGAACTTTTGATTGATAAACTCTGAACGACGGATACGTCCATCACTTGGTTTGATGTAGGCTTGTAACAAGGTAATCCCGTCCACTGAAGGTTCAAATAGGGGACTATTGACATAAGCTTGCAGTTCCTCTTCATTTTGGAAGAGTTGAACTCCTAATCCTTTTCCAGCTCGATTATGCTTGGTAATCAAAGGATAGATATTTAACTTTCTTGCTGCTTCAATGATGTTCTCTTGCCCTAAAACTGCAACTGTTGCAGGCGTTTCAATACCAGACTCGTTTAACTTCAAATATTGTTTGACTTTACTGATTTCAAGGTTGATAGCACCAGTACCATTCACAACCTTACGTCCGTGTGCTTCTAGCCAAGTAATCACCTGCTCTGTAAATTCTGGTGCATAGCGATGACCTCTGGTATGAGAAGACGCAGACATGCGATTGTAAAAGATACCTTGTGGTGGTGGGCTTTGCAAATCTAAAATCCCACTAGACAAATCCCATAGTTCATAAGGGACTTCTAATTCTTCCAACCATTTGACTAAATGCTGGGTCCACTCAAGATTTTCATGAATCACATAAACTTTTGCTTTACTCATTTTTCATATCTCCTTAAGAAAAGCTGACTGATAATTGGCTTTCCTTTTCTTCTTCTAAAATATATCCTTCTGTTTTTTCGATAACGCTAACTGTTAAGATTTGGCCCAAAACATTGATCATAGTACGGCCAGCATTAACAAAGAAGTCAACTGCAAAAATCAAGGCCACTCCTTCAACTGGCAAGCCCAATTGAGGTGCTGCAGCTAATAGAACTACGATAGCTCCTGATGGCACAGTTGCTGCAGTTTTTCCAATCAAAGTCAACAATAAAACAGTAAGCAAGAGACTTGATAAAGAAAATTGAATGCCGTAGGCGTGGGCGATAAAGATTGTCGCAACTGAGAAATAAACTGCGGCTCCCTCTAAGTTAAAAGTATATCCTAAAGGAACAACTAAATCAATTGTATGCTCGTCATGCCCCTGTTTTTTCAAATCTTTAAGAAGTGATGGCAAGACAACACTAGAACTACCAGTCACAAAGGCCAATGTCAAGAGACTCCAATTTTCACGAAAGGCTGACAAATACGGAACTTTAAAGAAGACGGCAATCAAAGGGAAAATAAGAAGAACCAAAACAGCATAAGCCAAATAAGTTCCAATTACAAACTGACCAAGCCCAATCAACTTGTCGACACCAGTAGTTGCAACATCTTTTGCGATAAATCCAAAAATTCCAATCGGTGATAGTTTAACAATCACTGCTACAATCTTATAAATGGCTTCAATCCAGATTTGGAAACCTTCGATAATTTTCTGAGATTTATCCATCTTAAGATTTCCAATACCGTAACCAAGAAAGATGGCAAAGACGATAATTGGTAAAAGGGCACCTTCTGAAAGAGACTTGACGATATTTGATGGAATAAAACCTAGCAAAAATTCGCTGAACTTGACATTGTTGGCAATCCCATCAAGATTTCCACCAGTTTGACCGATATTCACTCCTTGCCCAAATCCTAAATAGTAACTAGCAAATACAAACAAAAGAGTAATGGCAGTTGTTACGGCAAAAAAGTAAACCAGACTCTTGGTCAAGATTTTTCCAAAAGATCTTTTCCCGATAACACCGGCAACTGCAACAACAATGGTCGGGAAGATTAGCGGAATAATAACCATATTGATCAGTTTAATAAAAGCCTGACCTAAAAATTGATAAAAGCCTGCAAATTGTGGCCAGATGACCGCAGCGATAACACCCAAGACCAAAGCCACCAATAATTGGATTCCAAGTGAGAGTTTTGACCATAAACTAACTAATTTCATAAGAAACTCCTTTGTTTTATTTGCTACTCATTCTACTACTATTCCTCTATTCTGACCAATATATATTTTCTATGGTCAACATAAAAAAGATTTATATTGAGAGTTCAAATTATTGTCATATAGAACACATGATTCATTCTGATCAAGCAGGAAGTATAAAATCTGTTTCTTATCAATGATTTTTTGCTAAAACAGTGATAAATCAAGGAATTTACTTTTCTATTCTCAAAATTTTATGATACAATAATGGTATGATTTTAATGAAACTTGCTTCCATCTTGCTTTTGGTACTAACCTTAGCTCTGGCGATTATTTTAAGCAGACTCTTTAAGTTAAAGAAAAGGGGCATCAATGCTGCTGATTTAGCTTTTCCTTTTCTAATTTTTGAATACTATTTGATTACGGCTAAGATGTTTACACACAATCAACTTCCAGTATTGGGAACGGCCTTATCAATACTAGCAATTGTGTTAGTCTTTTTCTTCTTAAATAAAAAACGTAGTTTTTATTATCCAAAATTTATTAAATTCTTTTGGCGAGCTGGATTTTTACTAACACTGCTCATCTATATCATCATGATTGTTCAAATTTTCGTGATGAAATAGTCAACTATTACAATATAGCCCACCAACACCTCGATCTTGGTTTCTAGATATTCCTAAGAGGGGCTTTTCTAATGAAATTTTAAAAAAAGATTATAAAAAATGTATAGGAGATGAATCAAGTGAAAAAAACGCTCTTGGCAAGCGCCATTACGCTTTCAGTTTTTGGTCTAACAACCAACCTTAGCTATGCTGAGGAGAACAAAGTACAGTCAACCCCAGTAGAAACAACACATAGTGAAACCTCTGCTGACAAAGTGGAGAAAAACAGTCTCCCAGCCAAGGAAGCTGAACCTTCAACTGAAGCAAATGCCAATCAAACAACAAATCCAGCTAAGAAAGAAGAAGACAAGGCACCAGAAGTCCAAAAAGAAGGTTGGGTATTAGAGGAAAACATCTGGCGCTTCTATGAAAATAATGCCCCTGTTCTTAACTGGAAAAAAATCCACGGAAAATGGTACTACTTCAACAAAGATGGCATCATGTTGAGCGATACTATTTTTGACGGATATATCCTTACTAGTAGCGGGGCCATGGTCGATTCTGGTTGGAGTAAACTCCAAGAAAAATGGTATTACGCTAACGCTTATGGAAAAATTTCTCAACAAAAATGGGAAAAAATCGGTGGTGTCTGGTACTATTTTGATCAAGACGGTGTCATGCTCAGCAACACAATTTTTGACGACTATCTGTTTACTAATAGTGGTGCCATGGCTGAGAGTTCTTGGGTAAAACAAGATGGACAATGGTACTATGCCCTTGCTTCTGGTAAATTAATCAAAAATAAGTGGGACAAAATTAGTGGTACCTGGTACTACTTTAACAAAGACGCCACTATGGCAAACAACCAATGGCAAGGTAGCTACTACCTAAAAGCTAGCGGTGCTATGGCTGAAAAAGAATGGATTTTCGATAAAAACTATGATAGTTGGTTCTACTTAAAATCTGGTGGTACTTATGCAGAGCGTCAATGGATTGGTTCATACTACCTCAAGGCAGGTGGCTACATGGCTAAGAGCGAATGGATTGACGATAGTTACTATAAAGCTCGCTACTATGTAGATGAAAATGGAGTCTATGTTACAGGTACCTATAAAATTGATGGGAAAGACCAGCAATTTCAAAGTGATGGAAAATGGCTTGGAGAAGCTTCTACAAGCCACGGGTTTGAAAAGGGGAAATATAACAATATCATCTTTCTAGATCCAGGCCATGGTGGTAAAGATCCTGGAGCATCTTATTATAACATCACCGAAAAAGAACTGAACATGCAAGTTTACCATAAGCTACGCAAGGAGCTTGAAGGGCTCGGCTATACTGTTCTTTCTTCAAGAGACAGTGATGTCTTTGTAGACTATGTCACCGAACGTTCAAGAATGGTTAATAAGACTGATTCAGATATCTTTATTAGTATTCACTTCAATGCTAGTGGTAATCCAGCTTCAAACAGAGCTGGAATCCAGACTTATTCTTATGAAGAAGCTGCTGGTTATCCTTCTAAGATCAATCCTTACTGGCATAACCATCCTGACCGTATCAGTGAAAGTAATCGACTTGCGGCAGATATCCACTCTTCACTATTAGCTGAAACTGGTGCTAAGGATGCAGGTCGTCTACGAAGTAGTTTTGCTGTCCTTCGAGAAACTAATAAACCAGCCGTTCTATTGGAATTGGGATATATTGACAATTTCAACGAGAATCAACAAGTCCGTAGTGATGCCTACCAAAACAGATTGGTTGCAGGTATTGTAAAAGGGATTCAAAAATATTACGCAGGTCAATAAAGAAAAAGTCTCGAGAAAATCTCGAGATTTTTTTGTATTATTTTTCTTACTTGTTGGCTTCAGGAAAAAGAAATCCAATTCCAACGCAAGCCAAGACTCCAGCACCGATAACCAAACCGCTTGAAAGTGGCAAGATATCAAGAATGGCATTGGCGATGATAAAGGCAATCATCAAGCTCATGAGACTGGCCTTGTAATCTTTTTTCACCAAATTCTCAAGAGTAAAGAATAAGAATAAACCTACTGGAAAGAGGGCCCAGATATTGACATCCAAACTTGGCCATCCAACAAAACCAAAATACAAAACTGCTACTGCAACGACTAAAAATCCGATACCTACTACTTTTTTCATGATACGACCTCATTTTCTATTTTGTTAGGAAGTTTTATCTCCCTTTAACAATTACAACTATAACAGAAATAAAAATCGCAAACAATAGCTTTTGTCTATGTGGCAGACATGATAGACTATGTGGTCAGAATTTTTCTAAAAAAGAAGCCATTGCTGGCTTCTTTTCATTCATTTTTCATTTTTCTTTAGACTCTAAAGCTGATTTGATGGCATCACGGTCAACTTTCAATTTTGTTAAATTATTCTCTTCAGATTCTAATTGACTCGTATCTGGTTTAACACGATAGTAAACATTTTCTGGATGCATCAACATTCCTTCATATTGTTGTCCTGCAAAGAGTCTATCCTCAGCGTGATTGGAATTGTCTGTTATTTTACCATCACCACCAGGTTCCATGACAACAGCACTTGGTACAACGACTACCACAAACCCTCCCGCCTGAGAACCTTTTGCCCAAGCACCAAGGGCTACTGTTTCTGGGTTGCGATCATTCTGACTTTTTGATACTTTCAATTCAACAATAGACTCATGCTTTTGATCATTGTATATCCAAGAAGATTGGACTTCCCCTGAATCATTAATGATATATTCATTACCAGACTGTGTCCGCCAAGTACCCTCTAAACTTGATAAATCATTATTTCTGAGGGCTTCAATATCTAATTTGGGAACAGAAGCTTCTTTTTTTAATTGACTAACATGCTGCTCCGATTCTGAGATCTTGGTATCCAAATCAGCCAATTGCTCCTTTAGCTTTTGAATTTCCTCTTCCTTTACCTTATCTTTATCGTCCTTTTTCCCCTGACTTCTTGTCGTCTCTTCAGTCTTAGATGAGGAAGAAGTTTGATTTGCTTCTTGCTTAAGATTAGGTGAATTTAAAAAGATGCTAGCAACAATGATTATAACTAGAGCTATTAAGGCAAGACTAATATACATTTTTATATTTTTAGTTGTAGAGGAGGCTTCTGCCAATTTCGATGCAGTTGCTTTTCGACCATGGGTCTTCTCAACATGTTTTATCCGTTCTTTCTTGTTCATGATACTCCTCCTCATTTTAATATTTGTTGATAATTCTAATCAGCTATTGCAATTTTACTCTTTCTGATGCCAATCTATAATATTTGTATAAAGGTAATCTATCACATAGATTATACCACTCTTCAAATACAGATAAAAAATTTTATAGAAACTTTTTTGAATATTACTAAAGAGTGAATCAACCTAATCTACTTTATTCAATCTTCCCTTTTTGGTCAAAATTTGGTCAAAAAAATTAAAAATGCTAAATTATTTTAAAAAATAAACTTGAGAAAATTGCCTTCAAATAAACATTTTGAATTTTCTTTGTCTTTCTTTACATTACTAAAAATGCCGATTGCAGGGATCGAACCTGTGACCTTCGCGTTACGAATGCGGTGCTCTACCAACTGAGCTAAATCGGCGATTCCACTTATAGTATAGCACTATAAGAAAGGATGTCAAGGGATTCTTAACCCATCTTTTTAATCAAAATCTGACAAGGATTTTGAGGCCCCCAAAGTTGTGGAAAAATCTCTAATTTTTTAAAGCCAAGACTGCGATAAAAGACATTTGTTCGATCATAATCTTTATTAGAGCCTTCTGCTACTGTTTTCACTTGTAAATAATCAACGTTTTTGCGTGCTTCACTTTCTAAAGTAGCAAGCAATTGACTCCCAATTCCTCTACCTTGATGAGCTTTTTTTACACCGAGGCAATCAATCTCAGCGCAATCTTCACTAGAATAGGACAAGCTCACAAAGCCAAGCAAATCACTCTCCTGAAAGGCGGCCCACACTTGCAGATCCTTGGCTCCTTCGATGTAGGCTTGCGTACTTTCTGGTATTCCAAACCATTCTGGCAAATCCTTTAAAATCTCAGCGACAACTGTCATTTTTTGATCTTCATACTTGACTTCTTTAATTACAAACATCATAAGTTCCTTTCTTGATTTTAGTCTTACTTTATCTCTTACGAACCAGCACTTTCGTAGGCATCCAATCCCCTATCCCAGAGTTTCAGAGAGATGCAAAAGAAAATAAGAGAAATCAAAATCAAACCTCCGATGTTAAAAAAGACATCCTTGTCCTGCAAGAAATAGCTGGCAGGATAGTAGGCCGTAAAGGCGAAAGGAACGATAAAGCTAATCAACCATCGAAGAAATGAATTGTAAATAGAAATAGGATACTTGGCAAAATCATTAAACATATAGAAAATGTAAATCATGGCACCTGACTGCTTGGTCCAAAAAGCGATGCTGGCTGTCGCAATTTTCAAGGAAGTATAAATTAAGGTCGCAAAAGGAATACAAACTAGAAAAATCAGGAATTTTGGAAGAGTCCAAGCAATACTGGTCACTGTTGTTGCTAGTAAGATTCCACCAACCAAGAGTTCTCCCAAGGCATCAATCTGAAAGGTCTCAACGAGGATGTGAAAGAGAGGATTGATGGGACGAGTCAGATACTTGTCAAACTCCCCTTTTCGAACTAGTCGTTGACCTAAAGCCCAGAGATTGTCAAAAAAGAGATGATCTAATCCCTTTGGAATTAAGGAAAATCCATAGATAAAGGCAATCTCTTGAAAGGTCCAACCTTCTAGCGAGGGGATATGTTGAAAGATGACATTGAGAAACAAGAGGTTCAGACCTTGAGTCAGAAAAACTCCTAGCACACCAACCACAAAATCCACCTTGTATTCCATGATTTGCTTGATGTATTGTCTGATAAAAATCAGATGCATGCGTTGATATTTTTTCATACTAACCTCCTTGAATGGTGATGAATGACTGGACTCGTTTCCAAATCAACTGAGACAAGCCCACCATCACTAAGAGCCAGAAGAACTGGAGCAAAAGCGCTCGAAGAATCTGACTAGTATCGTATTTCCCAACAATAATCATGACCGGAGTGTAAATCAAGGATGAAAAAGGCAAGAAGGAGAGAATATCTGCAACCACCTTTGGAAAGAAAGCCAAGGGAATCAGACTTCCAGACATAAAGGATACTAGAGAAATCTTAAATACTTGAGAACCCCATAGATTTTTAAACACAAAGGCAGAAAATCCAAAGCAGATATTAAAGAAAAAGTTAATCAGATAGGCCAACGTTAAGCTAAAGAGATAAAGAATCGTCAATCCCAGCACCTCTACAATCCCTTGCCCAGACAAGATTTTCACCAAAACAATGACACTTAAAAATGGTAGTCCAACGCTGATGAAAATCAACCACTTGGAACCAAGCTCGGTGAAAAGATAAGAGGCAGCAAAATGCACTGGTCGCAATAAGCGCATGATAATAGAGCCATCTTTTACCTCATCACCAATCATAAAGGAGCTATCTGACTCAGTTAATAAATTGGTCACAAAACTCATGATGATGTAGAGTGTGATATCTGCCATACTGAAACCCTGAATCAAAGACTCCTGCGAGGAATCAAAGACAGCCTTCCAGAGATAAAATTCCACAAAAGCCCCCATGACATCGCCAATCCGATAAAGAAGAAAGTTGACTCGATAGGTAATCAACTCCTGAATCCCTGCATTGATAAAGGGTTTATAACGTCGCCACAATTTGACCATCTTAGAGCTCCTTTCGGTAGAAGCGACGGATAATATCCTCAATATCCGTATCCACCATCTTCAAATCACGGATTTCAAAATCAGACAGGGTTTGCTTGATAATATCAGCTGACTGGTAGCGGGAACTATCGAATTCAATATTGAGAGTATTTCCTTGTCTATCAATGGACATATCAGGCAAGCCTTCATAGTGGGAAACAAGATGACTTTGACCTGGCATCAGATCGAAGGAGAGAGTCTTCATCTTGCCAAAGGTTTCCTTGAGTTGGCTAACGGTTCCATCAAAAATCTCCTGCCCTTTGTCAATCATAAAAATCCGATCACAGAGTTGCTCAATATCACTCAGGTCGTGAGTGGTCAAGAGAATAGTGGTCTCTTCCTCCTGATTGATCTGAGTGATAGCCCGACGAATGTTATCCTTGACCGACACATCCAAACCAATAGTTGGCTCATCTAAAAAGAGAACCTTGGGATTGTGAAGCAAGGAAGCCGCAATATCCGCCCGCATCCGTTGACCCAATGAAAGAGTCCGCACAGGATCCTTGATAAATTCCTTCAAGTCCAAGACTTCATTCAAAAAGTCCATGCGCTTATGGAAAAGCGAGTCTGGCACATCGTAAATTTCCTTCAAAACCGTATAAGTCTCTTGCAGTGCCAAATCCCACCATAGCTGGGTACGTTGTCCAAAGACAACCCCAATATCCTTGACATAATCTTGGCGATTGTCCTGTGGAATCTTGCCGTTAATCCGACAAAAACCAGATGTCGGTTTCAAAATTCCTGTCAGCATTTTGATGGTTGTCGACTTCCCTGCACCATTAGCCCCGATAAATCCTAAAATCTGCCCTTTTGGAACTTCAAAAGTCAAATCTTTGACCGCTTCAAAGGTCTGCTTTTCAGGATGAATAAAGGAGCGCAAAGCTCCCTTTACCCCCGGCTCCTTAACTGTCTTCACAAAATTTTTCCGAAGATGTTGCACTTCTATCATTGCCATATCTATCTCCCTATCGTAAGAAACAACATTGTATTTTTGACTACAAATATTCTAAATCCTTACTTTCTCCACCTTCTCAATATTATTACAGAAGGATTTATACCAACCTATTATAATTCAATAAAAAAAGGAATGCAAGAGTTTGCTTATGGATTATGAATTTAGAGATTTCTCTCTTATAATAATGCTTTTGAAACAGAAATTCTGATTTAATAGTTTCCTTAAAATACCAAAAAACCTGCCTTCTTTTTCAACATAAGGAAAGAAAGCCCTAATAACACCCTATTATAGTGCAAATGTCTAAGGAAAAACAGTGTTAATTTATATCGAAAATTTTTATCTCTAAGAAAAGATAAAAAGGTGATGCTACATCACCTCCCTCTACCAATTTAAGTCTTCAATCATGCTTCTTACTTGTGAATCAAGAGTCTTATCCTTCTTGAGTTCTCCAACCAAAGCCTGAATCTGCCGGACTAGATTTGGATCATTGTCATTATAGCATCGATGAAGCATCCAGATGTTATGCACAGTTGGACTTTTTAGAACTGACTCCATCAATAATTCCTCATAGCCTTGATGATAAAATCGCTCCACAAAGTGAACCAACTCACCTGGAGCCCCAAAATCTACTTCTGGATGCTTGGAAATAAAGTCTAAGACGGGGTCAACCAAATCAAAGGGTTGAGAGTAAGCCTCCATGGCATCTACAATCTCGTCTGCCAACTCAAATTCTTGGTCTTCAGTAATTGCATCATGCAAAGCAACTAACATATCATCTTTAGTAAGCATCTGATTCTCCTTTTAACTTTTCCATATCATTATTCGTTTTTGAACTTCCTCTTCACTCATCAAACCTTATTCGTAAGTAGTTTTCCAACTCCTTTTGGGATAAATCACTAGGGAGTTCAAACACATACTCATAGCCTTCATCACAAAAGGAAACTTTCTCTTCAGGTGGAAACCATTTCCGAAGCCAGATGATATAGGAGGCATAATCTTGTAACCTGTTCGTTGAATCAAAGTAATCAATCACAAAAACATTTTTCTTGCTACTTAAAGAACTTTCCAAGGTAAGCTGAGGACTTTGATAATCCCAAGAAAGCGAGTAAGCTTTTTCAGGATTCGTCCTTTCTCTGATCAAAATACCTGGGAATTTTTCTCTCAAAGCAGTACAAAAGGCTTGTAAATCTAGGAATATGGGGTCTTTACTCTCAATAAAGACAAAATTAGCAGTACTCATCATTCTCTCTCCTTCTTTTTAAAACTCAAAACAGACCTTAACCATCAATGGCAAAATTCTCCAGACTCTCAAATGCCTGACCCTGATAGTCAAAAGAAAAGATATGAATATCATCAAAAGTTTGATCACAAAAAGTAACGGTTTGTCTTTCTGGCTCGATGATGGGTTTACCCAATTTTTCAGTAGCTTCTTCATCTGTCAAATACCCGTAAAATTCTTGTAAATGAGGCAGTATAAAGGCAAGAATACGAGACCTATTTTTATGGTAATTGGCTGCAAGCAATTGAGCCTTCGTCTCAAAACTCCCACTTGGTTTTTCTTCCCAAGCTACAAGAACATTATCTACTTCATGAACGTAGGCTTGCAAGGACTGATCGAATATCATGGCTATTTTTCCTTTCACAAGTACTGTAATCTTCTCACACCTAAATATCGAAAAACCTATAATCGCTAGCAATCCAATGTCAACAAGCTTTCCAAATGAACCTAGTGTAGCTAAAACTGCAATTAAAGAGTCATCAATATATGCTCCGGAGGTTTCATGAATTCCAAACAACTTTGCAAATCAGTTAGAATTTCTGCCGTAAGAAAAGATTTTTCATCCTTATTTATAACCTCCCTTACTTGAATCATTATTCTCCTCCACCATTTCAATCCAAGAATCAAAATACTGCTCCATAAAATAGGTCTGCTCTGCAATTAAACCTTTATTAACCTTCTCATCCAAGGGCGCTAAAACCCACTTGTCTTCTATATCATCACGACGTCGAATGATAGCAACCAACTTTCCAGTAAAGACTTCCAGAGGCTGTTGTTGATCATGGGAAACAATATAAACATCTTGCTCTTCGCCATCTCCCCCCATCAGTTCAGGTATGTAGCCATAGTTAATCGGATAGACATTCCCAAAAGAATCTTCAAACCCCACCGGCCGATCAATGACACCACTAAATATTCTCTCTTTGAATTTCATCTTTTCATTGCCTCCGTATGACATTTCCTAGATTCATTATACAAGAAAAATCCCGCCGTAGCGAGATTTTCTATCTATAGCCTAATTAAGCTTTACCTTCTGAACCGAATACGTCGATACGTTCTTCAACTGATGCTTGGATAGCTTTTACACCGTCAGCCAAGAATTTACGTGGGTCGAAGAGTTTCTTCTTGTCGTATTCTGCTTCGTTTGCTTCGTAGTCACGAGCAAATTTACGAGTTGCGTTAGCGAATGCGATTTGGCATTCAGTGTTAACGTTAACTTTAGCAACACCAAGTTTGATAGCTGCTTGGATTTGGTCATCAGGAATACCTGAACCACCGTGCAATACGATTGGGAATCCTGGTACAGCTTCAGTCAATTTTTGCAAGTGATCAAGGTGAAGACCTTTCCAGTTTTCTGGGTAAGGACCGTGGATGTTACCGATACCAGCTGCCAAGAAGTCGATACCAGTTGCAACCATTGCTTTAGCATCTTCGATTGGAGCCAATTCACCATCACCGATGATTCCGTCTTCTTCACCACCGATAGTTCCAACTTCAGCTTCTACTGATACACCATTTGCGTGAGCAAATTCTACAACTTTACGAGCTTTTTCAAGGTTTTCTTCAACTGGAAGGTGTGAACCATCAAACATAACTGAAGTATAACCAACTTGAATACACTCAAGTGCATCTTCGTAGTGACCGTGGTCAAGGTGGATAGCCACTGGTACAGTGATACCCATTGATTCAACAAGGTTAGCGATCAAGTTGCGAGCAACTTTATAACCACCCATGTATTTAGCAGCACCCATTGAAGTTTGGATCAAAACTGGAGCTTTTTTAGCTTCTGCTGCGCGCAAGATAGCTTGAGTCCACTCAAGGTTGTTTGTGTTAAATCCACCAACTGCATAACCGTTGTCACGAGCTGCTTGGACAAATTTTTCTGCTGAAACGATTGCCATTTTATCAGGCCTCCTGTATATTTTTATGGGACATCCCATTTACATTGTTCATTTTATCACTTTTTAGCAAAAAAAGCTAGTTTTTCCCGTAGTTTCGATTGAATTTCTTCTATTTTCAGATATGTAAACCTTTTCCCACTTGGTCTACTCCTTGTTCTAAGGAAGGTTCATGTAAAATACCAAGTGATCATCATGTCTTTCAAATCGATAGTCAATTTCTTCGTTTTCTAATAAACTTTTAACTACGAATAGTCCCAATCCAGCTCCCTTACTTTGTCGACTAGAAAACGTAAAGGATTGTTCAAACTTATCTTGCTCCTCAGGTGTACAGGCGTTCTCAATGAAGACCCAGCCATCTTCTGTCCCAATTTTTAGATAGCCTCCTTGAACAGAGTGTTTCACAGCATTACTGATAAGATTGGAAAGAATCAGCTTTAGAACTGAAGGATTTAGATATGTTTGTTGGTCAGTCAGTTGATTCACAACTGAGATTTCCCTCTCTTTGGCTAACAAGTCATAGTCCTTCAATAGGAGATTTGACATATCAAAAAGGTTGATTACTTCCTTCTTATCTCGCAATTCTTGCACTGAAGAAAGAGATAAGATTTGCTGGACATGGTGAGTCAAATCATCCACAATACCTAGAGAAACTCCCAGATAATGGTCTCTATCTTTGTAGCGTCCTATATTGGCTTGCATATTCTCCAGAAGAATCTTTAGACTAGCTAGAGGCGTTTTCAGTTCGTGGGAAGCACCTCGTAAAAACTCAACCTTCATCTTTTCTAGTTGGAGGATGGCCTCGTTCTTCTCATGCAAATCTGCAATCACAGTCAAGAGATGCTGATAAAGGCTGTTGATTTGTTCTTTAAGATCGCCAATTTCATCCTTAGAATCCACGCGCAACCTCACTTCTGCATCCAAATCCATCATCCGTCGAGTCACTCGTTTGATTTCCAAAATAGGAGCAACAATGGTTCTAGCATAGATAAAGGCGATGAGAAGCGAAATGATGAAAGACGCTAATAAAGTATAAGGCAGAAATTGAAGACTAATGTCCTCTGCTTCTTTCTGCAAATCCATAGAAGCTAAAAACTGCAAGGTCATCGTCTGACCATCCTTGGTTTGAACTTCTCTTTCCTCAATTACCAAGGAGGCCGTTTGTCGTTGTTTATCAATGGGAAGATTATCATTGACTTCCAACTTATCCTGAGTCATCTCTCCCTTAACAGCTCCCTTAATATCACTGCTTTTAGAATAAAGATCAAGGACTTCCTGAATAGCTTGACTGTCCTTTCCTTGGAGAGACTGGGCAATTTCTGTAGCCTTTTGCCCAATGCTTTCCTGACGGTGACTGAGATAGGTCGGAGGAAAGAGGAAATAGATGGCCAAATGCAAACAAATGACCAAGGTAGAAAATACCGAGAAGGTATAGATAAAAATTTTTTTAAATAAACCTGAACGTCTCATTTTCTCTCCAATTTATAACCAACATTGCGCACGGTAAGAATACAGTCTAAATCTAATTTTTTCCGTAGTTCCTTGATATAGACATCGATCACTCTGTCAAAAGGAACCTCATCTGTCATCTTCCATACAGCATCGATAATCTGCGACCGTGTTAAGGCTCGACCTTCATTTTTAACCAGATAGTCTAAAATTTCCAGTTCTTTTGCATTCACTGCAACTTCTTGACCAGCCACTTTGGCGCTATAGCTGTCAAAGTCTACCTGGGTGTCTTTATAGGTAAAAATACGACCGGTATCATAATAACGTTTAAAGATGGCATCCACTCGTACTTTTAACAAAGATAGAGAAAAAGGCTTTTCCAAATAACCATCTGCTAATGCAGCAAAGGCACTCATCTTATATTCTTCGTCCTGAAAGGCTGTCAACATCAAGACCGGAACTTGGCTGCTTTTACGGATTTCTGACAAAACCTCTAAACCATTGAGTTTCGGCATTTGAATATCTAAGAGAACCAAGGCAACTTGGTGATTGGAAAATTGTTCTAAGGCCTCAAGGCCATCTGCTGCCTGAATGGTTTCATAGCCACAATCCGTCAAATAATCACTAATTCCCTCGCGAATCATATCTTCATCTTCTACAATTAGAATTTTCATATAAATCCTTTTCTATCAAAAATGCTACCTATATTATATCTCATTTGAATGAGAATAGGTAGCATGATTTTTATTCACTATCCAACAAGAGTTCTTTTGGTTGTTTAAAGAGGAGATTGCTTGAAGCAAGCGCCATAACAAGTACTACCAGTACCAATCCAAGAACAAAAACGATAGCAAAGTCTGATGGTTGAATAGAAATATCCAGACTTGAAAGTGTCTTGCTAAAGCCGTCAACTTCTGCACCACCACCAAGATTGGAAGCTTGGGCTGCCTTACTTGTCTGCTTGGCCACATCTGATGTGACATTGTCAAGAACTGTATTCCCAATTGCTCGAGCAGTATAGTTGGCTAGGAAGTTAGCTGAAATTAGTGCTGGAATTGCAATCATAACTGCTTCTGTGATAAATTGTCCTAGAATACTTGCTTGTTTAAGACCAATTGAAAGGAGAATTCCCACTTCTTTACGACGAGCATTAATCCAAAGTGTCAGTAATAGACCAAGTAGGAGAACTGAGAAGCCTAAACTACCCCAAAAGAGCAGATTAGCCATCTTGTACATGCCTGAGATCGATTGTTCAAGGGCAGGATAGTTAGATGAACTCTTGATTAAGCTGTACATCTTCCAGTTGATACCATTGATAGAACCTAATTCTTGCATGACACTATCTAGGTTCTTATCCCCAGCTACAAAGAAGGTAGCATCTCCATAAATAGCTGTATCTTCTGTATAACCATAGAGTTGGGCAGCTGTGTGAATATCTGTGATAACTGTATTCTCATACAGTTCTTGTGAGTAGGTTACAGCAGATTTATTGTGTCCATCAAAAAGTCCTTTGATCGTTACTTCTACTGTTTCCTTTGCTCCTTTTTCATTATCTGCATCGTAGATATTGGAGTTCAGTTTGACCTTGTCGCCAACTTTCCAGCCATGTTTAGCAGCCAAGTCTTTGTGCATGAGAATTTGGTATTTGTCATCGTTTGTTAAATGTTCTCCTTCGACTAGTTTGTAAGAACCTGACACAAACTTGTCTTCTTTAGAAGAGTCATTGACACCTGTTATCATCAAGCTACTTCCAAAACGTTGAGCTCGATCTGCCGTTAGATTTTTCTTGGTTTCAGGCGTTTCAATCAATTCATAACCTGTTAAATCACCGATAGCATTGATCCGTTTGATGTAGGATTCGATAGCCTTATTTTCGGTAATTTTTTTGATATCTTCTCCCTTGATATTCCCTGCACCACGTGGAGTTCCTTGGTTGACCCTGCGATTGATCTGCATAGAAAAACTATTGGTAATATTTTTAAAGGTTTCCTGAGAAGCCTTGGCTGTTGCTCCCTTGATTGACAAGCCTACCAAACTCAAGCTTGCCATCAAGAGAATGATAAGAAAGATCACAAGCGACTTGAAAAATTTTCTTGTGACATAGGCAAATGCGTTGTGTAACATAAGATTCCTTTCTAGATTTACTTCCGTTTTTAACATGTTTAAAAGTTTTAGTTACTGTTTGTTCTTATTTCAGTCAGTTTCTTATCCTTCAATTCAAGTGTAATATCTGATGCCTGTGCCACTTCCTTACTGTGGGTCACAACGATCACACACTTGCCTGTTTTCTCAGCCAGTGATTTAAGGAGTTCAATAATATCCCCAGCAGTCTTAGGATCCAAGTTTCCTGTTGGTTCATCTGCTAAAATCACTGGTGCTTCAGATACAAGGCTACGAGCAATGGCTACCCGTTGTTGCTGTCCACCTGATAATTGGAGAACATTCCTCTTGATTTGACTTTCATCTAAACCAAGTTCAAGAAGGGTGTCCTTGCTAGCTTTTTTATTAACCAAGCGGATATTTTCCAATGGAGAAAGATAATCAATCAAGTTATAGTTTTGGAAAACCAAAGAAATATGGTGCATTCGGTGATAAGAATAACCTTGTTCACGAATGTCTTTTCCCTCAAACTTAATAGCACCTTCTACTGGGCTATCAAGTCCTGCTAAGAGAGATAAGAGTGTTGATTTCCCAGCTCCTGATTCTCCGATAATACTATAAAACTTGCCTGGTTCAAAATCGTAATTGATTTTATATAAGACTGCTTCTGCAGTGTTTTTGTAACGATAAGTAAGATCTTGTAATTGTAGTAAAGTCATGATTTCTCCTTCATTAACTAATAGATGATAAAATTTCCTTCGGTGATTTTCTAAATAAAAATAAGAAACAAAGTGCAACTGACAAGCAGCTGATGATAAGTAGAAAGATATAAGATTCTCCAAATGATAAAAGACTTGTTGAAAGATTCGTTGCTTTTGCCAGTGTATCTTGTAGTGCAGCTTGGTCGCCACTTGCTAGTACAGTCTTCAAGAGATAGGAAGTAATGGCATTGCCAGCTACAAATGCCGGCAAAATAGATGCCAATGAAACTATGATGACTTCCAGGCAGAATTGGCTAAAGATTGCAATTTTTCCTTTCCCTAGTGCCAATAAAATACCAACCTCGTAGACTCGCTCTCGTAACCAAAGTGACAAGACCAAGATCAGCGCTCCTACACCAGCAATCATAATGCCATAGAGGAAAATCTGTAGGAAGGTTTGGAAGGTCGAAACTGAATCCTTGATTTGTTCAAAGGCCTTATTTTCCTTTTCAACTTGGAACCCTTGGTTTTCCAGGGATAACTTTTCAACCTCTTGAATGATACTATCCATATCTTTTGGATTTTCTAGATAGAAACGGGCTGCAGTAACTTGAGCTTCCTTATTTCCAAGAAGAGTTTGGCTACTTTCGTAGTCTGTATAGACCGTATTTTCACTAAAGTCAGATGATAGACCGGTAAATTTCTCTTGCTTCTGGCCTGAGAAAATACCTATGATTTCATAGTCTAGCCTTTGTCCACTATTTCCTTCTACTTGACCAGGATTTAAGTTAATCTTATCTCCTAGCTTTAGATTGTTTTTCTTCGCTAAATCTTCATGGATTAAGATTTTATTACGATCCCCTTTTTCGATATGTTTTCCTTCTTTAAGGGTAAAGGCGGAACTTGTAAAAGAAACATCCTTGGAAGAATCTTCCAAAGCAAACAAACTGATAAGATTTTTTTCAACCTCTGTCAAATCATCCCTTTGGATACTTTGTTCTCCAGTAACGACTTCTTTGTCAGTCAACTTAGCTATTGTCTCAAGCTCTGGGGAAATCTCCTCAAGACCTTTTATCTTCTTAACCTCATCTAATTCTGACAACTGAAAAGTCTGATCCGAATCAATTCTCTTAATAGAAAAAGATGTATTCAATGAACGATAGAGATTATTTTCAACTGTTTTGTTGGACTTCATAAGCGTCAGACAAGCCGATATTCCAGCCAATAAGACAAATAGAATCAAGAATAAAATGAGACTTCTCAGTCGTTTTCTGCTGACGTAAGCCCAAGCTCTTTGAGTGGGATTCATATAGCACCTCCATATTTGTAAAACCATTATAATATTCAAATATGAAATGTTTATGAAATCGAAAAAATTTTGATTTATTTTTTTGAAAAAAAGCTGGTATTTCTACCAGCTCCATTTTTATAACTTTATTTACTCAAAGCAAAGAAAATGCAGCAACTAAACCAGACAGGATGTTAGCTAGTGCATGTATGATCCAACTTGTTAAAATGGACCCTCCAGCTTTCTTTTCATTAACAAAACCAAGATAAGCTGCTATTGCTCCAGTAAAAAATATAATGAAAAAAGTGACTTCCAAACTTACTACTGAAGCAAATAATACTCCATGAAGCAATCCAAAAGCGAAGGCCTGTATTGTATTTGCAAAGACAAACGGCATGTGATTAGCCATTCGTTTCAGTAGAAATCCTCTAAATAGCAGTTCCTCTGGCAAAGATGTTTGCAAAATACTGTAAATTAGAATACTTGGTAAAGCCTTATAGCCCATACCAGAAAAAGCCGAAGTAGCCGTTTCTATACTACGTGTTAGAGGAAAGATAAACATATAAAAAATGGTAAATAAGAGAAATCCACCAATTATCCATGAGATCAGATCAGAATCTTTAACCCTTTTAATAGATTTTAAACCAATCCATTCTATAAATGGGACTTTCCCCCTCACAGTCAGAAACCACCAGATAGAAGGTAGTAAAATAATAAAGAGAATTTGAACAAAGGCACTTATGATTCGTTGAAGTTCATTAACCATCGTAATCCTCCTTTACATTTTTGAAACACCTATTTTAAATCAGGAAATACAAGTCTTTAACTATGAAAGCTTTCCCGATAATAACAGTTATAAACTAGGATAGATTAAACTTTTCTACACTACTCTCTATATTTTTTTAATACTGATTTCTTTTCCTTCTTTTCTATCTATATTGTAACACTTTTTAAAAGAAAACAAAAAACTATCTTGTATGTTTTTCACTATACCTATTTCAAAAAATAAAGAGCTAGCCGAAGCTAACTCTTTTCCTATGCGGAGAGAGGGACTTGAACCCTCACGACCTAAAGCGGTCACAGGATCCTTAGTCCTGCGCGTCTGCCAATTCCGCCATCCCCGCGTCGATTACTTTACTAGTATATCAACTTTCAAAAACTTTGTCAACACTTTTTTCAGATTTTTTTCAGTTTTTTTGAATACATTATTCTTTGATTTCAATTAGGTTTTCATCAAGGAGTTTCGCTCCTAATGTATTCTTAAAATGTCCAAGTGCAAACTGATGGTTTTCAGGCCAAATGGATGCGACTGCTGGCTTGACAACTTCTATCTGATACCCAAGATTATAGGCATCGATAGCCGTATGCAATACACAGATATCTGTAAGAACACCTGTTAAGATGACTGTATCCACACGACGCTCTCTCAGACGGATATCCAAATCTGTGCCAGAAAAAGCTGAATAGTGACGTTTGTCCATCCAGAAAACACGACTATCCTGGGCCTGTTCCTGATAAAATTCAGCTAACTTACCATATAGATTACGCCCGCTAGTCCCAATCAGGTTATGAGGGGGAAATAGTTTACTTTCTGGATGAAAGACATCATTTTCCTCATGAGCATCAATGGTAAAGAAAATATAATCTCCACGGTCAAATGCTAATCTAGTTACCTGATTGATTGCTTCTGATATTGCTTGAGCAGGAGCTCCTGCTGTCAATTTTCCATAATCCGCTACAAAATCTTCTGTATAGTCTATCGAAATTAAAGCCTTAGCCATTAATAGTCCCTCTTTTTCACTTCTTCAAAGATATCTGGAATCAAGACCTTAAGATAAGTTCCCTTCATCCCCAGTGAACGACTTTCAATAATTCCTGCTGATTCGAGTTTTCGAAGGGCATTGACAATCACAGAACGCGTAATACCGATACGGTCTGCAATGACTGACGCAGTTAATTGTCCTTCATTGCCTTTCAATTCACCCAAAATAGCTGATACTGCTCGTAACTCAGAGTAAGAAAGGGTGTTGACTGCCATCGTTACAGCTGTACGACGACGGATATTTTTCTCATCTTCTTCACGTTGGAAGTTCAAAAGCTGAATACCAACCACCGTGCTAGCAATCTCAACAAGAATCAAGTCCTCATCTTCAAATTTCTTATCATTACGCCATATAATCAAAGATCCCAAACGAATCCCAGAAACATGGATTGGAGCAATGGTTGTCAAACCTTCTGCGAAATCTGCACGACTCTCAACTGGAAAGATGCTTAATTCGTGATCTACAGTCAGATTTGCTTCTGTATCGTAAATCATATTTGCACCTTGAATATAGTCCTCAGGAAAAATTTTTGATTGGAAAAATTGCTCTACACGATCATTATTAGTCTTGTAGCGCATAAAATATCCTAAAAGACGTCCCTTACTATTTAGGATACAAGCGTTGCAATCAATAATATCCGCTAATTGGCGTGTGATGGCATTATATGGAAGATCATCTTGTAATTTCTCCTCTGCACGCTTCAGGATAGACGTAATTTTTCTCGTTTTTTCTAATAAATGTGCCATTTTTTACCTCGTATTTAATCGCTCCCATTATATCATAAAATGCCCATTATTTCAATAATTATCTGAAAATTATTTATTGAATTGCAATTCATGACTGTTCGAAAATTTTTACTAGTTTTTTAAATTTTCTTATTGACAAGTCCCTAAATTTTTGATAAGATAACATTACAAGATAACAAATATATAAATCCATTTTCTCGTATGAAACTTTTCTTGACTCTCGGTCTCCTTATATATAAAAGCGATCCACCTCAGTGAACCGCTTTTTTATTATTTATCACCCTTGTTACGGATTACAAAACCAGTTTTCTTCTCGCTTGAAGTATTGCGTGGTTTTTTATTATCCTTACGGTAACGGTTTTCCTTCTCAAAGCGGTCGTTTTTGCGACTGCCTTTTTTGAAGTCATCTCGACGTTCACCACGTCGATTGTCGCGACGGCGATCTCGATCGCGACGGTCATCTCCACGACGACCTCCCTTACCTTTACCACCGAAGCCACCACCAGATGGTTTAAATGGTAACGGTTTTTCACGTGCAATCTCAACTTCAGGAAGACTATCTGGGTCTTGAACAGTTAAGCTGAGGATATACATAGCCAATTCTTCTGGGCTGAATTCTGAGGCTAATTGACGAGCATCCTTGCCAAACTTCTCAAAGTTGCTACGAATCTCCTCATTCGCAAAATCACGTTCAATTTTCTTAAGAGCTACTTGCTTCTTAGCTTGGAAGGCTTCTTCTGCACTTGCAGGTTTGAGACCTTTCATACGTTTCTTAGTCAAGTTCTCAATGATTTGGAGGTAACCCATTTCATTAGGTGAAACGAAGGTAATAGACTGACCTGACTTACCTGCACGTCCTGTACGACCAATACGGTGAACATAACTCTCAGGGTCTTGAGGAATATCGTAGTTATAGACATGAGTCACACCTGAAATATCCAAACCACGAGCAGCCACGTCTGTTGCAACTAAGACATCAAGGTTGCCATTTTTAAAATCACGAAGGACACGAAGGCGTTTGTTTTGGTCCAAATCTCCATGAATCCCTTCTGCACGGAAACCACGGATTTTAAGTCCACGAGTCAACTCGTCCACACGACGTTTAGTACGACCGAAGACGATTGACAACTCAGGTTGATCAACATCCATAAGACGAGTCATGGTGTCGAATTTTTCTTGTTCTTTAACACGGATATAGTACTGGTCTACCAGTTCTGTTGTTAATTCTTTAGCAGCAATCTTCACATGCTCAGGTTCTTTCATGAACTGAACACCAATACGTTTGATAGCATCTGGCATAGTCGCTGAAAAGAGCAAAGTTTGACGATTTTCCGGTACACGAGAGATGATGGCTTCGATGTCTTCAAGGAATCCCATGTTGAGCATTTCATCTGCTTCGTCAAGGATGAGAGTTTCAATGTCCTGTAATTTCAAAGCCTTGCGTTTAATGAGGTCAAGAAGTCGTCCTGGTGTTCCTACTACGATATGAGCCCCTGATTTAAGAGCCTTGATTTGTTTTTCAATACTTGAACCACCATAAACAGAACGAACTTTTACACCCTTGCTTCGACCAAAGCGGAAAAGCTCTTCTTGGCTTTGAACAGCTAGTTCACGAGTTGGGGCAATGACCAAAGCTTGGATAGTTGCTTCTTCTGTACGAATCTTTTCAAGGGTTGGCAAGCCAAAGGCTGCAGTTTTCCCTGTACCGGTTTGAGCTTGTCCGATAACATCTTTCCCTTCAAGAGCCAAAGGAATGGTTTGCTCTTGGATAGGACTTGCTTCTACAAATCCTGCTTTTTCAATTTCTGCCAATAAGTCAGCAGAAAGGTTAAATTCATTAAATTTCACGTTATTCTTCTTTCTAAAGATGGTGCGAAGCCATCCTATAGCGCTTAGTTTATACTTTTCTTGTCATGACGTACTTTCATATCTTTTATGAAAGACCGTGTTGCTTCTTTTCCACAAAAGAAAAGTACTGCTTTCTTTGCAACCTATCTAGTATAACATAAGAGAGGGGCAAAAGATAGTCTAACCTCCCGATTAAATCATGTAAACGATTTTCTTTCGATTTGCTTCACTCAAAAAGTATTTGTTAGAGCATTCGGTTCCTAAAACTATTTTCCGTAGCAGATTTGTGCAAAAGTCTTTTTCTTGTGCTAGAATGAAAATCGAACAGGAGGAATAAAAATGTTAACATACGATTTAATTGTCATTGGATTTGGTAAGGCTGGTAAGACGCTTGCTGGAAAACTAGCTTCAGCTGGTAAAAAAGTTGCCCTTATCGAACGTAGTAAGGCGATGTACGGCGGAACTTGTATCAATATCGGTTGTATCCCAACTAAAACCTTGCTAGTTGCTGCTGAGAAAGATTTGTCATTTGACGAGGTTATGGCAACAAAAAATACAATTACGAGCCGCCTCAATGGTAAAAACTATGCTACGATCGCTGGTACTGGAGTTGATATCATTGATGCCGAAGCCCACTTTGTTTCCAATAAAGTCATCGAAATTCAAGCAGGTGACGAAAAACAAGAACTAACTGCTGAAACAATCGTCATCAACACTGGTGCTGTTTCAAACGTATTGCCAATCCCAGGTCTAGCAACTAGCAAAAATGTCTTTGATTCAACAGGTATCCAAAACTTGGAACAATTACCAGAAAAACTTGGTATCCTCGGTGGTGGTAATATCGGTCTTGAATTTGCTGGTCTCTACAATAAACTTGGCAGCAAGGTAACAGTCCTAGATGCTCTAGATACTTTCCTACCTCGCGCAGAACCTTCTATTGCTGCTCTTGCTAAACAATACATGGAAGAAGACGGCATTGAACTCCTTCAAAACATCTATACTACTGAAATCAAAAACGATGGTGACCAAGTTCTTGTCGTGACAGAGAATGAAACCTACCGTTTTGACGCCCTTCTCTACGCAACAGGACGTAAACCAAACGTAGAGCCACTTCAACTGGAAAATACAGATATTCAACTAACTGAACGTGGGGCTATTAAAGTAGACAAACATTGTCAAACAAACGTTCCTGGTGTCTTTGCAGTTGGAGATGTCAACGGTGGCCTTCAATTCACTTACATTTCACTTGATGACTTCCGTGTTGTCTACAGCTACCTTGCTGGTGATGGCAGCTACACACTTGAAGACCGTCTCAATGTGCCAAACACTATGTTTATCACACCTGCCCTTTCACAAGTTGGTTTGACTGAAAGCCAGGCAGCTGATTTGAAACTTCCATATGCTGTTAAGGAAATCCCTGTTGCTGCTATGCCTCGTGGTCATGTAAATGGTGACCTTCGTGGAGCCTTCAAAGCTGTTGTCAACACTGAAACTAAAGAGATTCTCGGTGCAACCATCTTCTCTGAAGGATCACAAGAAATCATCAACATCATTACTGTTGCAATGGACAACAATATCCCATACACTTACTTCACAAAACAAATCTTCACTCACCCAACCTTGGCTGAGAACTTGAATGACTTATTTGCGATTTAAGTTGAAATTTCATCGCATCAAACAGCCCTCCTTGGGCTGTTTTTCTTTTTCTAAAATCTCAAATCTATCTTTTTCAGCATTTATGATATAATAGAAACATGAAATTAAAAACTACTTTGGGCCTTCTTGCTGGGCGTTCTTCTCATTTTATTTTGAGTCGTATTGGACGTGGAAGTACACTCCCTGGAAAACTTGCCCTTCAATTTGATAAAGATATTTTACAACATTTAGCAAGGAACTATGAGATTGTTGTAGTAACTGGTACCAATGGAAAAACCTTGACGACCGCTCTCACTGTTGGTATCCTAAAGGAAATTTATGGTCAAGTTTTGACCAATCCAAGTGGTGCCAACATGATCACAGGGATTACAACTACCTTCTTGACTGCAAAATCTTCAAAAACTGGAAAAAATATTGCAGTTCTTGAAATCGATGAAGCTAGTCTCTCACGTATCTGTGACTACATCCAGCCTAGCCTTTTCGTCATCACCAATATCTTCCGTGACCAAATGGACCGCTACGGTGAAATCTATACGACTTACAACATGATTTTGGATGCTATTCGGAAAGTTCCTACTGCTACTGTACTGCTGAATGGTGACAGTCCTCTTTTCTACAAACCTACAATTCCAAATCCTGTTCAGTATTTTGGTTTTGATTTGGAAAAAGGTCCAGCAAAGCTTGCTCACTACAATACTGAAGGTATCCTCTGCCCTGAATGTCAAAGTATTTTGAAATATGAACTCAATACTTATGCTAACTTGGGAGCTTATATCTGTGAGAATTGTGGATGCAAGCGTCCTGAGCTGGATTATCGTCTGACTGAACTGGTTGAATTGACTAACAATCGTTCTCGTTTTGTTATTGACGGTCAGGAATATGGTATTCAAATCGGTGGTCTCTACAACATCTACAATGCTCTGGCTGCGGTTGCTATTGCTCGCTTCCTCGGAGCTGAGCCACAACTTATCAAGCAAGGTTTTGACAAGAGCCGTGCTGTCTTTGGACGCCAAGAAACCTTCCATATCGGTGACAAGGAATGCACACTGGTTCTTATTAAAAATCCTGTTGGTGCCACCCAGGCCATCGAAATGATCAAACTAGCTCCTTACCCATTTAGTCTATCGGTTCTCCTCAATGCCAACTACGCGGACGGGATTGATACCAGCTGGATTTGGGATGCTGACTTTGAGCAAATTACTGATATGGACATTCCTGAAATCAATGCAGGTGGAGTTCGTCATTCTGAAATTGCTCGTCGTCTACGTGTTACTGGCTATCCAGCTGACAAAATCACTGAAACAAGTAGCCTGGAACAAGTTCTCAAAACAATCGAAGCTCAAGACTGCAAGCATGCCTATATCCTTGCGACATATACGGCTATGCTGGAATTTCGAGAATTACTAGCCAATCGTCAGCTTGTTAGAAAGGAGATGAACTAATGGTTTATACTTCACTTTCCTCAAAAGACAGCAACTATCCGTACCAGCTAAATATCGCCCACCTCTATGGGAATCTCATGAACACCTACGGAGATAACGGGAATATCCTCATGCTCAAGTACGTCGCTGAAAAGCTGGGTGCTCACGTAACAGTTGACATCGTTTCTCTCCATGATGATTTCGATGAACATCACTACGATATTGCCTTTTTTGGCGGTGGCCAAGACTTTGAACAAAGCATCATTGCTGATGATCTACCCGATAAAAAAGAAAGTATCGACAACTTTATCCAAAATGACGGTGTTGTCCTTGCTATCTGCGGTGGTTTCCAACTATTGGGTCAGTATTATATTGAAGCTTCTGGAAGACGCATTGAAGGCTTGGGTGTCATGGGACACTATACACTCAACCAAACCAACAACCGCTTTATTGGTGACATTAAAATTCATAATGAAGAGTTTGATGAAACCTACTATGGCTTTGAAAACCACCAAGGCCGTACCTTCCTCTCAGATGACCAAAAACCATTGGGGAAGGTCGTATACGGAAACGGAAATAATGAAGAGAAAATCGGTGAAGGTGTTCACTATAAAAATGTCTTTGGTTCTTATTTCCACGGGCCTATTTTATCCCGTAATGCAAACTTAGCCTATCGCTTGGTCACTACTGCTCTTAAGAAAAAATATGGTCAGGACATTGTTCTACCAACTTACGAGGATATTCTCAGCCAAGAAATCGCTGAAGAATATAGCGATGTTAAAAGCAAGGCAGAATTCGACTAATATTTAGATTCCAATATGCTATTAGCTGTTGGAATTTTTTTAAGCTCTTTTCCCCTTCTCCCTTGCATTTTCTACTAATTTTTGCAAAAATAGAGGGGTAGAAAGAAGGTAACATATGTCTAAATTACAACAAATTGTAACATATCTCGAATCTGAAAAGTTAGACGTCGCAGTCGTATCTGACCCCGTCACTATCAATTACCTCACTGGCTTTTACAGTGATCCACACGAACGCCAAATGTTCCTCTTTGTCCTTGCAGACCAGGAACCACTTCTCTTTGTTCCAGCCCTTGAGGTTGAGCGTGCAACTAGCACTGTCTCTTTCCCAGTTGTTGGTTATGTGGACTCTGAAAATCCTTGGAAGAAAATCCAAAATGCTTTGCCACAGCTTGATTTCAAACGTGTAGCAGTTGAGTTTGATAATCTCATCTTGACTAAATACCATGGTTTAAGATCTGTCTTTGAAAGTGCTGAGTTTGAGAACTTGACTCCATTGATCCAACGCATGCGCTTGATTAAATCAGCTGACGAAGTGCAAAAGATGATGGTTGCGGGTGTTTACGCCGATAAGTCTGTTAAAGTTGGTTTTGACAATATCTCTCTTGACAATACTGAAACAGATATCATTGCGCAGATTGATTTTGCCATGAAACGCGAAGGCTATGAAATGAGCTTTGATACTATGGTCTTGACAGGTGATAACGCCGCAAATCCTCATGGTATCCCTGGAGCTAACAAGGTTGAAAAAGATGCTCTTCTCCTCTTTGACCTCGGAGTTATGGTCAATGGTTATGCATCAGATATGACTCGTACAGTCGCTGTTGGTAAACCTGACCAATTTAAGAAAGAAATCTACAACTTGACCCTCGAAGCCCAACAAGCTGCCCTTGACTTTATCAAACCTGGTGTAACAGCTCATGAGGTTGACCGTGCGGCTCGTGAAGTGATCGAAAAAGCTGGCTACGGTGAGTACTTCAACCACCGTCTCGGTCACGGTATTGGTATGGACGTCCACGAATTTCCTTCCATCATGGAAGGAAACGACATGGTTATCGAAGAAGGCATGTGCTTCTCAGTTGAGCCTGGTATCTACATCCCTGGTAAAGTCGGTGTCCGCATCGAAGATTGTGGTGTTGTTACCAAAGATGGTTTCGACCTCTTTACAAGTACCAGCAAAGATTTGCTTTATTTTGATTAAAAAGTATATTACAAAAAATAAGATGGAAAAGCTTAACTTTCCATCTTATTTTTTGATTTGATAATAAATTTTATCAGCTATATAACCTTTTCGTTCAACTGCATTTGGAATTGTCTTCCAAAAAGTCATTCCAGCCTTTTCCATCACACGACCAGATGCAGGATTTAGACTTACATAGCAAGCATCAACCTCTTTAAATTCAATCTCATCCAGACAGTATGATAAAACTGCCTTCAAGGCTTCTGTCATGAGTCCTCGCCCCCAGTAGTCCATCCCTAAGATATATCCGATCTCACAGCTAAAGTTTTCTTCATCCACACTGACCAGACTAATATCTCCAATGACATAGTCTGCATTTTCTTTGAGACTAATGGCCCATTTGTAGTAATTTGGATCGTCATAGGATTTTACCCAATTGCCAATAGAATTTCGAGTCTGTTCGACATTCAGGTGTGGATTCCAAGTCACATAAGTTAGATTTTCTGAGCGTGAAGCCCAATTATCAAACATGGCTCGAGCATCACCTTCCACAAATCTCCTCAGTATCAAACGTTCTGTCTCAATAGTTTGTGTACCTAGTGCTTTCATAATCGTAACTCGCTTTCTATTTGAATGTTCAAGCTAAAAAGGTCCACTGGACCTTCTTAGTTTTCTTATTTCTAGATGAGAGGGTAAAAAAGTCCCCCGGACTTACTCTCACTTTCTTATTTCTAGGTGAGAGGGTAAAAACCTCCCCCAGAGATTATTCTTGCTTTCTAATTTCTAGGCAAGAAGGTAAAAAGGTCCCCCGGACCTTTTTACTCCCAAAACGTATCAAACACTGTGATTGGTAGATGGCGTTTGTGTTGGCCTTTGTGCCACCATTTTTCAATGGTTGCTTGGGCTTCTGGGCTGACTTGTTTACCTTCGAGGTAGTCATCAATTTCTGCGTAAGTAACTCCTAATGCTACTTCGTCTGCAATACCTGGTTTTTCTTCTTCCAAATCTGCTGTTGGGATTTTTTCATAGAGGGCTGGATCAGCTCCAAGCTCCTTCAAAAGTTGTTTTCCTTGGCGTTTATTGAGGCGATAAAGTGGGAGAATATCTGCACCACCGTCACCAAATTTGGTAAAGAAACCTGTGATATTTTCCGCAGCATGGTCAGTCCCGATAACTGCTCCACTATGAGCTCCTGCGAGTGCATATTGGGCAATCATACGACTACGAGCCTTGATATTTCCCTTGTTAAAATCTGAAACAGGACTGCCTGTTGCTTCCACTGCTGTTGTCATAGCATCAGCAGATTCCTTGATATTAACGACCAAGCTCACATCTGGTCGGATAAAAGCTAGTGCTTTTTGCGCATCATCCTCGTCAGCTTGCACTCCATACGGCAGGCGAACAGCGATAAATTTATAAGAATCATCTCCAGTTTCTGCTCGCATTTCTTCCATAGCTAGTTGGGCAAGGCGACCAGCTAAAGTCGAGTCTTGACCACCAGAAATGCCCAATACAAAACTTTTAAGGAAGGGATGCTTTTTTAGATATCGCTTTAAAAAATCAACAGAACGACGAATTTCCTCCTGTGGATCAATCACAGGTTTTACTCCTAATTGTTGAATAATACTTTCTTGTAAGGTCATTCTTCTTCTCCTTCACCTAGAGCTTCCTTACGCATTTTATCAATCAAGTCCATCTTATCTTGCCATACATCACGAGCCAAGTCGACAGGATAATGTTGTGGGTTAAGAACACGTTTGTATTCGTCCCAAAGCTTGTCAAATTCCTTACGAGCATAGGCTTGAATTTCAGGTAAACTTGGTAAATCATAGACTAGCTTACCTTCCTTGAAAATGTCTACCAAGAGAGGAACAGCATCAAAATTACGGACAGTTTTCTTGATGTAAGTATAGGTCGGATGGAACATCTTAATCTCTGTCATACTAGTAACATCTACACCATCGTATGTAATGTAGTCACCTTCAGACTTGCCTTTTTCACGGCTGGTGATGCGCCAAACTTGTTTCTTACCTGGTGTTGAAACCTTCTCTGCATTGTTTGAAAGTTTAATTGTATTGCGCATATGACCATTCTCATCTTCGATGGCAACAACCTTATATACTGCCCCAAGTGCTGGTTGGTCGTAGGCTGTGATGAGCTTAGTTCCTACACCCCAGACATCAATCTTAGCTTTTTGCATCTTGAGGTTAAGAATGGTATTTTCATCAAGGTCATTTGATGCGTAAATCTTAGCATCAGTAAATCCTGTCTCGTCCAGTTGTTGACGAACTTTTTTAGAAATATAGGCGATATCTCCAGAGTCAATACGAACACCAAGAAAATTAATCTTGTCACCAAGTTCACGCGCAACCTGAATTGCTGCTGGAACACCGATCCGAAGAGTATCGTAGGTATCCACTAGGAAGACACAGTTTTTGTGAGTTGAGGCATATGCCTTGAAAGCCTGATAATCATTGCCATAAACTTGAACTAAAGCATGAGCATGAGTCCCTAAAACCGGAATTCCAAAGAGCTTACCAGCACGTACATTACTAGTTCCATTGGCACCACCAATGACAGCGGCACGAGTTCCCCAGATAGCTGCATCCATCTCTTGCGCACGACGTGTACCAAACTCCATCAAAGGTTCATCTTCAATGACTGAACGAATACGAGCAGCCTTGGTCGCAATCAAGGTTTGAAAGTTGACGATATTTAAAAGTGCTGTTTCAACCAACTGACACTGCGCCAAAGGTCCTTCCACTTGAACAATCGGTTCATTAGCAAATACTAAGTCCCCTTCCTGAGCAGAACGTACCGTCAACTCCAACTTGAGACTACGCAGATATTCCAAGAAGGCGCCATGATAACCAAGTGATTCCAAATAAGCTATATCGCTATCTGAGAAACGCAAGTTTTCAAGGTATTTTACAATTCGTTCCAAACCTGCAAATACAGCATAACCATTTTTAAACGGTTGTTGGCGGAAATAAACTTCAAAAACTGCTTTCTTGTTATGAATTCCTTGGTCGAAGTAAACCTGCATCATGTTAATCTGATACAAATCTGTGTGCAATGTTAAACTGTCATCTGGGTACATATACTGTCCTTCTTCCTTATTTGTAAAAAGATGAAAATGTTTCTTCTTTTCTCATAAATTAGTACTATTATAACACATTTTATCGATATTGATAAAAAGCTAACAAGCTACTCTATGCTCTCGAGCTCATCCATATCTTTTTCATACTTCTTCTGAGCCCATTGACCATAGCTTTTCAAGCCTAAATTTCCAATAAAGACCCAAGGAAGATAAAAGATATAAGTAAATACCCAAGCAGAAAGGTATTTAACGTTCAAAGGATTGTGCTGATAAATTTCTATGTTGAATTGATAATTCTGTAACATTAAAAGAGCCGTAATAGCCAAGGTCAGGAAAAAACAACCCAAAATCGTAAAATGAAAACGACTATAGTAGGTCACTCCCAGATAACGGGCACGATTGAAAAAGAAGAAAATTCCTACTATCAGAGTATACACTAGAAAATTCGGATTAAAAAGAGATGGAGCCAATACAGCAACCAAATAACTTAGAAGCACAAGCCAAATGAAGAGGGTAAAGGATTCTGCCCCTGCTTTATTCATCAGTTGTTCTTCTCTTTCGTCTAGTAATTGATAATAATAAAATTTATTTTTCATCTTCTTCCTCCCAAAATAATTGATCTAAAGTTTTCCCTAAGCATCTGCAAATGGACTGGCAAAGTGAAAGCGAAGGATTGTACTTTCCAGCTTCTATCAAGCCGATAGTCTGGCGCGTAACCCCGACAGCTTCTGCCAAGTCACCTTGTGTCATATCAAGCTCTACTCGAGCGAGTTTTAATTTTAGATTCTTAGCCACTTGTTACCTCCTCCTTAATTTTAAAAGTCGCGCTTCTTTTTTCAACTTTATTATATCATATATTTTACATTATGCAATATATATCTGTCATTTTGTGCGATTTTTTTAACAAAAAAACTCTGCCACCGAAATGATAGAGAGTTTTCTACTTATTCAAATTTTTTCAAAACATATACAACGTCACTTCTCTGTTTGACTTGGTAGGATTTGATGCCTAAACTTTCAGCCATATTAGTATTATCTTTAACATCATCCAGAAAAATACAATTTGCTGGATCCAACTGATATTTACGGAGAATTTCTTCAAACATTTTTCGATCAGGTTTGATGACCTTAATATCACAAGAAAGGACGAAACCATCTAAAATCTTTTCTAGAGGTGCTAGTTGATCTTTTAATAATTCATAAAAAACTGGCGATGTATTAGATAGAACAAAAATACGATGACCTTTTTCCTTTAACCCTGTAAGCAGCGGAAAGACTTCCTTGTAAATATCAATGTAAGCAGGCCAATTCCAAATAACTTCTTCTACCTTTTTCTCATAGATATCCCCTAATAAGGAAAGAACTCTATCAACCAGTTCTTCCCGAGTCAAAGTCCCTAAGTCCAATCTTTCCCAGAGCCCCGACTGGAAAATAGCCTTGTCTAAAATTAGATAATCTTTTTCTGTTTTAGCTACAGCTTTCAAAATCTTATCCTTGTTCCATTCCAATAAAACATTACCCATATCTAGTATGATATCCATTAAGCCAACTCCATTATGATGTGTCGATTTCTTCGATCATTCATTTTCTGTTTACAAATCCTTTTGATAATAGTGTCTTTGTCCAGTGTAGGGATAATCTTTTAAGGTAAAGACTTCCTTGTAACCATGCTTTTGATAAAAGGCTGGCGCTTGAAACTGATATGTATTCACAAAAGCAAAGCGACAGTTTCTCTTCTTAGCTTCACTCTCTGCTTGCTTCAATAGTTGGGAGCCGATTCCTTGTCCTCGCAAGTCCTCCTTCACAAACAAATACTCAATTTCTAACCAATTCCCGAAAGTCTCTGCTACTAAACCAGCCATGATTTCACCATGTTCATCTTCGACATAAAGGTTAAGGGGCTCGCTTTCAGCTGCTTCTCTCTTAGAACGATTATAGGAGCGAATCAAATCCCCTATTTCCTGTGATTTCTGAGACTCTGTATTATCCAATCTAATGTGCATCAAAACCTCCTCAAAGACACTTATGGCTTGATTATATTCCTATTTTGAAGAACTGTCAAACTTAAAAAACTCACCAACCTAAGTTGATGAGAGTAAAACTTATTTTCTAAATTTCCATTGGCTATAAATACCAAAAGCAACAATCCAGATAGCTGAACCTCTTGCTCCCATTACAGTTGATTCTTGTAAGAAGAGTGTTCCAAATACAAAGATAAAGAAGAGCATGGTCATAGGATTTAGCAAGCGGTATTGAGGCATGAGATAGCCATTTGCCATAAAGTCTTTAGACTTGCGATACTTGAGATGGGCTACCATGATCAAGATGTAGATGGCGATATAAACACCTGATGAAGAAGCTGTAATCAAAGCAAAGGCATCTGATACGCCAGGAAGTACATTGATGAAGGCTGCAAAACCAATCAATACGGCAGAAGCAATGATTGCATTCTGAGGAACGTTGTGGCGTGAGAGTGTGTCTGCCTTAATAGCTTTCAAGAAACGATTTGGTGAATCATGGGCAATTTGGTACAAGTGACGACCTGTTGAGTAAAGGGTTGAATTCAAGGCTGACGCTGCTGAAGTCAAGACAACAAAGTTAATCAAGGCTGCTGCCCACTTAAGACCAACAAGTTCAAATACCGTTACAAATGGTGAATCTGTCGCAGAAAGCTCACGCCAAGGAATAATAGACATGATGGCTAAGAGAGCTCCACCGTAGAAAAAGATAATTCGCAAAGGAATTTCCTTAACAGCCTTAGGCAATACTTTTCGAGGATCCTTGGTTTCAGATGTTGTAACACCGATAAATTCAATCATCAAGTATGCAAAGAAAACCATCTGGAAGGCCATGACAAAGTTCATCCCACCATTTGGGAAAAGTGAGAAGTGTTCACTGATATTGGCAAGACTTGCTGAACCATAAGGCGTTTCAAAGCCAGTCAAAACTAGAAAGACACCTGTCGCAATCATGGCAAGAATGGCCACGATTTTGATCATAGCAAACCAAAATTCTACTTCACCAAAGATTTTAACAGCAATCAGATTGACCAATCCCAAAATTGTTAGGAATACAACCTGAATCAACCAAGATGGCCAGGATGGAAACCAAAACTGAACATAGTGAGCAATAGCCGTAATCTCGGCCATTCCGATAAAGACTACTGAGAGCCAGTATGACCAGACTGAGAAGTAACCCCAGCCCTGACCAAGATAACGGGTAATAAAGTTGATAAAGGTATGTTGCTCCGGATCTTGGTACAACATTTCCCCGATAGCACGCATCATAAGATACATAAAGCCACCCGTAATCATATAGACCAAGACGATTGACGGACCTGTCAAACTAATTGAACGTCCAGCTCCTAGAAACAGTCCTGTTCCAATTGTTCCTGCAATCGCCATAACCTGAACATGGCGATTTGTTAACCCACGTTCCATTTTATTTTTCTTTTTGTGCTTATTTTCTGAATTCATATAGTCTCCTCTAGTTTTTAGAATTAAGAAAAGGAGTGATAGGAAGCGCTTTCCCTATATCTACTCCTTCTTTTCATTCCTATTAAACTGTTTTTTCTACTTTTAAGATTTTAACATCATAGCTTCCTACAGGTGTTTCAATTGTAGCAGTATCACCTGTTTTCTTACCAATCAAGGCTTGCCCAATAGGGCTTTCATTTGATACTTTACCTGCAAAGGCATCGGCACCCGCTGATCCCACGATGATATATACTTCTTCGTCGTCTTCACCAATTTCTTGGATAGTGACTGTTTTCCCGATAGCAACTTCATCTTGAGCAACCGCATCACTATTGACAATTTCAGCATAACGAATTTTTGTTTCCAAGCTAGAGATTTGTCCTTCAACGAAGGCTTGCTCGTCCTTAGCTGCTTCATACTCACTATTTTCTGACAAGTCACCGTATGAACGCGCAATCTTGATGCGTTCTACAACTTCTGGACGACGAACTAGTTTCAACTCTTCTAATTCTTTTTCGAGTTTTTCCTTTTCTTCAAGGGTCATTGGATATGTTTTTTCTGCCATTTTTCTCAACTTTCTTTTGAATAAATTTAAATTTCTTTAGATAGTAAAGCAAAATTATGTGGTAAACCACATAATTTTACAATGAAGACAAAGTCTTTTTAGAACTTTCCTTAAATGATTTTAGTCAGTATCGATCTTTTAAAATCTGTGCCTAAACCTAATGATTCTATCACTTCTAGACTCAGGTTCAAACAAGAGGTAAGTTTTTACTTTTGCAATTTCCGAACGCCTAAAACTTATAGATTTCAGGCGTTTCTGATCATAGTGGAAAGACCGATGTGACTTGCTATTCCTGTAAAAAGAAGAGATTCTCTTCTTTTTACGGATTTATTAGCAAATCTTGTTCTAAGAGTTAGTTTGAACTACTTGATTGTGTCAGTTTACTGTTGACATGCTCTGCAACGTTTCGATCATGTTCTTCTCGTGTCGTTGCAAAGTAAACCTTGCCATCTTGTACGTTGGCTACAAAGTAAAGATTGTCACTCTTAGTTTGATTGATACTTGCTTCAATTGCATCCAGACTTGGACTGTCTACTGGACCAGGCATTAAGCCAAGGTTTGTATAAACATTATATGGTGAATTGATTGTTGTATCAATTGCTGCATCATCTGCCAAGCTAATATTTTGTCCTAGTTTACCTTCGGCATAGAGAATAGCAATGTTACTTTGGAGTGGCATACCAAGATTCAAACGATTATAGAAAACTCCAGCAATTAGCTTACGATCATCAGTTTTCAACCCTTCTTTTTCCACAAGTGATGCAATGGTGAGGAGTTCATTCACTGTCAAATTCTTTTCTTTGATTGCAGTATAATGCCCTGACAAGTTTTGGTCCATAGCTGCCACCATTTCATCAATCAAGCTTTCAACAGTTGTGCTTTCTTTGATGCTATATGTTGCTGGGAAAAGATAACCTTCTAAACGGTAACGAACACCACTTTCTTTAGTTGGTAGACTTTCGAGAAGGGTTGGGTACTTAGCAACTAATTGAGAGATGAAGGTTTCATCTTGAACTTTTGCCAGGAAGGCAGCCGCAGTCAAGGGTTCTTTAAACTCTCCTTGAAGCTGACCAACCGTTTGTGCGATTTGATCAAGGGTATAACCTTCAGGAATTGTAAGATTTGCAAGTGCAACCTCTTGAGGTTGAGGAGTTCCACCCTTTTGCAATTCTTTGATGATATCATCTGTACTCATGCTCTTTTGCAAATTGTAGTAACCAGATTTTAAATCAGAATAGTCTTTATACTTAGCATAAAGGCTAAAGATAAACCCGTGTTTTACCAATCCAGAGTTCTCTAATGTATCACCAATTTGCTGAAGATTAGCTCCTTCTGGAATCTGAACCGTGACATACTGTTTTGAATTTGCATCAACTGGTTGGAGTGCAGATTCGACATAACGGTAACCAAAGAAACCACCCACACCTAGTAAAACCAATAAAACAAATACTGTTACGAAAAATCCTTTCAAGCGTGATTTTTTCTTTTTCTTGATTGGTTTCACTGACTCTTTACGACTTCTTCTAGGAAGTTCAGTTCTAGTTTCAACTGGAGCAACTGGTTCTTGACTTGGAGTTTCTTTTGCAAGAACTGTTGGTTTCGGTTGAGGTTTAATATTCTTTCTAGCAGGACTTGGTTTGGCCTGATTCGTACGATAAGAAACTGGAATCCTTGTCGAAATAGCATTGAACTCTTTCTCTTCTTCCACTGGTTGAGTAGGTTCAAGAGGCTTAACGGGTTCAGCAGGTTCCGTTGATGGTAAAGGTTCTGTTGATGGTAGAGGATCTGGAGCTACAGCTGGTTCTGAAGCAACAGAAGTTCCAACAGAATCGTCTTGTAATACTGGACGTGGTGGAACTGTTGGTGCATTAGCAAGCAATTCATCCACTAGTGAAACAGAATTGGCCATCAAGTCTTCTACAGAAGGTTCTTCCACTGGTTTTTCCGCTTCTGAACTATTACTTAAATTTGAAAACAAATCATCGTTGCTACTTTTAGTATTCGCGATGCCGTCTTCTCTTTTTAATCTTTCTAAATCTCTTAAAATTTGTTCTTTAAAACTTAACTTTTCTTCTTCTCGAGAATTTTCGCTCAAAGGTGTTACCTCCTTGTTGATAATCCATAATATTATATCTTAAAAACTAAAGAAAAGCAACCATAGATGCCTTTCTGATGCCTAATTCGTATTTTCCCAGACCATATCATACCATGCTTCCCCAGCAAAAGTCGACTTGGATTTTCCTTCATTCACAAAACCATGTTTCTCATAATAGCCAATAAGATAGTCATGACAGGTCAGATTGATTCCCTCACGCTCATGCTCAAGAGCGATCTCTTTTAAGGCGGTCAATAATTTTCGTCCGACACCTAAAGCTTGAGCTTTCTTAGCAATGGATAGACAAGTCACAGAGATATAACCACCTTGTTGATGGCTATAATCTTTAATGTCTTCTGTAAATGACTGGTCTTGTAAATGTCGATGAGGGATTACCGGTCCCTCAATATAGCCTAGTATTTCCCCCTCTTTTTCAGCCACTAAAAAACTAGTCGTAATTTCCTTCAGATGAGCTTCAAAAACAGGGCGAGGAATGGCTTCTTCAATTGAAAAGTTCTCTAATTCAATTTCACAGATGCGATCTAAATCTGTCAATCTCGCTGGTCTAATAATCATATTTCCTCCTGATAGTAGGGATTTTGCCAACTCATGAGAAATGCAACTTCACTGCCCCTTTCTCCATCTACGATCCCCTGTTCTACAAATCCATTCATTTCAAAGTAGGCTAGCAACTCATCCTCACAAAGCAGATAAATACCTGGTCTATCTTGCTGACGGGTAACTTCCTTCAAAGCTGCTAGCAACAAAGTTCCAAAACCTTGCCCTTGGTAATCTGGATGAACAGCTAAATCTTCAAGGATGATTGAGTTCTCATTAATGAATTTCTCACCTCCAATCTCAAGCATCCATTGTCTTAAAGAGGGAAAAGGAAGTATCGTCGCAGTGATATAAGCAATCCCTTGATTATCCAAGCTAGCTAAGAGAAACGTACCCGCATGCTTGCGGATACGTTCTTCTATTATTTCTTTATTCATTATTTCTAGGGAGCTTGAAATACTTTCTTGTATCAAGCAAATCTGGTCAATATCTGATTGCTGAGCTTCCCTGATTTTAATTGGAAATTCCATGATTTTCCTTACTGAACATTGCTTGTCAAATTAGACAAGAGACGTTCGAATGAATATTCATACGTTTGGATGTCGCCAGCTCCCATGAAGACATATACAGCATTGTCATGGTCTAGGAGTGGAGAAACATTTTCAACTGTGATAACTTGATGTTTCTTGTTGATTTTATTGGCAAGGTCTTCTACTTTGACATCACCATGGTCCACCTCACGAGCAGATCCATAGATTTGTGCTAGGTAAACCGCATCAGCCTGATTCAAGGCTTGGGCAAAATCGTCCAACAAGGCGATTGTACGAGTAAAAGTATGCGGTTGGAAAATTGCCACGATTTCCTTGCTTGGGTATTTTTGACGTGCGGCATCTAGAGTTGCTATGATTTCAGTTGGGTGATGCGCAAAGTCATCGATGATAACCGTATCATTGACAATCTTTTCTGTAAAGCGACGTTTCACTCCACCAAAAGTCTTCAAGTGTTCACGTACCAAATTCAAATCAAAGCCAGCAGTATAAAGCAAACCAATTACTGCAGTGGCATTCATGATGTTGTGGCGACCGAAAGTTGGAATGTGGAATTGGCCCAACTCTTGACCACGGAAGTGAACGGTAAAAGTTGAACCTGTTGTAGAACGAAGTAAATCGCTGGCTACAAAGTCATTGTTGTCTGCTTCAAAACCGTAATAATAGATTGGGGCATTTGCTGTAATCTTACGCAACTCAGCATCTTCACCATAGACAAACAAACCTTTGGTAATTTGTTTAGCATAATCATTGAAGGCGTTGAAGACATCTTCCAAGCTTGTGAAATAGTCAGGGTGGTCAAAGTCAATGTTAGTTATGATAGAGTATTCTGGGTGATATGGCATGAAATGGCGCTCATACTCGTCAGATTCAAAGACAAAATACTTGGCATTTTCAGAACCACGACCTGTACCATCTCCGATCAAGTAGCTTGTATCAGTGATGTGTGACAAGACGTGAGAAAGCATCCCTGTCGTTGACGTCTTACCGTGGGCACCTGCAACTCCCATACTGATAAAGTCACGCATAAAGCTACCAAGAAACTCATGATAACGTTTGTAGCTGATACCATTTTGGTCTGCATAAGCAATTTCAACATTGTTATCTGGACGGAAGGCGTTACCGGCGATAATTTCTAAATCACCTTGAAGATTTTTTTCATCAAAAGGTAAAATTGTAATTCCTGCTTGCTCTAGTCCACGTTGTGTAAAGTAGTACTTCTCAACGTCAGAACCTTGCACCTTGTGCCCCATTTGATGCAACATCAAAGCCAAGGCACTCATACCTGATCCTTTGATTCCGATAAAATGATAGGTTTTTGCCATTTTCTTCCCCTCTATTCGCTCATTCTAGTCAAGTTAAGCTCTTGGGCCACTTGACGTTCTTGTTCTTTTTGTTTACTTTTTTTGTTATAAATTTGGCTTTTCTTTAAAAAGTCATAATTGTTTTTCTTGGAACGACTTGTTTCACCGTCTGAAATTGGATGTTCCACTTGAGAAACGGTTTCTGCCAAAATATAGTGAGATTGACCTAACTTCTGACTATATTTCGCAAATTCTCCTGGATTTTCTTTTTGAAAAGGTGCTGTCGGTTGATTTGCTGGACGCACCTGGCTTGTTTTCGTTTGACGTCTCGTATGACTCACATCCTGAGTCAAATATCGAGCCGAGCGCTTCTTTTTCAAATCCGCGCGAGCTTCTTCACGTGCTAATTCAGCATAGGATTTTTCTTTTTTCTCAATCGGTTTTACAAGAGGCTTGGCTTTCTCTTGCTTTTTTTCTTCAGTGATTGGAGACCATTCTAAGTAGTTTTTATCTTGATAATCACCTTTGATATTACTGATGAAATCAGACTCATCGTAGAGATTCATAACTGGCATTTCTGTCAACATGACTTCATCATCTGCCACTATTGGAAATCGTTTTTGTGTCATATTTATTTCCTTTCAATACTCCATTATAGCGTAATGTCTTGATTTTTCAAGTATAGGCTCATGAAATCCCTAAAATTTCTCGTATTTCAGCTAGACTCAGACTTCCTCGAGACTCTGTTCCATCCAAGATTTCAGAAACAAGATTTTTCTTTTTCTCTTGTAATTCTTGAATCTTTTCTTCAATTGTACCTCGAGTCACAAGGCGATAAACTTCAACAGCCTGCTCTTGCCCCATACGATGGGCTCGACCGATAGCCTGAGATTCAACTGCAGGATTCCACCATAAGTCTACTAGAATGACCGTATCCGCACCAGTGAGATTCAGTCCAACCCCACCAGCTTTTAGAGAAATCAAGAATACATCGCGCTCTCCTTGGTTAAAAGCCTTGGTCATTTCCTGACGTTCTTGAGAAGGAGTTGAACCCGTAATTTTAAAGGAAGTCAAGCCTAAGTCAGGTAGCTCTTGCTCAATCCGATCCAACATACCTCTAAATTGTGAGAAGATAAGTACACGGTGTCCACCTTCAGCAATCTGAACCAGCAAATCTCGTAAACTATCCAGTTTCCCGCTCTCTCCTTGGTAGTCCTCCATAAAGAGCCCAGGTGTATCACAAATCTGACGCAGACGCATGAGACCAGTCAAAATTTCGACGCGATTTCGTTGAAATTCCGAATCGCTTACCTGTCCCAGACGCTCCTGCATCTGTTGCAGCTGAGCAAGATAGATAGCTTTTTGTTGATCCTCCAGTTCATTCTTATAGACGACTTCAATCAAGTCAGGCAACTCTGTCAAAACCTCTTCTTTCTTGCGTCTCATGACAAAGGGTTTGATAAATTGAGCCACTCTCTCAGTTGATAGTTTCATAAACTCCTTCTTAGCAGGTAAGAGGCCTGGTAAGACAATCTGAAAAATCGACCAGAGTTCTCCCAGATGGTTTTCAATCGGTGTTCCTGATAGTGCAAAGACGGATGGAACCACAAATCGTCGCAAACTTTGAGCAATCTTCGTTTGTGCATTTTTCATCACTTGAGCTTCATCTAGAAAAAGAAAATCAAAAGATAGGTCTCGATAAATCTCACTGTCCTGACGGAAAGTAGCATAGCTTGTCACATAAATCTGATGATTTTCTGCCAAAATTGACTCTCGATGAGATTTTAAGCCATGCACAACCGCTACATCCAAATCTGGAGCAAACTTTTGAAATTCATCAGCCCAGTTATAGATTAAGCCAGATGGAGCAAGGATTAGGACACTAGTATCTGTTTGAACCTGACTACTTAAAAAGGCGATGGTTTGCAAGGTCTTCCCAAGTCCCATATCGTCTGCTAAAATCCCACCAAAGCCATAATGGTGAAGCATTTGAAGCCACTGAATTCCCTTTTTCTGATAGTCTCTAAGTTCTGCTTGGATATTCAGCACTTTCATCGGAAAATCTTCTGGATGCGTCAAATCATGGGCCAGATTGCGAAATTCTTCGGTGAAAGAAATTTGATCCTGGTCCTTAAATAGATGAGATAGGGTATAAGCTAGGGATTTACGAGCTCGAAAAGCTCCATCTTGTAGGTCCTCTATCCCTAATTCTTCTAAATCCTGACGGATACGCTTGGTCTGATCATCGAAATAGTAAACCTGATTCGAAGAGCTGATGTAATAATCCTGCTTCTCAACTAGTGCTTTCATCGCTCGATCGATTTCTTCTTGATCTATATCTTGAAAATCAAATTGAATTTCTAATAGGCTTCCCTTGGATGAGATGTGAACTTGAGGCTTCTGAACCTGATAAAGGTCTTGCAAGCTCTCAGAAATCTTTAATTCTCCAAGTGCTGCAAAGGCTGGCAAAACTTCCTGGAAGAAGGCATGGACTGCATCAGCTTTCAAACTTTGACGCCATGAACGAAAATCTGCTTCAAATCCAGCTGATAGAGCTAGTTGAAAAATCTCTTTCTCTAGTTGAATATCGCTAGCAAAAGGAAGATTCTCTAGTTCATTACAATTCCTTACTAGGCAAGTTTCATACTGAAACTGCATATCCAAACGAATAGAACCGTCTTCTTCTCCTTCCATGTAGAAAGAAGGACGGAAAGACTGAATTTGAAGCGCATCAGGGGCTTTTACCTCTCCTATGTCTTTAAACTGCGACAAGGTCGAAGCTAAAAGGTCTCGGTCACTGGTATCAAATTGTAAAATCTTTCTACCACTTTTATCGATAGATACTTTTTTTAATTTTTCTATAAGTCTAGCTTGTTCTTTAGACAGAAGGTAAAATGTACCTTTAGTAAACAAGACTTGTCCCTTATAAAACGAATTAAGCCCTACCTGTTGAACAATTTCCATCTCAAAATAGTTGGACTTTTCTTCAATTTGAAAGGTAAACAAACCTGCTTGACCATCAAAATCTTGAAATACAAGGTGGTGATAATTCGAAATCTGATGGTCAAATTGAAATGCATCTAAACCCATCAGCAGACTAACACCCTGCTCAAAAAAAGACAGCGGAAAATAGAGATGACGACCTTGATTTTGGAAAAAGAGGGCATTTTCAGCCTCATCTTCTACAATTCCTTGAAGGAAATTTAGAACAAATTGGCTACTTTCATCAAACTGACGAATATTCAAGGAAGTTTCATATAACTTCCCAATCATATAGGGTTTGCTAGTTTCTAAAACCTTCAGAAAAAGGGGTATATCTCGGATTACATAGAATTTCTGTGTCTGAATAAGACCGACTCTCAAAGTCCAAATAATACGATTAGTCCCTGCTTCAACCTGCCCTTGAGCAGACAACTGATAGATTTCAGAAAGTTTCGGAATTTGGACGGATTCTAAAAACTTTCCTCCAAAAGTAACCTGAGTTTCAATTTCTTCTTTCTTTTCGTGCACATTTTCCAGATTTCCTAAGAGTTCCTGGCCAATCGGATCATTTTTAAGGTAATGTTCTAGTGCTGCCAAATGTACACAAAACCCTCTTTTTTGGAAAAAATCACAAGCACAAAAAATCAAATCATCATCCAGGCTATAGCGAATTTCTTCATCTGCTACACGCGCATAGAGACGATGGTCTTTCTCTTTGATAATTTCAATCTGACTAGTTTCGTAGAGTTGAGCTCCCTCCATTCGAAGCTTACCTGGAATCAATTTAGCCATATGTTCCCCTTTTCTTTATCTCCTAATTATACCACATTTCTTCCTATGAAAATAGCCTTCTAGGGTACTTTTCCCCCAGAAGGCTAGCTTGTTAAAGGTTAGCGAAAGTGGTTAGGATTCGTTGACAAACTTCTTCCAAGACAGATGTCGGCATGGCTACATTTAAGCGAGCATGTAGAGCTCCTTCTTCACCAAAGTCCAAGCCCCTATTCAGGATAACCTTGGCTTCATTTCTTAAGAGGCTTTTTAATTCTTCATCGCTAATATCATAAGCCGAAAAATCAAGCCAAATGAGATAGGTCCCTTGAGGTTTCATGACCTTGATTTTAGTTTCTTTGCCAAATACATCCACTACATAATTGATGTGTTTCTCAATCAGTTCTTTGAGTTCTGTCAACCAATCTTCACCATATCGATAGGCAGTTTCTGTTGCTAAATATCCCAAACCTGAGATTTCATGTTGATTATTAGCAAGCTGGCGCTTCTGGAAAGCAAGTCTCAACTTTGGATTCTCGATAATGGCGTAAGAATTCTTGGTCCCAGCAATATTGAAGGTCTTGGTCGCACTGCTTAAAATCAGTGAAAATTCTTTAAAATCTTCATTTACCGTATTGAATGACTGGTGTTTATGTCCAAACAAGGCCATGTCTTGGTGAATCTCATCAGATACCAGCAAGACTCCATGTTTTTGACAAAGTTGTCCAATCTTCTCCAAGACTTCCTTCTCCCAAACACGTCCACCAGGATTATGAGGATTACAGAGAACGTAGAGCTTCACTTCCTCTTCGACAAAATCTTTCTCCAATTGATCAAAGTCAATCTCAAAAAGTCCGTCTTTTTCTACTAGAGAATTGGGGATTAGTCTACGATTATTGAGCTTAATGCTGCGAGCAAAAGGAGGATAAACGGGTGTATTAATGAGTACTGCTTCTCCTTCTTTGGTAAAGGCTTGAATAGCTGTTGAAATAGCAGGTACTACTCCCTCGATAAAGACTAGAGCATCCTTATCAAAGCGATAACCATGGTGTTTTTCCTCCCAGTTTTGAACGGCTTCAATCAATCCATCACTAGCATAGGTATAGCCATAGACTAATTGCTCAGCATAGTCATGGACAGTCTGACGAATCTCAGGTAAGACTTCAAAGTCCATATCAGCAATCCAGGCTGGCAATACTTGACGGTCAGTCTCTGCTTCTTTCCATTTGTAGGTATGATGTCCAAAACGATTGGGCAAAGTCGTAAAATCATATTTTCCCATAGTCTTATCCTTCCAAAGCTTGACGCAAATCTTCAATCAAGTCCCTTGCATCCTCAATTCCAATAGACAAGCGCAAGAGGTCATCAGTCAGTCCATAAGAATGACGAACTTCTGCAGGAATGTCTGCATGGGTTTGAGTGGTTGGATAGGTAATCAGACTTTCTACACCACCTAAGCTTTCAGCAAAAGAGAATACTTTCAAAGTATTTAAGATATGAGGGATACGCTTCTCATCTGCTACTTTAAAGGAAATCATTCCCCCACGACCTGTATACAAGACTTCTTTGACTGCAGGTGATTGTTCTAAAAAGGCTACAATTTCTTGGGCATTAGCAGTTGAGCGCTCCATACGAAGTGACAAAGTCTTCAGACCACGAATCAGTTGATAACTATCAAATGGTGACAAAACAGCCCCTGTCGTATTGAGATTGTAAAAGAGTTTTTCGTACAAATCAGCATTATCTGTCACAACTACACCAGCTAGAACATCATTATGGCCTGCAAGGTATTTTGTCGCTGAATGAAGGACAATATCTGCTCCATTTTCAATTGGACGTTGGTAGATAGGACTGTAGAAGGTATTGTCAACGACAACTTTAGCACCCTTAGCATGAGCTAATTTTGACAATTTTTCAATATCAAATTCCAACATCAAAGGGTTGGTTGGCGTTTCGATATAAAGTACATCCACATCCTTTTCTAGCTCAGCAATTAACTCTTCTTCTGTATTAGCATAGGTAAAATGGAAACGTCCTTCTTGCTCAACTTGATTGAACCAGCGGAAAGAACCACCGTAAAGGTCACGGACTGCCAAAACTTTGCTTCCTACTGGAAAGACACTAAAGGCCAAGACAATCGCAGACATACCTGAACTTGTTGCTAAAGCATAGTTGGCGGATTCAATGGCTGCTAAGACTTCTTCTGCTTTACTACGAGTTGGGTTTTTGGTACGTGTATAGTCAAATCCAGTTGATTGACCGAATTCTGGATGCTGATAAGTCGTTGAAAAGTGGAGGGGAGTTACCAAAGCTCCCGTTGCCTCATCAGACTTGATACCTGCTTGTGCTAAAATTGTGTTAATGTGAAATGATTTGCTCATACTTTACCTCCAAATCTATAGTAACTATTGTACCACTTATTTTGGATCCTTCGTTTTCTTGTTTTCAAGAGCTAGTTATAGTTTCAAACTATATAAAAACGATAGCTTCCTGAGAAACTATCGTTTTTCCTGTTGAATAGATTGATTATTTAACGTGTTTTGCCAATTCTTCTTGGGCTTTTTTATTAGATTCTTCTTTTTCTTTCAGCCATTTTTGTCGAGCCGCTTCATACTCAGCCGTTGTGACAACCTTATCTTGAAGTTTAACATATTTATATGATTCAACACCTTTATTTCCTGCTTGAGAGAAGGCAGCAGAGAATGGTACAGTTCTTCTCAATCCAGGTGTTCCACCCTGAGAAACGTTTGGAATAGCAAGGGCGCTATCAACGAGCCAAGCTTGAACTTCAGCATATTTTTCATAACGTTTTGCTGGATCTTGCTCCTTGTTCGCTTCTTCCAACATTTGAGTGTAAGTATCCAGACCAACTGCCTTAGCCTTGTCATTGACCTCACCTGGTTCTAGACCAATGTTTTGCAACATACCACCGTTATTGACATTTAAGATATCAAGATAGCTTGACGGATCTAAGTAGTCTGCACTCCAACCACCATTATAGATATCAAAGTCTTTTTGAGCTGCAGTTTGAGCGAGGTAGCCAGAATTATCGTAATCGTCTGTTGATAATTGTTGGATATCGATCACCACATTCTCAGCTCCTAGAACAGATTCGATGGATTGTTTCAAAGAGCTTGCTTCAAGTACACCTTTTTTAGATGATTGGTCAACTGTTACATCCAAGTGGATTGGGAATTGCACACCCTTAGCTTCCAATTCTTTCTTGGCTTCCGCAAATTTAGCCTTAGCCTTGTCAGGATTGTAGTATGGGTCTTGCGCATCTGCAAAGTTGATTCCTTGCCATTCTTGGCCATAGTTGACCATCTTTTCTGAAACAACATCACCAAAGTCTTTTCCGTTGATGCTTACAAATGTAGGAGGTACAACTAGGTTACGAATAATCTTCGTTGCTCCGTCTTCCCCTTGAGATTGAGCTCCATAGGCTGTACGGTTATAAGCATAGTTGAAGGCTTGACGGAAGTTTTTATTCAGAACTGCTTCTTGGGTTGATTTCTTTTCGATATCTGAGGACTTAGAAGTGAAGTTATAAGACTTTCTGTCCAAGTTGAAGTTCAAGTAATAAGAAGTTGCATTTTGCATACTATAGATGATGTTATCCCTGTTCTTCTCTTTAATTCCTTCAAAGCTTGAGCTATTTGGATAGAGACGTGCGTAGCTGTAGACTCCTTCTACAAAGTTACGAGCTAGTGCATCTTGGTCACTACCATCATAATAGGCCAATTTCACATCATCTACAAAGACATTTTTTTCATCCCAGTAGTTGGGATTTTTCTTGAACTCGATAACAGATTTTGAAACAAAGGATTTCATCAAAAAAGGTCCATTGTACAAAATGCTAGAAGGGTCTACCTTACCAAAGTCGTCCCCTTTTGATTTCAGGAAGTCTGCATTGACAGGGAAGAGAATGGTTGATGTTGTTTTAGAATTCCAATAAGATTCTGGTCGTGTCAAAGTGTACTGAACTGTTTGGTCGTCAATCGCCTTAACACCGACAGTTGAAAAGTCAGTTGTTTTCCCGTTGATATAGTCATCCAAACCTGCTACAGAATCTTGAACCAGGTACAAAGCTTCGGATTTTTTATCAGCAGCATATTTCAAACCAGTTACAAAATCTTGGGCAGTTACTGGAGCATATTCTTCACCTTCAGAGGTATACCACTTAGCATCTTTACGAAGTTTATAAGTGTATGTCAAACCGTCCTGAGAAACACTCCAATCCTCTGCTAAGGATGGAACGTAGTTACCGTATTGGTCATTTTCCATGAGACCATCTACTAGATTAGTCACGATATCATTAGTAGTTGCACGGTTTTCAGCAAGATAGTTTAAACTAGACGGATCGCTAGAATAGACATAATTATATGTTTTAGTAGAACTAGCTGAGTTGCTACAAGCTCCCAAGAGCAAACCAGCAGTTAAGACGACGCCTGCTAGCGTCAGGTATTTTGCCTTAGACTTTTTCATAAACAGAACCTCCAAATTTAAATATTTGTATCATTATACAGTTAAAGTTTTTTTTAGTCAAGCGTTTATGTGTTAAAAATTTATTTTTTTCTACAATTTTTATTTTTTTCTCTCTTTTTTTAATAAAAAATAGCATAAAAATCTAGTTATCCGCATAAAAACTGGACTTATCACACTTTATCAAGGTCAAAACCACTCAATTTACTACTAATTTACTACTTATGAATGAGCTTTGATACGACGATTTATCCTTGAAAAGTGAAGATATAAAGATACTTCCAATAAAATTTGAATATTTAATAGGTAGACACTTCAAAAAATGAGGTGTCTATTTTTTTACTCGATTTTGAAAGGAAGTGAACTTATGAAAACAAAAAATCAAGAATCAAAAGGTCGTTCCCCACTCTTTAAGACCATCAAACATTCATTCAGCCAATAAAAAAGAAAGGATAGGTAAAAATATGGAACTTAAATTTGTGATTCCCAACATGGAAAAAACATTCGGCAATTTAGAATTTGCTGGCGAGGATAAAGTCGTTCAGCGAAGAATCAACGGACGGCTAACTGTCTTATCAAGAAGCTATAATCTCTATTCTGATGTTCAAAGAGCAGATGATATTGTGGTGGTGCTTCCTGCTGAAGCTGGCGAAAAACATTTCGGCTTTGAGGAACGTGTGAAGTTAGTCAATCCACGTATTACCGCAGAGGGCTACAAAATCGGCACTCGTGGTTTTACAAATTACCTTTTACATGCTGACGACATGATAAAAGAATAAAGAAAGAGAGGAAAAATGATGAGATTAGCAAATGGCATTGTATTAGATAAAGACACGACTTTTGGAGAATTGAAATTCTCTACTCTACGTCGTGAAGTGAGAATCCAAAATGAAGACGGGTCGGTTTCAGATGAAATCAAGGAACGTACCTATGACTTAAAATCCAAAGGACAAGGACGCATGATTCAAGTAAGTATTCCTGCCAGCGTGCCTTTGAAAGAGTTTGATTATAACGCACGGGTGGAACTTATCAATCCCATTGCGGACACCGTTGCTACTGCCACCTATCAAGGAGCAGATGTTGACTGGTATATCAAGGCAGACGATATTGTGCTGACAAAGGATTCTAGTTCATTCAAAGCTCAACCACAAGCAAAGAAAGAACCGACACAAGACAAATAGTCGCTAGGTAGAAAGGAGACTTTTTCGCATGAAACAGCGTGGTAAAAGGATTCGCCCATCTGGTAAAGATTTAGTCTTTCATTTTACGATAGCGTCACTCCTGCCTGTTTTCCTGCTGGTTGTCGGACTGTTTCATGTGAAGACAATCCAGCAGATCAACTGGCAGGATTTTAACCTATCACAAGCAGATAAGATTGACATTCCCTATTTAATTATCAGTTTCAGTGTCGCAATTCTTATCTGCTTGCTGGTAGCGTTTGTATTCAAACGGGTTCGCTATGATACGGTTAAACAACTTTACCACCGTCAAAAACTGGCAAAGATGATACTTGAAAACAAGTGGTATGAATCTGAACAGGTCAAAACAGAGGGTTTCTTTAAAGATAGTGCTGGTCGTACAAAGGAAAAGATAACCTACTTCCCTAAAATGTATTATCGACTTAAAAATGGCTTGATACAGATACGGGTGGAAATCACGCTGGGAAAATATCAAGACCAACTCTTACACTTGGAAAAGAAATTAGAGAGTGGCTTGTACTGTGAGCTGACGGATAAAGAGTTAAAGGATTCCTATGTGGAATATACTTTGCTCTATGACACCATAGCCAGTCGTATTTCTATTGATGAAGTAGAAGCTAAAGATGGTAAACTTCGCTTAATGAAAAACGTATGGTGGGAATATGATAAGCTCCCTCATATGTTGATTGCTGGTGGTACAGGTGGCGGTAAAACTTACTTTATACTGACACTGATTGAAGCCTTGCTTCATACAGATTCAAAACTGTATATTCTTGACCCGAAAAATGCTGACCTTGCGGACTTAGGTTCTGTGATGGCAAATGTCTACTATAGAAAAGAAGACTTGCTTTCTTGCATTGAAACATTCTATGAAGAAATGATGAAACGTAGTGAGGAAATGAAGCAGATGAAGAACTATAAGACTGGCAAAAATTATGCTTACTTAGGTCTCCCGGCACACTTCTTAATCTTTGATGAATACGTCGCTTTCATGGAAATGCTGGGAACAAAAGAAAACACCGCAGTTATGAATAAGCTGAAACAGATTGTCATGTTAGGTCGTCAAGCTGGCTTCTTTCTAATACTGGCTTGTCAACGTCCAGACGCAAAATATTTAGGCGACGGAATCCGTGATCAGTTTAATTTCAGAGTGGCTTTAGGTCGTATGTCTGAAATGGGCTATGGCATGATGTTTGGCAGTGACGTACAAAAGGATTTCTTCTTAAAGCGAATCAAAGGTCGTGGCTATGTTGATGTAGGAACAAGTGTCATATCAGAGTTTTATACTCCCCTTGTACCAAAAGGATATGATTTCTTGGAGGAAATTAAAAAGTTATCCAACAGCAGACAGTCCACGCAGGCGATGTGCGAAGCGGAAGTCGCAGGTGTGGACTGATCTTGCTGGCTGGTGTGGCAATAGCCACGCCAGCACTTAACCCCCCGTATCTAACAGGGGGGTACAAATCGACAGGAAACAGTCAAAAAAACATTAGAAAATCCTTTGGTTACAAGGGATTTACAAAATTTCAGCGTATGTCAAATGGGCTTTAAAAGTTGACATACGCCTTTTTGATTGGAGGGATTTTTACTGAATGAACAAACTTGGTTACAGCATTTAAAAGAAAAACGCTTGGCTTATGGACTATCTCAAAACCGTTTAGCTGTTGCGACTGGTATTACAAGGCAGTATCTAAGCGATATTGAAACAGGAAAAGTCAAGCCATCAGAGGATTTACAGCAGTCCCTTTGGGAAGCTCTGGAACGCTTCAATCCCGACGCTCCCCTTGAAATGCTGTTTGATTATGTAAGGATTCGCTTTCCGACAACAGACGTACAGCAGGTGGTCGAAAACATCTTACAACTGAAACTGTCCTATTTTCTTCATGAGGACTATGGTTTCTATTCTTATTCAGAGCATTATGCTTTAGGCGACATATTCGTCCTTTGCTCCCATGAACTGGACAAAGGAGTTCTGGTGGAATTGAAAGGTCGTGGGTGCAGACAATTTGAAAGCTATCTTCTGGCACAACAAAGAAGCTGGTATGAGTTCTTTATGGACGTTTTGGTGGCTGGCGGTGTGATGAAACGCCTTGACCTTGCCATTAACGATAAGACAGGGATTTTGAATATCCCTGTACTCACTGAAAAGTGCCAACAGGAAGAATGTATCTCCGTCTTCCGCAGTTTTAAAAGCTATCGCAGTGGCGAACTGGTACGCAAAGAGGAAAAGGAATGTATGGGAAACACCCTCTATATCGGTTCATTACAAAGTGAAGTTTATTTCTGTATCTATGAAAAGGACTACGAGCAGTACAAGAAAAATGATATTCCCATTGAAGACGCAGAAGTAAAAAACCGTTTTGAGATTCGATTGAAAAATGAGCGTGCCTATTATGCAGTCCGTGATTTACTCGTCTATGACAATCCAGAGCATACCGCCTTTAAAATTATCAATCGGTATATCCGTTTTGTAGATAAAGACGATTCCAAACCTCGTTCTGATTGGAAACTGAATGAAGAATGGGCTTGGTTTATTGGGAACAATCGTGAACGATTAAAACTAACCACAAAACCAGAGCCTTACTCCTTCCAAAGGACGCTGAACTGGCTATCTCATCAAGTTGCCCCGACCTTAAAGGTTGCGATTAAACTTGATGAAATCAACCAGACGCAGGTTGTAAAAGACATTCTCGACCATGCGAAACTGACAGACCGACACAAGCAGATTTTGAAGCAACAGTCAGTAAAAGAACAGGACGTGATAACAACAAAAAAATAACTCAAATACAAATTCATTGAATATAGAGAGGAGAACATTTTTATGAATTTTGGACAAAACCTTTATAACTGGTTTCTATCAAACGCTCAATCACTGGTGCTTTTAGCAATCGTTGTGATTGGCTTGTATCTTGGCTTCAAGCGTGAGTTTAGCAAACTGATTGGCTTTTTAATTATTGCGATTATTGCGGTTGGCTTAGTCTTCAACGCTGCTGGAGTAAAAGACATTTTACTAGAGCTATTCAATCGCATTATTGGTGCTTAAATAAAACCGTTCTTTTGTGGAATATAAGTGGTTTTCTTATGTTCCGCAAAGGAATGGTACACCAAACGAAGTGCGGTAGGGATTTTTGAATCTCTACAAAGAAAGGACGTGAATATATGGACGATATGCAAGTCTATATTGCGAATTTAGGCAAATACAATGAGGGCGAATTGGTCGGTGCGTGGTTTACCTTTCCCATTGACTTTGAGGAAGTCAAAGAGAAAATCGGCTTGAATGATGAATATGAGGAATACGCCATTCATGACTACGAGTTACCCTTTACGGTTGACGAATACACTTCCATTGGCGAACTCAATCGACTATGGGAAATGGTATCGGAATTACCCGAAGAATTACAATCGGAGCTATCTGCTCTGCTCACTCATTTTTCAAGCATTGAAGAACTAAGCGAACATCAAGAGGATATTATCATTCATTCCGATTGTGATGATATGTATGACGTGGCACGCTACTACATTGAAGAAACGGGTGCTTTAGGCGAAGTACCAGCTAGTCTTCAAAACTATATTGATTATCAAGCCTATGGTCGGGATTTAGACCTTTCAGGAACGTTTATCTCAACCAATCATGGGATTTTTGAAATCGTCTATTAAATCTGTCGGTACATTACTACTGGCAGATTTTCTATTTTACGGGGTGGCTCAATCAGCTACCCCTATTTTTTATGAAAGGATTGATTACATGAAGAAAATACGAAGCTATACCAGTATCTGGTCTGTGGAAAAGGTACTGTATTCTATCAATGATTTTAGACTTCCGTTTCCCATAACCTTTACGCAAATGACATGGTTTGTCGTGTCACTCTTTGCAGTGATGATACTTGGCAACTTGCCCCCTCTTTCCATGATAGAGGGAGCATTTCTCAAATACTTTGGGATTCCTGTGGCTTTCACATGGTTTATGTCTACAAAAACTTTTGATGGTAAAAAGCCTTATGGATTTTTGAAGTCTGTCATTGCTTATGCACTGCGACCAAAGCTGACCTATGCAGGAAAAAAAGTAACGCTTGGCAGAAACCAGCCACAAGAAGCCATTACAGCAGTTAGGAGTGAATTTTATGGCATATCCAATTAAATACATTGAAAACAATCTCGTCTGGAATAAAGACGGGGAATGTTATGCTTACTATGAGCTTGTTCCTTACAATTACTCATTTCTAAGTCCAGAACAGAAAATACAAGTGCATGATTCTTTCAGACAGCTTATCGCACAAAATCGTGATGGCAAAATTCATGCTTTACAAATCAGTACAGAATCCAGCATACGTTCTGCACAAGAGCGTTCCAAAAATGAAGTCACTGGCAAGCTCAAAGCGGTTGCCTATGACAAAATCGACCAACAGACAGACGCTTTAATATCCATGATTGGCGAAAATCAAGTGAACTACCGTTTCTTTATCGGCTTTAAGTTGCTTCTCAACGATCAGGAGTTTTCTATGAAAAGTCTTACCGTTGAAGCAAAAAATGCTTTGTCTGATTTTGTCTATGATGTGAACCATAAGCTGATGGGCGATTTTGTTAGTATGAGTAATGATGAAATCCTGCGTTTTCAGAAGATGGAAAAGCTCTTAGAAAATAAAATCTCTCGTCGTTTCAAAATCCGCAGGTTAGATAAGGACGACTTCGGCTATCTGATTGAACACCTTTACGGACAGACAGGCACTGCCTATGAAGAGTATGAGTACCATCTATCAAAGAAAAAGCTGGATAATGAAACGCTGATTAAATACTATGACTTGATTAAGCCTACTCGCTGTTTGGTGGAAGAAAAACAGCGATATTTGAAAATCCAGCAGGAAGATGAAACCGTCTATGTAGCTTACTTTACCATTAACAGCATTGTCGGAGAACTGGACTTCCCGTCCTCTGAAATCTTCTACTACCAGCAACAGCAATTTACATTCCCGATTGATACGTCAATGAATGTGGAAATTGTAGCGAATCGTAAAGCCCTATCTACTGTCCGCAATAAAAAGAAAGAACTGAAAGACTTGGATAACCACGCTTGGCAAAGTGATAATGAAACCAGCTCCAATGTGGCGGAAGCTCTGGAAAGTGTGAATGAGCTGGAAACCAATTTAGACCAAAGCAAGGAATCTATGTACAAGCTGTCTTATGTGGTAAGGGTATCAGCAAATGATCTTGACGAACTCAAACGTCGTTGTAATGAAGTGAAAGATTTTTATGACGATTTAAGCGTAAAACTGGTACGACCATTTGGGGATATGCTCGGCTTACATGAAGAATTTTTACCTGCCAGCAAGCGTTATATGAATGATTATATTCAATACGTGACCTCTGATTTCCTCGCTGGTTTAGGTTTTGGTGCTACTCAAATGCTGGGGGAAAATGAGGGGATTTATGTTGGCTACAGCTTAGATACTGGACGCAATGTCTATCTGAAACCTGCTCTTGCCAGTCAAGGGGTTAAGGGTTCAGTAACCAATGCGTTAGCGTCGGCTTTTGTTGGTTCGCTGGGTGGTGGTAAATCCTTTGCGAATAACCTTATCGTCTATTATGCGGTGCTTTATGGGGCACAAGCAGTGATTGTAGACCCAAAAGCAGAACGTGGCAGATGGAAAGAAACCTTGCCAGAGATTTCCCATGAAATCAATATCGTCACTCTGACTTCTGATGAGAAAAACAAAGGCTTACTTGACCCTTATGTGATTATGAAAAATCCCAAAGATTCTGAATCACTGGCTATTGATATTCTGACATTCCTTACGGGGATTTCCTCTCGTGATGGGGAACGCTTCCCAATCCTTAGAAAAGCCATTCGTGCAGTAACCAATAGTGAAGTACGAGGGTTGATGAAAGTGATTGAGGAATTACGGGTTGAGAATACGCCACTAAGTACCAGTATAGCCGACCATATCGAAAGTTTTACAGACTATGACTTTGCACATTTATTATTCAGTAATGGTTATGTGGAGCAGTCTATCAGCTTAGAAAAACAACTGAACATTATACAGGTTGCGGACTTGGTACTTCCCGACAAGGAAACTTCCTTTGAGGAATATACCACTATGGAGCTTTTATCCGTTGCTATGCTGATTGTCATTAGTACCTTTGCTTTAGACTTTATCCATACAGACCGAAGCATTTTCAAGATTGTAGATTTAGACGAAGCATGGAGCTTTTTACAGGTAGCACAAGGAAAAACACTATCTATGAAGCTGGTTCGGGCTGGTCGTGCTATGAACGCTGGGGTATATTTCGTGACCCAAAATACAGACGACCTCTTAGATGAAAAACTGAAAAATAACCTCGGCTTAAAATTTGCATTTCGTTCCACTGACCTTAACGAGATTAAAAAGACCTTAGCCTTTTTTGGTGTAGACCCAGAGGACGAAAACAATCAGAAGCGATTGCGTGATTTGGAAAACGGGCAATGCCTTATCAGTGATTTATATGGTCGTGTCGGTGTGATACAGTTCCACCCTGTATTTGAAGAACTGCTCCATGCCTTTGATACCAGACCACCTGTGCGAAAAGAGGTGTAAATGTGAAACCATCAATAGTAAACAGAATAAAATCAAACTGGACGCTGAAACGTCTAGGTAAAGTGGCAATGACAGTGGCTTTCACACTTGTGATTGCCATTTTTCTTTTAGCCATGCTGGGAACGGTGGTTCAAGCTGCGGGCTTGGTAGATGATACGGTCAATGTGGCAAATGAATACAGCCGATACCCACTTGAAAACTATCAACTGGATTTTTATGTGGATAATAGCTGGGGCTGGCTTCCGTGGAACTGGTCGGACGGGATTGGAAAACAGGTCATGTATGGACTATATGCCATTACCAATTTTATTTGGACAATCAGTTTGTATGTTTCCAATGCGACAGGTTACTTAGTACAGGAAGCCTATTCCTTAGACTTCATTTCCGCTACAGCAGATTCCATTGGTAAGAATATGCAGACCTTAGCTGGTGTGAGTGCAAACGGATTTTCAACAGAGGGTTTCTATGTTGGATTCCTCTTACTCTTGATTTTGGTTCTTGGGGTTTATGTTGCCTATACGGGACTGATAAAGAGAGAAACCACAAAGGCAATTCATGCCATTATGAATTTTGTGCTGGTGTTTATCCTATCGGCTTCCTTTATTGCCTACGCTCCCGACTACATTAAAAAAATCAATGACTTTTCATCAGACATCAGTAATGCCAGTTTATCACTTGGCACGAAGATTGTCATGCCCCATTCCGATAGTCAAGGCAAGGACAGCGTGGACTTAATCAGAGATAGCCTGTTTTCCATACAGGTTCAGCAACCGTGGCTACTGCTTCAATACAACAGTTCAGACATTGAAAGTATCGGTATTGACCGTGTGGAAAGCCTGCTCTCCACCAGCCCAGATTCCAACAATGGCGAAGACAGAGAAAAAATTGTTGCGGAAGAAATTGAAGACAGAAGCAATACCAATCTAACCATTACAAAGACCATTAACCGTTTAGGTACAGTCTTCTTCCTATTTGTCTTCAATATTGGGATTTCCATATTTGTATTCCTATTAACAGGAATCATGATTTTCTCGCAGGTACTTTTTATCATCTATGCTATGTTTCTGCCTGTGAGCTTTATTTTAAGCATGATTCCATCATTTGATGGTATGTCAAAACGAGCCATAACAAAGCTCTTTAATACCATTTTGACACGAGCTGGAATCACATTGATTATTACGACAGCATTTAGTATTTCAACCATGCTCTATACCTTATCGGCTGGTTATCCGTTCTTTTTGATTGCTTTTCTACAGATTGTGACCTTTGCAGGAATCTACTTCAAGCTGGGCGATTTAATGAGTATGTTTTCTCTACAGAGTAACGATTCTCAAAGTGTGGGAAGTCGTGTGATGAGAAAACCTCGTATGCTTATGCACGCTCACATGCACCGTCTACAGCGGAAACTTGGACGTTCCATGACTACTCTAGGGGCTGGGTCTGCCATTGTTACAGGTAAAAAAGGGTTCTGTTGCAAAGTTTTAAATAAAGAATAAAATCCCTTACGGCATCTATGATTTAAGCTGGGATTCCCAATAATACCTTGATTTCAGTACAGACCGAAAACCCGAAGAGAGTGCCTTCTTTTCGGGTTTTCTTATATAATCCTCGGATGGCTTCCATGCCTTTAATCGTGGGTGAGGCAGTGCGTAAACTTCGATAGAATTTATTGCGTCTCTTTACTGGACGATGGTCTTGTTCAATCAAATTATTCAGGTATTTAATGGTACGATGTTCTGTCCCTTGATAAAAGCCGTATTCTTTTAGTCTCTTAAAGGCACTTGTAATAGAGGGGGCTTTATCTGTGACTACAACCTTCGGTTCATCAAACTGCTTCACTAACCGCTTAAGAAAAGCATAGGCTGCTTGTGTGTCCCGTTTTTTACGTAACCAAATATCCAAGGTTAAACCATCTGCATCGATGGCTCGATACAAATAATGCCATTTTCCTTTAATTTTGATGTATGTTTCATCCATTTTCCATGAATAAAAGGATTTTTTATTTTTCTTTTTCCAAATTTGATAGAGTAGTTTGCCATATTCTTGCACCCAACGATAAATCGTCGTATGAGAAACGTTAATGCCACGATCATATAAGATTTCTTGAACTTCACGATAGCTAAGGTTATAACGAAGATAGTAGCCCACGGCTACAATAATCACATCCTGCTGAAATTGCTTTCCTTTAAAATGATTCATCGTCATTCCTCCTGCTATCTTTTTCTATTATTCTACCTTATTTGATAGTAGATTTAAAACTTTGCAACAGAACCTAAAAAAGGACAGTCGGGTTCGGGGAGTTCTGCAAGGACACAAGCAGATCACTCCCGACCAGACGGAAAGGAAAAATCAACACTTGGAAAACGTATCGGTCAAACCATCGGTACAGTAGCTGATACCAAAGACAGAATGGTAGACACTGCTAGTGGTTTGAAAGAACAGGTTAAAGATTTGCCGACCAATGCAAGATATGCAGTATATCAAGGAAAATCCAAAGTAAAAGAGAATGTCCGTGATTTAACCAGTAGTATTTCTCAAACCAAAGCGGACAGAGCCAGTGGACGCAAGGAACAGCAGGAACAAAGGCGAAAAACCATTGCGAAGCGTCGCTCTGAAATGGAACAGGTCAAACAGAAAAAACAGCCTGCTTCTTCTGTTCATGAAAGACCGACTACAAGACAAGAACAATATCATGATGAACAGACCTCAAAACAGTCTAATATTCAGACTTCATATAAGGAATCTCAACAAGCCAAACAAGAGCGTCCAGCAGTTAAGTCCGATTTTTCAAGTCCAAAAGTGGAACGCCAAGGCAATACCGTTCAAGAAAAAACCGTTCAAAAGCCAGCAACTTCAACCACTACAGCAGATAGAACTTCACAACGTCCAATCACAAAAGAACGTCCGTCTACTGTTCAAAGAGTACCACTACAAAATACAAGAAGTAGACCACCAATCAAAACCGCCACCATTAAGAAAGTCGGTAAGAAACCATGAAGTTGAAAACTTTAGTGATTGGTGGTTCTGGATTATTCTTGATGGTCTTCTCACTGCTTCTGTTTGTTGCCATTTTATTTTCAGATGAACAGGACAGCGGAATTTCCAATATTCATTATGGAGGTGTGAATGTTTCCGCAGAAGTGCTGGCTCATAAGCCTATGGTAGAAAAATATGCCAAAGAATATGGCGTTGAAGAATATGTCAACATACTTCTTGCGATTATACAGGTGGAATCGGGCGGTACTGCGGAAGATGTTATGCAGTCCTCGGAATCCCTCGGTCTTCCACCTAATTCATTGAGTACAGAAGAATCCATTAAGCAAGGTGTGAAGTATTTCAGTGAATTATTAGCCAGTAGCGAAAGGCTCAGTGTAGATTTAGAATCGGTTATCCAGTCCTACAATTATGGTGGTGGTTTCTTAGGGTATGTGGCTAATCGTGGAAATAAATATACCTTTGAACTGGCTCAAAGTTTCTCAAAAGAGTATTCAGGTGGCGAAAAAGTGTCTTACCCCAATCCCATAGCCATACCTATCAATGGGGGCTGGCGATACAACTATGGCAATATGTTTTATGTGCAACTGGTAACGCAGTATCTTGTCACAACAGAGTTTGATGATGATACGGTACAAGCCATCATGGACGAAGCACTGAAATATGAGGGCTGGCGATACATTTACGGTGGAGCTTCCCCGACTACTTCTTTTGATTGTAGCGGACTGACACAATGGACGTATGGAAAAGCTGGAATTAACTTACCACGAACCGCACAACAGCAATATGATGTGACCCAGCATATCCCACTATCGGAAGCACAAGCTGGCGATTTGGTTTTCTTTCATTCTACCTATAACGCTGGCTCTTATATTACTCATGTTGGGATATACCTTGGCAATAACCGTATGTTTCATGCAGGCGACCCAATCGGTTATGCCGACTTAACAAGCCCCTACTGGCAACAGCATTTAGTGGGAGCAGGACGAATCAAACAATGAGAAAGGAAGATTTAATGATGAAATTTAGAAAAAATCAGAATAAAGAAAAACAGATACCAAAGGAAAAGAAACCTCGTGTCTACTATAAGGTCAATCCTCATAAAAAGGTTGTGATTGCCTTGTGGGTACTTTTAGGGCTTAGTTTCAGCTTTGCGATATTCAAGCACTTTACAGCTATAGATACTCATACTATTCACGAAACAACTATCATAGAAAAGGAATACGTTGATACTCATCATGTAGAAAATTTTGTAGAGAACTTTGCGAAAGTCTACTATTCATGGGAGCAATCCGATAAGTCCATTGATAATCGAATGGAAAGTCTAAAAGGCTATCTGACAGATGAACTTCAAGCTCTCAATGTTGATACAGTACGCAAAGATATTCCTGTATCGTCTTCTGTAAGAGGATTTCAGATATGGACGGTAGAGCCAACTGGCGACAATGAGTTTAATGTAACCTACAGTGTAGACCAGCTCATTACAGAGGGAGAAAATACAAAGACCGTCCACTCTGCTTATATAGTGAGTGTCTATGTAGATGGTTCTGGAAATATGGTACTGGTTAAGAATCCGACCATTACCAACATACCTAAGAAATCAAGTTATAAACCAAAAGCCATTGAAAGTGAGGGGACGGTTGATTCCATTACAACCAATGAAATCAATGAGTTTTTAACGACGTTCTTCAAGCTCTATCCTACAGCGACAGCCAGTGAACTTTCCTACTATGTGAATGACGGGATATTAAAACCAATCGGAAAAGAGTACATCTTTCAAGAACTGGTAAATCCTATTCACAATCGTAAGGATAATCAAGTCACGGTATCGCTGACAGTGGAGTATATCGACCAGCAGACCAAAGCAACGCAGGTATCTCAATTTGATTTGGTACTTGAAAAGAACGGGAGTAATTGGAAGATTATAGAATAACAAATATTGGTACATTATTACAGCTATTTTGTAATCACGTACTCTCTTTGATAAAAAATTGGAGATTCCTTTACAAATATGCTCTTACGTGCTATAATTTAAGTATCTATTTAAAAGGAGTTAATAAATATGCGGCAAGGTATTCTTAAATAAACTGTCAATTTGATAGTGGGAACAAATAATTGGATGTCCTTTTTTAGGAGGGCTTAGTTTTTTGTACCCAGTTTAAGAATACCTTTATCATGTGATTCTAAAGTATCCAGAGAATATCTGTATGCTTTGTATACCTATGGTTATGCATAAAAATCCCAGTGATAAAAGTATTTATCACTGGGATTTTTATGCCCTTTTGGGTTTTTGAATGGAGGAAAATCACATGAAAATTATTAATATTGGAGTTTTAGCTCATGTTGATGCAGGAAAAACTACCTTAACAGAAAGCTTATTATATAACAGTGGAGCGATTACAGAATTAGGAAGCGTGGACAAAGGTACAACGAGGACGGATAATACGCTTTTAGAACGTCAGAGAGGAATTACAATTCAGACAGGAATAACCTCTTTTCAGTGGGAAAATACGAAGGTGAACATCATAGACACGCCAGGACATATGGATTTCTTAGCAGAAGTATATCGTTCATTATCAGTTTTAGATGGGGCAATTCTACTGATTTCTGCAAAAGATGGCGTACAAGCACAAACTCGTATATTATTTCATGCACTTAGGAAAATGGGGATTCCCACAATCTTTTTTATCAATAAGATTGACCAAAATGGAATTGATTTATCAACGGTTTATCAGGATATTAAAGAGAAACTTTCTGCCGAAATTGTAATCAAACAGAAGGTAGAACTGTATCCTAATATGTGTGTGGCGAACTTTACCGAATCTGAACAATGGGATACGGTAATAGAGGGAAACGATGACCTTTTAGAGAAATATATGTCCGGTAAATCATTAGAAGCATTGGAACTCGAACAAGAGGAAAGCATAAGATTTCAGAATTGTTCTCTGTTCCCTGTTTATCACGGAAGTGCAAAAAACAATATAGGGATTGATAACCTTATAGAAGTGATTACGAATAAATTTTATTCATCAACACATCGAGGTCAGTCTGAACTTTGCGGAAAAGTTTTCAAAATTGAGTATTCGGAAAAAAGACAGCGTCTTGCATATATACGTCTTTATAGTGGCGTACTGCATTTGCGAGATTCGGTTAGAATATCGGAAAAGGAAAAAATAAAAATTACAGAAATGTATACTTCAATAAATGGTGAATTATGTAAAATCGATAAGGCTTATTCCGGGGAAATTGTTATTTTGCAGAATGAGTTTTTGAAGTTAAATAGTGTTCTTGGAGATACAAAGCTATTGCCACAGAGAGAGAGAATTGAAAATCCCCTCCCTCTGCTGCAAACGACTGTTGAACCGAGCAAACCTCAACAAAGGGAAATGTTACTTGATGCACTTTTAGAAATCTCCGACAGTGACCCGCTTCTGCGATATTATGTGGATTCTGCGACACATGAAATCATACTTTCTTTCTTAGGGAAAGTACAAATGGAAGTGACTTGTGCTCTGCTGCAAGAAAAGTATCATGTGGAGATAGAAATAAAAGAGCCTACAGTCATTTATATGGAAAGACCGTTAAAAAAAGCAGAGTATACCATTCACATCGAAGTTCCACCGAATCCTTTCTGGGCTTCCATTGGTCTATCTGTAGCACCGCTTCCATTAGGGAGCGGAGTACAGTATGAGAGCTCGGTTTCTCTTGGATACTTAAATCAATCGTTTCAAAATGCAGTTATGGAGGGGATACGCTATGGCTGTGAACAAGGATTGTATGGTTGGAATGTGACGGACTGTAAAATCTGTTTTAAGTATGGCTTATACTATAGCCCTGTTAGTACCCCAGCAGATTTTCGGATGCTTGCTCCTATTGTATTGGAACAAGTCTTAAAAAAAGCTGGAACAGAATTGTTAGAGCCATATCTTAGTTTTAAAATTTATGCGCCACAGGAATATCTTTCACGAGCATACAACGATGCTCCTAAATATTTTGCGAACATCGTAGACACTCAATTGAAAAATAATGAGGTCATTCTTAGTGGAGAAATCCCTGCTCGGTGTATTCAAGAATATCGTAGTGATTTAACTTTCTTTACAAATGGACGTAGTGTTTGTTTAACAGAGTTAAAAGGGTACCATGTTACTACCGGTGAACCTGTTTGCCAGCCCCGTCGTCCAAATAGTCGGATAGATAAAGTACGATATATGTTCAATAAAATAACTTAGTGTATTTTATGTTGTTATATAAATATGGTTTCTTGTTAAATAAGATGAAATATTTTTTAATAAAGATTTGAATTAAAGTGTAAAGGAGGAGATAGTTATTATAAACTACAAGTGGATATTGTGTCCTGTATGTGGAAATAAAACACGATTAAAGATAAGGGAAGATACTGAATTAAAAAAATTCCCCCTCTATTGTCCGAAATGCAGACAAGAAAATTTAATTGAAATAAAGCAGTTCAAAGTAACTGTGATTACAGAGCCAGACGCAAAGACGCAGAGCCGATAAAATGAGATTAATACAATCTCATTTTATCGGCTCTTTCCGTTATGTATGGATTCTTTTAATTAGTCTTCGATGTTTCTTGCTTCGTTGATACCGCTGGCTAAAGATTCCATTAAGGATAGTTCTTTGTCTGTAAAGCTATCCATGTATTTCTCTATCTGTAATCGTCGGGTGCTTTTTACCAAGTTATTAGCAGGTAGGGGTCCCGAGCGCCTACGAGGAATTTGTATCGATAAGAAATAGATTTAAAAATTTCGCTGTTATTTTGTACATTTAACTTGACGGTGACATCTCTCTATTGTGAGTTATTAGTGGTACAGTTTTCAACCGTTTTAATTATAAAAAAGTGGTGCATTTTTAAATTGGCACAAACAGGTAACGGTTATTGCAGGTGTATTTCTTATCTATGGGTTTAACATGGATTTTATCATTAAAATCATGAGTATTGTCCGAGAGTGATTGGTCTTGCGTATGGTTAACCCTAAAGTTATGGAAATAAGACTTAGAAGCAAACTTAAGAGTGTGTTGATTGTGCATTATCTTAAAATTTTGTATAATAGGAATTGAAGTTAAATTAGATGCTAAAAATTTGTAATTAAGAAGGAGGGATTCGTCATGTTGGTATTCCAAATGCGTAATGTAGATAAAACATCTACTGTTTTGAAACAGACTAAAAACAGTGATTACGCAGATAAATAAATACGTTAGATTAATTCCTACCAGTGACTAATCTTATGACTTTTTAAACAGATAACTAAAATTACAAACAAATCGTTTAACTTCTGTATTTGTTTATAGATGTAATCACTTCAGGAGAGATTACATGAACAAAAATATAAAATATTCTCAAAACTTTTTAACGAGTGAAAAAGTACTCAACCAAATAATAAAACAATTGAATTTAAAAGAAACCGATACCGTTTACGAAATTGGAACAGGTAAAGGGCATTTAACGACGAAACTGGCTAAAATAAGTAAACAGGTAACGTCTATTGAATTAGACAGTCATCTATTCAACTTATCGTCAGAAAAATTAAAACTGAATACTCGTGTCACTTTAATTCACCAAGATATTCTACAGTTTCAATTCCCTAACAAACAGAGGTATAAAATTGTTGGGAATATTCCTTACCATTTAAGCACACAAATTATTAAAAAAGTGGTTTTTGAAAGCCGTGCGTCTGACATCTATCTGATTGTTGAAGAAGGATTCTACAAGCGTACCTTGGATATTCACCGAACACTAGGGTTGCTCTTGCACACTCAAGTCTCGATTCAGCAATTGCTTAAGCTGCCAGCGGAATGCTTTCATCCTAAACCAAAAGTAAACAGTGTCTTAATAAAACTTACCCGCCATACCACAGATGTTCCAGATAAATATTGGAAGCTATATACGTACTTTGTTTCAAAATGGGTCAATCGAGAATATCGTCAACTGTTTACTAAAAATCAGTTTCATCAAGCAATGAAACACGCCAAAGTAAACAATTTAAGTACCGTTACTTATGAGCAAGTATTGTCTATTTTTAATAGTTATCTATTATTTAACGGGAGGAAATAATTCTATGAGTCGCTTTTGTAAATTTGGAAAGTTACACGTTACTAAAGGGAATGTAGATAAATTATTAGGTATACTACTGACAGCTTCCAAGGAGCTAAAGAGGTCCCTAGCGCCTACGGGGAATTTGTATCGATAAGGAATAGATTTAAAAATTTCGCTGTTATTTTGTACAATAAGGATAAATTTGAATGGTACCATAAACGACCGTTTATGGTACCTTTTCATTTTCCTGCTTTTTCTAAATGTTTTTTAAGTAAATCAAGTACCAAAATCCGTTCCTTTTTCATAGTTCCTATATAGTTATACTTAATGAGTTATGGTACATTTAAATTATAAAATTAAGGAGGTTTTTTTATGATTTTTGGCTATGCTCGAGTGAGTACGGATGATCAAAATCTTAGTTTACAAATTGATGCACTTACTCATTATGGAATTGATAAATTATTTCAAGAAAAAGTAACTGGTGCGAAAAAAGACCGACCGCAATTAGAAGAAATGATCAACCTACTACGTGAAGGAGATTCTGTTGTCATTTACAAGTTAGATCGAATTTCACGATCAACTAAACATTTGATTGAACTTTCTGAATTATTTGAAGAACTTAGTGTCAATTTTATATCTATTCAAGATAACGTAGATACTTCAACGTCTATGGGAAGATTCTTTTTCCGAGTTATGGCTAGTTTAGCAGAACTGGAACGGGATATTATTATTGAACGAACTAACTCTGGTCTTAAGGCAGCCAGAGTCCGAGGAAAAAAAGGGGGCCGTCCAAGTAAAGGTAAGCTATCAATTGATTTAGCTTTAAAAATGTATGACAGCAAAGAGTATTCTATTCGTCAAATTCTTGATGCCTCTAAATTAAGCAAAACAACCTTTTACCGTTACCTCAATAAAAGGAATGCTTAAGATATGGCTATGAAAAGAATTTTAACTACTTCACAGCGTGAACAACTTCTTTCTGTAGACCACTTATCAGAAGAGGATTTTAAAGCGTATTTTAGTTTTTCTGATTATGATCTGGAGGTTATTAATCAACACCGTGGAAAGGTCAATAAACTAGGATTTGCGATACAACTTTGTTTGGCCCGGTATCCTGGGTGTTCTTTAAGTAATTGGCCGATTAAATCAACCAGACTAACTTCTTATGTGAGTCGACAGCTCCATCTTGATGCAATTGATTTAAATTCATATGATCATAGAAATACACGTGCAAATCACTTCAACGAGATCTTAGAAGTATTCAACTATCATCGATTCGGTAGTGCTAATACACAAAAACAGTTAATAGAATATTTAATTGAACTAGCTTTAGAAAATGATGACTCTATCTATCTAATGAAAAAAACAATTGATTTCTTAACTCGAAAAAGAATTATTTTTCCATCTATAGCTACACTTGAAGACATTATAAGCCGCTGTCGAGATAAAGCAGAAAACAACTTATTTTCAATATTACTCTGTTCATTAACAGATATACAAATTGAAAAACTAGAGAGTTTGTTTCAAATTTATGAAGAGACGAAAATAACTAAACTCGCTTGGCTAAAAGACATTCCAGGTAAGGCAAATCCAGAAAGCTTTATGAGTATTTGTAAAAAAGTGGAAGTGATTGCTTCCATGGGACTCGGGACAATTAATGTCTCCCATATTAATCGGAACAGGTTTCTTCAGCTAGCTAGACTAGGGGAAAATTATGATGCATATGACTTCTCCCGTTTTGAGCTTGAAAAAAGATACTCTTTACTTATTGCTTTTTTAGTCAATCATCATCAATATCTGATCGATCAACTGATTGAGATTAATGACCGCATTTTAGCAAGTATTAAACGCAAAGGGACACGTGATTCACAAGAACAGTTAAAAGAAAAAGGAAAATTGGCTACTAAAAAATTGGAACATTATGCTTCTTTAATTGATGCTCTTCACTTTGCAAAAGATAATGATAGTAATCCTTTTGACGAAATTGAACGAATCATGCCTTGGGAAGATTTAGTACAAGATGGAGAAGAAGCTAAAAAAATTACAGGTAATAAAAATCATGGCTATTTAGAAATGGTTCGAAATAAAGCTAATTACCTCCGAAGATACACGCCAATGTTATTGAGGACCCTTTCGTTCAAAGCAACTCCGGCAGCAAATCCAGTCCTCATGGCCCTAACTCAACTAACTGATTTACACAATAGTGGTAAAAGAAAAATACCGGCAGATACTTCTACTGATTTTGTGAGTAAAAAATGGAAAAGCCTTGTTCGGCCAGAAGAGGGGAAAATAGATCGGTCTTACTATGAGTTAGTAGCTTTCACCGAGCTAAAGAACAATATTCGATCAGGAGATATTTCAGTTGAAGGAAGTATGATCCATCGAAATATTGATGATTACTTAGTTGATTTATCTGCTTGTATTGATTCAGAAACTATTCCAGACACGTTTGAGGACTATTTAAAGGATCGGGAAATAATTTTAGATTTACAGCTTCAATTTTATTCGACAGTTGATAAGAGAATTTCAAGAGCAAACCTTAAAAAGTTGGAAAAAGTTACACCTAGCGAAGCAGAAATATATAGAAAAAAACTTTATTCAATAATTCCTAAGATAAGGCTTAGTGATCTTTTAATTGAGGTGGACAGTTGGACCAACTTTTCACAAGAATTTAGTCATGATTCTACAGGGAAACCGCCGAGTGAACAAGAAAGAAAAATTATTTTTGCTGCTTTGCTGGGTTTAGGGATGAATATTGGTCTTGAAAAAATGGCCCAATCAACTCCTGGAATTTCTTATTCTCAGTTAGCCAATGCCAAACAATGGCGCTTTTATAAAGAAGCTCTGACTCGTGCTCAATCTGTTTTGGTTAATTATCAGTTAAAGCTTCCTGTTGCAGACTTTTGGGGTGAAGGAAAAACCACTGCTTCAGACGGAATGCGCGTCCCAGTGGGCGTCTCAGCTCTAAAATCCGATGTTAATCCACATTACAAAAGTATGGAAAAAGGAGCTACAATGATTCGATCAATAAATGATAGGCATACGACTCATCATATCGAGGTTGCTTCAACTAATACAAGGGAAGCTACTCATACCCTTGATGGCCTACTTTATCATGAAACAGATCTAGATATTGAGGAACATTTTACTGATACAAATGGGTATTCTGATCAGGTGTTTGGAATGACCGCATTACTAGGCTTTGATTTTGAACCTCGCATCAGAAATATAAAAAAATCACAATTATTTTCTATCAAATCACCTTCCTACTACCCTAACTTATCAGAAGATATAAGCGGAAAAATCAATGTAAAAATTATTGAAGAAAACTATGATGAAATTAAACGAATCGCCTATTCGATTCAAACAGGAAAAGTATCTAGTTCTTTACTATTAGGAAAGCTAGGCTCATACGCACGTAAGAATAGAGTAGCTCTTGCACTGAGAGAACTAGGTCGCATTGAAAAGAGCATTTTTATGATAGATTATATTACAGATAGTGAGCTACGGCGAAGGATCACTCATGGACTAAATAAGACAGAAGCGATTAATGCTTTAGCTAGAGAACTATTTTTTGGGCGACGCGGAAAATTTATGGAGCGCGATATTCGCCGACAACTTCAAAGTGCTAGTGCGCTTAATGTGTTAATAAATGCAATAAGTATATGGAACGCCGTCTACTTACAAGCAGCTTATAATTATCTCGTCAAAATAGATCCCGAAGTAACTAAGTATATGAAGCATGTATCTCCTATTAATTGGGAGCATATCACTTTTCTTGGAGAGTATAAATTTGACTTGTTATCTATTCCTAAACACTTAAGAGAATTGAATATAAAAAATAAATAGGCCTTGAAACATTGGTTTAGTGGGAATTTGTACCCCTTATCGATACAAATTCCCACTAAGCGCTCGGGACCCCAGGTAAGAAAAATTCATCAACGGAAACATGAAGTAACGATACAAGGTCATAAAGAACTTGTATGCTGGGGTGTTGCCCTTTATTTTCAATATTAGTTAAGTACCGTGGGTCAATTTCAATCAATGCTCCCACTTGTTCACGAGTTAAACCTCGTTTCAATCGAGCTTCTTTAATGGCTAAACCAAAGGCTCTAAAATCATATTTATCTTCTTTTTTACGCATAGTAGACCACCTCTATACATTTTATTGTTCCTACTGAATTAAAAACAGGTATAGAAAAACGTGTTATATGGTTTATAGGTTTATATTTAATAAAAAGCACTACTAAACGCCAATAAAAAAAACCGTTATATGGTAGTGCTATTTACGCTGTTAAAATATTGTATATTACTTCCAAATGGCGGTTTGTTGGAGGTCAACGTCGCCATGAAGTACATCATATACAATAAATTTCCTTACATTGGGTTCTTGTCAAAAAAAGTCGTCTATCTGCAATAGATAAGTACGTCCACCAATGTGGTTTTATAAATCATATAGATAGAATAACAGAAGCATGTAAACAGAGAAATAAATCTGTTTATATGCTTTTTTGGCTATTCAGAACTTTTTTACAAAGTTTATTTATCAGTAATGCAACAAATCCCCCTTTCACATTGGGACTAAGAGTGAAAGGAGATAAACGAGCAAGGCTCACTTCCTTTCCTAGACAGAAAGGGGGTGAGAAACATGAAACCATCTTCTTTTCAGACCACAATAGAAAATCAGTTTGACTATATCTGTAAACGTGCTATGGAAGACGAGCGAAAGAATTATATGCTTTATCTTTCAAGGATTGCAAAGCGTGAGGTGTCCTTTTCGGATGTTGGCGATTATCTTGTTAGCCAGTTTGCGACAACAGATAACTATTCAACTGACTTTCAGATTTTTACACTCAATGGGTTATCAGTAGGCGTTGAAAATGATTTGTTGAGTGAAGCATTACGTGAGTTGCCAGACAAGAAACGTGAAATTCTACTGCTGTTTTACTTTATGGACATGAGCGATTCAGAAATTGCAGACCTGTTGAAATTGAACCGTTCTACTGTCTATCGGCATAGAACCAGTGGACTAGCCTTAATTAAAAAGTTTATGGAGGAATTTGAAGAATGAAAACACAATATCCTATGATTCCCTTTCCTCTCATTGTAAAGGCAACAGATGGCGATACCGAAGCGATTAACCAGATTCTACATCATTACAGAGGGTACATAACGAAGCGTTCCCTACGACTTATGAAAGATGAATATGGCAATCAAAGTATGGTCGTTGATGAAGTCTTACGTGGAAGAATGGAAACCAGACTGATTACAAAGATTTTGTCATTTGAAATTAAGTAATATCCTCTCTCCTTTCGTGGAAGCGTGCTAAACCATTCCACGCTTCCCGAACAGGGAGGTTTGTTATTCCACCAAAGCATATTGAGCTTTCAATGTGTTTTGATAGGCTAACGAGCCATTGTTCTTTGAAAACTGAATAAAAGTAATCGAATACGTTTCGATAAGAAAAGAGCCAACGGAACTAACCGCCATGACCTATCTTATAAAGATAGCGAGCGATTCATGTTAGTGATCCGAGAAGCAATCTTTAGCAGGATTGCCTGCAACGACATTCTTATCGTGATAATGATACTCCCATACAGTCAATAGTCCGAGCGTGATAAAACCGTCGCAGGCAATGAGTATGGCTACATGAGAACCATGCAGGGGTGGAACTCCCGTGAGCTTTGCTAAAGCTGTTCGATTGCTGGTAAAACAACTTTTATGAAATCCAAATAAGTGATTTGGAAAGGAGGATTTTATGAAGCAGACTGACATTCCTATTTGGGAACGTTATACCCTAACCATTGAAGAAGCGTCAAAATATTTTCGTATTGGCGAAAACAAGCTACGACGCTTGGCAGAGGAAAATAAAAATGCAAATTGGCTGATTATGAATGGCAATCGTATTCAGATTAAACGAAAACAATTTGAAAAAATTATAGATACATTGGACGCAATCTAGCGTCGCCAAAGGGTCTTGTATATGATAAAATAGTATTAAGTCGTATCAAGGCTCTTTCCATAAAGGAAAGGAGCAAATGCCATGTCAGAAAAAAGACGTGACAATAAAGGTCGAATCTTAAAGACTGGAGAGAGCCAACGAAAAGACGGAAGATACTTATACAAATATATAGATTCATTTGGAGAACCGCAATTTGTTTACTCGTGGAAACTTGTGGCTACAGACCGAGTACCAGCAGGAAAGCGTGATTGTATCTCACTTAGAGAGAAAATCGCAGAGTTACAGAAAGACATTCATGATGGTATTGATGTTGTAGGAAAGAAAATGACACTCTGCCAGCTTTACGCAAAACAGAACGCTCAAAGACCAAAGGTTAGAAAAAACACTGAAACTGGACGCAAATATCTTATGGATATTTTGAAGAAAGACAAGTTAGGTGTAAGAAGTATTGACAGTATTAAGCCATCAGACGCTAAAGAATGGGCTATTAGAATGAGTGAAAATGGTTATGCTTATCAAACCATCAATAACTACAAACGTTCTTTAAAGGCTTCATTCTATATTGCTATACAAGATGATTGTGTTCGGAAGAATCCATTTGACTTTCAACTGAAAGCAGTTCTTGATGATGATACTGTCCCTAAGACCGTACTAACAGAAGAACAGGAAGAAAAACTGTTAGCCTTTGCAAAAGCTGATAAAACCTACAGCAAAAATTATGATGAAATTCTGATACTCTTAAAAACAGGTCTTCGTATTTCAGAGTTTGGTGGTTTGACACTTCCAGATTTAGATTTTGAGAATCGTCTTGTCAATATAGACCATCAGCTATTGAGAGATACTGAAATTGGGTACTACATTGAAACACCAAAGACCAAAAGTGGCGAACGTCAAGTTCCTATGGTTGAAGAAGCCTATCAAGCATTTAAGCGAGTGTTAGCGAATCGAAAGAATGATAAGCGTGTTGAGATTGATGGATATAGTGATTTCCTCTTTCTTAATAGAAAGAACTATCCAAAAGTGGCAAGTGATTACAACGGCATGATGAAAGGTCTTGTTAAGAAATACAATAAGTATAACGAGGATAAATTGCCACACATCACTCCACATAGTTTGCGACATACATTCTGTACCAACTATGCAAATGCAGGAATGAATCCAAAGGCATTACAGTACATTATGGGACATGCTAATATAGCCATGACGCTGAACTATTACGCACATGCAACATTCGATTCTGCAATGGCAGAAATGAAACGCTTGAATAAAGAGAAGCAACAGGAGCGTCTTGTTGCTTAGTAGTACAAATGAATTTACTACTTATTTACCACTTCTGACAGCTAAGACATGAGGAAATATGCAAAGAAACGTGAAGTATCTTCCTACAGTAAAAATACTCGAAAGCACATAGAATAAGGCTTTACGAGCATTTAAGAAAATATAAAAAGATAATTAGAAATTTATACTTTGTTTCAGTTAAAAATGAACAATTTAAACTTTTTTCTCTTAAAAGTTCAAACTGTTCATTTTATTTATAAAGCATTATGATAATTTTAATCGTGCTCGTAACTGGTCAGCTTTTGCCTGTCCAATAACCTTATCTAAGAGACGAGTATAGAGACTCATGAATCCGTAGAGTCCACCACCGATAGCACCAATTAGAGCGACATAAATGAAACTCCAGAAACGTCCAGTTGGTTGGAAGACAAATCCTATCATCCATTGTAAGAAGCCTACCAGAATAAACATGACAAGAGTTAAAATAGTCACTAGGATGGTTCGTTTAAGGATGATCTTTCGACGAACTCCTGTAATCTGACAGATTTCGCGATACATTAAAACAATTGGAATGATAAGACCGATGGTCGTTGAAATGAGAGGACCATAACTATGAAAAAGCGCTATTGATGGTATTTGTAAGACGAGCTTGGCAATTGAGCCATAAACAAAATACAAGACTGCCTTGCGGTTACGAAACATAGCCTGAAGCATTGGTGACAAGACCATGTACAAACCTAGGATTGTTGATTGCAAGACTGCAAAGACAAACAAGCCCATAGCCAAACTATCTGGCTTACCGTAAAAGACTGTATAGAGTGGTTCACCTACCATGACTACTCCAACCGTTGCAGGTAAGAGGAATAGGAAAAGCATGGTAATACTATCTTGCACTAAACGAGAAGCTGCTGGCAAATCCCCCTTGACATAGTTCTCAGTTAAAAGTGGTAATCCTACACTACCAATCGAAACTCCAACAGAAATGAGAATCATGGTGATTTTATTAGGATTGGCAGAGAAATAAGAAAACATGACAACTAAATCTTCATTATTGTAGTTGGTAAACCACTTCATGATATTGATAAAGGTCATTTGGTCCAAAATTTGGAAAAGCTGAATAGCTGAACCTGTTATGATAAAAGGAATAGCTTCCTTAATGGTATCAACCAAGAGACCTTTACTATCAATCTTATCTCGGGTTTCAAAGACTTTTCGAAGCATTCCTTCTTTATAGAGGAAATAAAGCAAGACAGCAAAGCTAGCTACCATTCCCACAAAGGCCGCAAAGGTAGACTGGGTGACTGCTGCTAGATAGTCTCCCGAACCAAGCTTCATGATGATAAAGGTTGCTAAGAGCATCCAAATAACTCGGATAACTTGCTCAGCAATTTGACTCATGGCATAAGGCTTGAGATTATTCATCCCTTGGAAAAATCCACGGATAACACTCATAGACGGGAAAATCAAGACAGCCCAAGCTAGACTCTGCATAATGGGAATCAAGTCCTTACCGACACCCGAAAGATCTGCCAACCAAGGTGCAAAGAGATATAAGATCAAAGCAAAGACAAGTCCAAGCCCAGTCATAAAGCCTAGGAAACTCCGAATCAAAGCAAAACTATGCTCTTCTTCTTTCATGGTGTTATACTTGGCAACCTGCTTAGCGACTGCAACAGGGATACCTGCTGTCGAAATCAACAAGAACCAAGCATAGATATTGTAACCCATAGTAAAGAGACCATTAGCCTTAGCAGCATAAGTCCCCATCCAGATATACCAAGGGATGATGTAAATGGCCCCGAGCAGGCGACTGATAAAGTTACTAGCCGTTAGCCAGGCAGTTCCACGTAACATCTGGGCCTGCTGATGATTATTTTCGTTAGACATAACTTCCTCATTCAATTTTAATAACGGAAATGTTCCTTATCTTCCATTATAAACTTTTCCTTGTTACTTGTAAAATTCAGACTTTCGGTTTACAATAGAAAGTATGATAAAGATTGAAACTATATTAGATATTTTAAAGAAAGATGGTCTCTTCCGTGAGATTATCGACCAAGGACATTACCACTACAACTACAACGATGTTATTTTTGACAGCATCAGTTACGATAGCCGAACAACCAAAGAAAATACTCTATTTTTTGCAAAAGGAGCTGCCTTTAAAAAAGAATATCTATTTTCAGCTATCGCACAAGGGCTTGGTTGGTACGTGGCTGAGCAGGATTATGAAGTTGGTATTCCTGTTATTGTTGTTAACAATATCAAAAAGGCCATGAGTTTGATTGCCATGGAATTTTATGGCAACCCTCAGGAGAAACTGAAAGTCCTTGCTTTCACTGGCACTAAAGGAAAAACAACAGCGGCTTACTTTGCCTATCATATCTTGTCCCAACGCTACCCAACAGCCCTCTTGTCGACAATGAATACAACTTTAGATGGCAAGACTTTCTTCAAATCTTCCTTCTCAACACCTGAAAATATCGACCTCTTTGATATGATGGCTCAAGCGGTTAAAAATGGTAGAACCCATCTGGTAATGGAAGTTTCCAGCCAAGCTTATCTGGTAAATCGAGTATATGGTTTAACTTTCGACGTGGGAGTTTTTCTCAACATCACACCAGACCATATTGGTCCTATTGAGCATCCAACCTTTGAAGACTACTTCTACCACAAGCGCCTCTTGATGAAAAATAGCCGAGCAGTTGTCATTAATAGCGATATGGACTACTTCTCTGTTCTGAAAGAACAAGTTGAGAACCAAGAGCATGACTTCTACGGTAGCCAGTCAAATAACCAGATCGAAAACTCCAAAGCCTTTAGCTTCTCAGCTACTGGTAAATTAGCAGGAGACTATGATATCCAGTTGATTGGACATTTCAACCAAGAAAACGCAGTCGCTGCAGGACTTGCCTGTCTTCGTTTAGGTGCTAGTCTTGAAGATATCAAAAAAGGGATTGCGTCTACTCGCGTCCCTGGCCGTATGGAAGTTCTCACTCAGAAAAATGGCGCAAAAGTTTTCATTGACTACGCCCACAATGGTGACAGTCTTAAAAAACTAATCTCAGTTGTTGAAACACATCAGACTGGAAAAATTGCTCTAGTTCTTGGTTCAACTGGAAACAAGGGAGAAAGCCGTCGTAAGGACTTTGGACTTCTTCTCAATCAGCACCCTGAAATTCAAGTCTTTCTAACGGCTGATGATCCAAATCACGAAGATCCAATGGCTATTGCAGATGAAATCAGTAGCTATATCCATCATCCTGTTGAAAAGATTGCTGACCGTGAGCAAGCTATCAAGGCTGCGATGTCTGTTACAGATCAAGAACTGGATGCTGTCATTATCGCTGGTAAAGGAGCTGACTGCTACCAAATCATCCAAGGTAAGAAAGAAGACTATCCAGGTGATGCAGCCATCGCTGAACGTTATCTATAGTATATTTAAAAAGAGGCTGGGACAAAAGTCCTAGCCTCTCAATTGTATTTGGATTGTCGAGCAAGACGCAGTGGTTGAGTGGGCTCTACTACGCTGATTTCAGCAGCTTTTACAGCCCTACTCAACTGTGCGGAGGTGGGCCGACGAAATCGAATTCTAACGAATTACCGATTTCTGTCCCACTCTCTCTTCTATTTTTTTCTAAAGATGAATCTCTCTTTATCAAATTCTACAACCAACTCATATTTCCCATCTTCATTTTGAACGATGTAACCTAATAAGACTAAACTATCAACAAAGATATCACGGCGTTTCTGCATGAGTTGATCTTTCTTTAGAAACTTGAGCAAAAAAGTAGTCATATACTTAAGGGCATACTCAGGGTTGACATCTCCTAAAATTCCATAGAGCGCCTGCTGTTCTTCCGTCAAAGGATACTGATGCTTAACCTTATAAAAATAATTAGACAGTGTCATCTTTTCTCTTGCAAAATCGGTATATTCTTTTAAAATTGCTGCATTGGTTTGATTGCGCAATTCGGTCTGAAAATGTTTCCCCAGGATTTCTTGATAGATTTGACTATCATCACTCACATAAACTTCCTGGTCTAGTTCAAGAGATTCTGTAGACTTTAGAAAAGGGAGATTGAGATAATAGCGTTTATTTTCTCTCAAAATCAAACCCGCTTTAATGTATTCCTCCAAATACTTGTCAACTGCGACCTCTGGAAACTGAGCCTTGATTTCACGGAGGATAACATCATCATGCTGATCAAGATAGTCTACCAAATTTCTAAAGAATGGTTGTCGCGTCAAACGAGATGGATTAAAAATCTGAATCATGAAGATTCCTTTCTTTACAAACTAAAAGTGGTGATGCTGCTAATTGACTCGGGTTAGTGCCAGGCTGATTCAGAGGTACAGGAAGCCCCAACTCTCGATAATATTCTCTCCAGAAATCACTGATTTCCTGTGTATCATCACCAAACTTCATGGGAATGGGCTCAAAAATAGGGAGGATTTCTGCTACAAACTGGGAGCAATAGAAACCATCTCCATCTGGGTAAAAAGAAGCATTGTAGGGAGCCCCTAAAAGACTCTCTGCTCGCTTTTTGACCTCTATACAATCAATCTGCTCATAGTGATAAAGGTCATATACTTTCCCGTGTTCAAAGAATTCCTCAGGAGACTGAGCAAGGACACCACCTTCTACCGTGGCGTGATAGACCTGTCCGTCCAAAAAGATAGCCACGTGACTGTAGTTACCAGTAGATTCCTGGATGGCCTGTCCTATATCCGAATCATCTTTCACAAAAATCAAATTGCCATTTTCTAACATACTTCTCTCCTAGCAAAAAAGGAGCCTCGACTCCTTTTTAACAATGGGTATCCCCATTTTTATATTACAATTAAGCATTAAAGCTTTCAGTCAATTGTGGTACCACTTGTTTCTTACGTGAAACGGCACCTGGAAGGAAAGCATGGTTGTTTTCAAGTTTGAAGTTAAAGGCTGCTTCTACCTTGTCCATATTAGCACCAAGAGCCAAAATTTCTGAGTTTGAGTTAACGATATCTGTGATCATCAAGACAAAGTCAGAGTAGCCATTTGCTGTATTTGCGGCTTGGATGGCTGCTTCGATTTCAGCTTGGCGTTCCAAGACTTCAGCAATATCAACTGTATTCACTTGGGCAACACGTACGTTGTTACCGTTGAGTTCAAAAGTCTTTGCATCGATGTCGATCAATTCTTCTGCTGACTTGCTTGCCAAATTTGTACCAGCTTTGAGCATTGCAAGACCGTATTCTTCCAAGTTCACACCAGCCAATTCAGCCAATTCAGGCGCAATCACTTTATCAGATGGGTGTGTTGTTGGAGATTTCAAAAGAAGGGTATCTGAAATCAAACCTGATAGCATCAAACCTGCAATTTCTTTTGGAACAGCTACACCGTGTTCTTTGAACATACGGTAAACGATAGAAGATGCTGATCCAACTGGTTCCAAACGCATGTAAAGTGGGCTGGCAGTTTCAAAGTTAGCCACACGGTGGTGGTCCACAACACCATAAACTTCAACTTCAGCAATATCTGAAACTGATTGTTGGAATTCATTGTGGTCAGTTAAGATGACTTGTTCTGCACCTTCTGCTTTAGCTGATGTGATTACGCGCGGTGCTTCTACACCAAAATAGTTCAAGACGAAAGCTGTTTCTTCATTTGGAGTTCCTAGAGCCACTGCTTCTGTATCCAAACCATAAGCTTCTTTTGCAAGATAGGCAAAGGCTACAGATGACCCGATGGCATCTGAATCTGGATTTTGGTGACCAAATACTAGAATCTTAGACATGATTATACCTCGTTTCTTTATTCACTCTATTGTAGCATTTTTTTCAATTTTTGACAAAAGTAAGGGGAGTCAAAGAACTCCCCTCTACTCTTCAAAATGACTGATTAAATTTTTTTCTTGGTTTTCAGATAAAAATCTTTCCTTCTGTGGCCTCTTCTTACGTTTTAGAAGCGCTTCGGCTGACATGGCTTCTTCTTTACTATCGAAACCTTCTACATAGATAAGTTTTACTGGCAACCGAGCTCGTGTATATTTTGCTCCTTTACCGCTATTGTGAACGGCGATTCTTTTTTTGACATCCGTTGTATAGCCAGTATAGTAGGTACCATCACAACACTCTACCACATACATGTAAGCCTTATGATCCATAGTAAATCTCTTGAATTTCTGGAGTATAGGAACCATCATCATTATGAACAATGAGTGGTGGCAGAACCTTAAAACCACTAGTGGAGCCGTCCTTGATAGCCTCGATCAAAAGCATATTGGCTTCTTTCTCCCGTTTAGGGTAAACAAATTGCAGACGCTTTGGAGCTAGATTATGCTGTTGAAGCGTATCTAAAATATCTAACAATCTATCTGGACGATGAACCATGGCTAAACGCCCATTGGATTTGAGAATACTTTGGGCACTACGGCAGATTTCCTTAAGATTGGTCGTAATTTCGTGCCGAGCCAACAAATAGTGCTCACTCTCGTTCAGATTAGAATTTGGGTCCACCTTAAAATAGGGAGGGTTGCATAAAATCAAATCAACCTTACTCCCCTGAATGTAAGCAGGCATATTTTTCAAATCATCACAAATGACCTGCATCTGTTCTTCTAAGCCATTTAATCGGACTGACCGGTCTGCCATATCCGCCAATCGTTCCTGGATTTCAACAGACAGAATTTTCGCCTTAGTACGACTACTGGCAAAAAGTCCAACAGCTCCATTACCCGCACAAAAATCCACTATCAAGCCATTTTTAGGAAAGCGAGGAAAGCGTGACAAAAGTACACTATCCACCGAATAGCTGAAAACCTCTCTATTTTGAATAATCTTGATATCTGTAGAAAAGAGCTGATTGATTCTCTCTCCTGATTTTAATAATTCTTCTACCATACTTCTATTATAACAAACTATATTAACATTTCAAGAGAGAAAAATCAATTAAGACTTTTTCTTATTTAGATTAGAGATAGCTTCCTTGGTCCAGATAGGCATCATGCGAGCCAAAGGAGCAAATCCGTATTTGACACGGTCACTTGAAAAACGTCTCCGTCTCGGTAATTGATGTTTCTCTTCTTCCAAAGTCCGAATAGAAAGACTTGCTTTCCCTGTATATTCGTCCAAATCGACAACCTGGACTTGAACTTCTTCACCGATTTTCAGTACATCATAGATATTCTCAATAAATCCTGTACGAATTTCAGAAATATGAATCAAGCCCGTGATACCAGTCTCTAACTCCACAAAGGCTCCATAAGACTGAATCCCTGTAATTCGCCCTGTTAGCTTATCACCTATTTTCATTTTAGTCCTCGATTTCAATCGTTTCGATGACGACATCTTCAACTGGTTTGTCCATTACACCTGTTTCTACACCTGCAATTGCATCCAGAACTTCATAAGAAGCTTCATCCGCAAGCTGTCCAAAAACTGTGTGACGACGATCAAGGTGAGGAGTTCCACCTTGATCCGCATAAATTTCCGCAATTGGTTCTGGCCAACCACCACGAGCAATTTCTTTCTTAGAATATGGCAAGTGTTGATTTTGCACGATAAAGAACTGGCTACCATTTGTATTTGGCCCAGCATTAGCCATAGAAAGGGCTCCACGGACATTGTAAAGTTCTTCTGAAAACTCATCCTCAAAAGATTCTCCATAGATTGACTCGCCACCCATACCAGTTCCAGTTGGGTCTCCACCTTGAATCATAAAGTCCTTGATAATACGATGGAAAATGACACCATCATAGTAACCATCTTTAGACAGAGCAATAAAGTTGGCAACTGTTTTTGGTGCATGCTCAGGGAAAAGCTTAATACGCAAGTCTCCATGATTTGTCTTAATAGTCGCAATCGGACCTTCTACTGCTTCAATGTCTACTTGTGGAAACTGTAATTCTTTTTCTACCATACCAAATCCTTCTAAGGCATCGAAAATGCCATCCTCTTCTAATGTTTTTGTAATATAATCTGCTTTTTCTTTGATTTTGTCATGAGAAACACCCATAGCGACACTAATGCCTGCATAATCAAAGAGCTCTAAATCGTTAAGTCCGTCCCCAAAAACCATCACGTTCTCAGGTTTAAGACCTAAATGTTCTACAACTTTTGCTACACCAGCTGCTTTTGAACCTGAAATTGGTACCACATCTGACGAATGTTCATGCCAGCGTACCATACGCAAAGTCGATGCTAAACTTTCAGGCAAAGTCAGGTCATCTCCCTGATCCTCAAAAGTCCACATCTGATAGATGTCTTCTTTTTCATAAAAATCTGGATCTACATCTAAGTCGGGATAAATTGGATCAATGGCCTCACTAATCAACTCAGTTCTAGTGGAGAGTTTAGCAGTATGACTACCAACTAAACCATAGTCAATCCCCACTTCCTTAGTCCAAGCAATATAGCTTTCAACCTTATCTTTAGAGATTTTGTTACTATCAATCACATTGCCTTTTTTATCCTCAATATAGGCACCATTCAGAGTAACAAAAAAGTCATGTTTAAGCTCGCGAATCTCTGGCACGACACCGAAAATCCCACGACCAGTCGCAATCCCAGTCAAAATACCTTTTTCACGTAATTGTTGAAATACTGTTGGAATTGCGGTTGGGATAAAACCAGTCTTTGAGTCTCTCAAAGTATCATCAATATCAAAAAAAACAATCTTTATCTTTTTCGCCTTATATCTTAATTTCGCATCCATCTCATTACCTCCTTCAATTCACTCTTTCCATTATACCATAAAGTAGAGGAATCCCACATCCCCAATAAAATCCTTGTCTCTTATCCGAATTCCTTTACTAGATACAAAACCAAATCATCATTATTTTGGCTAGTTGCATTCATTTCTAAGGGTTGATTTCGATACCAGACACCTGTCCCATCTGGAATGTAGCCCCGTCTGATATACAATCTCTGGGCAGGGCCATAGCCTAAGTGCAAACCTACACCAAGAGTGACCTTACTCGAAACAAACTTGACTCGTTTTTCTGCTTCTTCTAGCAGTTGATTCCCAATCCCTTGATTTCGAAAAGGCTCAAACACATTAAAATCTGATAATTCTGGATAGACTTCTGCAAAAGGACCATGTTTAGCAGAGGGCAAAATGGTAACGTAGCCCGCTACAACACCATCAATCTCTGCAACTAAGACTTCTCTCTCCCCACTTTCCTGTTCCAGAAAATATCTAGCCAAAATTTCCTCTCTACCAGACCAACCTTGATTCATAAATCCATGAGATAAGGATTCAATATCAGACTTAATCATATTTCTAATCGTACAATTCATCTTTGACTTACCCATCTTTACTCTTTCTATTACCATTATAGCACGCCAAGATCAGAAAAAAACTATCTCGTGAAAAAAGACCCGTTGGGGTCCTAATTTGCTTCCTTATTTTCAATCTCATGAAAAAGAGGTCCACTGAACCCAAACTCGCTCTCTCATTTCAAATCTCGTGAAAAAAAGACCCGTCGGGGTCTTAATTCGCTTTCTTGTTTTCAAGCTCATGAAAAAGAGGTCCACTGGACCCCTTTTTTTAATCTTCGTTTACGAAAGGCATCAAAGCCATTACGCGAGCGCGTTTGATAGCTGTTGTTACTTTACGTTGGTTTTTAGCTGAAGTTCCAGTTACACGACGAGGAAGGATTTTCCCACGTTCTGAAACGAAACGGCTAAGAAGCTCAGTATCTTTGTAATCAACATATTCAATTTTGTTTGCTGCGATGTAATCAACTTTTTTACGGCGTTTGAATCCGCCACGACGTTGTTGAGCCATGTTTTTTTCTCCTTTATAGTATTAATTGTCCATTAGAATGGTAAATCATCATCTGAAATATCCAAAGGATTTGTTGTTCCGAATGGATTTTCATCACGTGAAAAGTCAGGCACTGATTGAGTAGGTGCTGAATAGTTTGAACTTGGTGCAGAATAAGCTCCACCAGTATGTCCTTCACGCACACTACGGCTTTCCAACATTTGGAAATTCTCAGCCACGACTTCCGTCACGTAGACACGTTGTCCTTGCTGGTTATCGTAACTACGAGTCTGAATACGGCCTGTCACCCCGATAAGTGAGCCTTTTTTAGCCCAATTAGCAAGATTTTCAGCCTGTTGGCGCCACATAACGACATTGATAAAATCAGCCTCACGTTCGCCATTTTGACTCTTAAATGTACGGTTTACTGCAAGAGTAAAAGTCGCAACTGCTACATTTGATGGGGTATAACGCAACTCAGCGTCACGAGTCATACGCCCTACAAGTACAACATTGTTAATCATAATCTACCTTCTTACGCGTCAGTTTTGACAATCATGTGACGAAGAATGTCAGCGTTGATTTTTGAAAGACGGTCAAACTCTTTAAGAGCTGCATCATCATTTGCTTCAACGTTAACGATGTGGTAAAGTCCTTCGCGGAAATCTTGGATTTCGTATGCAAGACGACGTTTTTCCCATGTTTTTGATTCAACAACAGTTGCACCGTTGTCAGTCAAGATAGAGTCAAAACGTGCTACCAAAGCGTTTTTCGCTTCTTCTTCAATGTTTGGACGAATGATATAAAGAATTTCGTATTTAGCCATTGATATGTTCCTCCTTTTGGTCTAATGACCCCAAGACTTTGCAAGGGGTAAGTGAGGTTTGCTCACAATAAATTATTATACTAGAAAAAAATTTTTTTCGCAAGTAAAAAATGCTTCTATTTTATTTTTTACAGTTTTTTTGCAGAAGTTTGTGTAATTTCTTCAACCTGAATATTCTCAGATTCAAATTTCTGTTTAAAGGTAGCTAGATCAACCGTTCCCTCAATTTGAACTTCGATAACAATCTTACCATCTTTACGTGGAATATTAACAGTATGAGAGATATTAAGATTTTCCTCAACGATTAAAGAAACAATCTTACCAAGTACCCCAACTTCATTTTCTGTGATAAAACGAACACGGATTCCCTCTTCGCCATAACCAGAAATTTCAAGAAATGCTCTGAATACATCACGGTCAGTAATAACACCATAGACTTGTTCGTTATCAATAACTGGCAAGATTCCAATCTTATTTTTCAGCATAAGATAGGTTGCATCTTCCAAACTTGCATAACCGGAGACAGTTACAACATTACGAATCATGACGTCTTTTACTTTTGTTTTATTAAGCAAGTAATTCATCTCAAAGATTGAAAGACTCGTTGCTTTTGATGGACTGGCTTCAGCAATTGTTCCTTCTGTTACTAGACCAACTAATTTATCATTTTCAATAACAGGAAGACGATGCAAACCTTGTTCGCGCATCAAGTCTGCTGCATGTGCTACAGTCGTATCTGGGCTAATATATACGACCTTTCGTGTCATAAAATCTTTAACTGCCATAGGAACTCTCCTTTATGTTTATAGCTTTATTATACACTTTTTACGAAAATCAATCAAACGCTTTCATCTCTTTTTCAAGATTCTGAAAACTCTGAAATACTATAAAAAGAGCCCTATATTAGGGCCCTCAATCTTATGATTATGTAATTTGTTTGGCAATCTTTCCCGCCGACTAAGATAATCTTTACCCGCCGACTAAAACAATCCACTGGTTCTGATGATTACCAAGCAATCTCTATCCGCCGACTAAAAAGGTCCCCCGGACTAATGTGGATTGCTTTGCAATCTTTATCTGCCGACTAAAACAATCCACTGGATTGTTTTAGCCACCTAGATATGCTTTTCTGACTTCGTCTGATGCTGCGAGCTCTTTACCTGTTCCTGATAGGACAATCTTTCCTGTTTCAAGAACATAGCCTCGATCTGCGATGGAAAGTGCCTTATTGGCATTTTGCTCGATCAAAAGAACGGTCGTACCTTGTTTTTGAATATCTTGGATGATATCAAAAATTTCTTGGATAAAAATTGGAGCAAGCCCCATTGATGGTTCATCTAAGAGAAGAAGTTTAGGCGTTGACATAAGCGCACGTCCCATAGCAAGCATCTGCTGTTCACCACCTGATAGAGTAGCTGCATCTTGGTTTTTACGTTCTTCTAAACGCGGGAAACGTGAAAATACTTTTTTCAGATTTGCTTGATTTTCTTCACGATTTTTCTTAAGGAAGGCTCCCATTTCCAAGTTTTCCATAACTGTCAAACCAGGGAAGACGTGACGTCCTTCTGGTACTTGAGAAAGTCCTGATGCCACAATTTTTTGTGCAGGCATCTTTTGGATTTCTTGTCCCAAAAATTCAATTCGACCAGAACTTGGACGAACAAGGCCTGATAAGGTACGAAGGATGGTTGTTTTACCAGCACCGTTTGCACCGATAAGGGAAACAACTTCCCCTTCATTTACTTCAAAGCTCACATCACGTACAGCTTGAATCATACCATAGTGTACTGAGAGGTTTTCAACTTTTAACATAGACATTAGGCTTCACCTCCAAGATAAGCTTCGATAACACGTTTATTACTCTTGATTTCATCTGGTGTCCCGTGAGCAATCAAACGACCGTACTCAAGAACATAGATACGCTCCGTAACTTCCATAACCAAGTTCATATCATGTTCAATCAGCATGATAGTAATCTTGAATTCATCCTTAATACGACGAATCAACTCAGTCAATTCTGCAGTTTCTTGTGGATTCATACCCGCTGCAGGCTCATCCAAGAAGAGGATTTTAGGTTCTGTAGCAAGAGCACGAACAATCTCTAAGCGACGTTGTTGACCATAGGCTAAATTTTTAGCTAGAGTTTCAGCATCTCCATCCAAATCAAAGATTTTTAGTAATTCTAAGGCTTTAGCTTTCAATTCTTTTTCATTTTTATAAAAAGCTGGTAAGCGCAAGAAACTTGCAAAAACATGTTGTTTATGATGGTTACTAAATGCAATCAGAACGTTATCCAAAACTGTCAAGTCTTTAAAGAGGCGGATGTTTTGGAAGGTACGCCCTAAACCAAGAGCAGCAATTTTATAGGGTTGCTTGCCATTTAACAAGTGGCCATCCAAGGTTACTGTTCCTTCGCTTGGTTCATAAACTCCAGTCAGCAAGTTGAAAAGAGTTGTTTTCCCAGCACCATTCGGTCCAATCAAACCAACAAGTTCACCTTCGTTCAATTCGAGAGTGACGTCCCCAACGGCTGTCAGACCACCAAAATGTTTGGTTAAATTTTTTACTTCAAGCAATGCCATTAGTTTTGTCCCTCCTTCTTACCTTTTTTAAAGAGACGTGATAGGCTCAATTCCCAAGTCCCAAGAAGACCACCTGGTCTGAAGATCATAACGAGTACTAAGGCCAAAGCATAGATAATCATACGAACGCTGGCCACATCTTGAAGGAGCATGTTCAAGATTCCAAGCACGATTGCAGCAACAATTGCCCCTGTAATGGATCCTAAACCACCAAATACAACGATAATCAATACATTGATAGAGTTGATGAACGTATAATCTTTTGGTACGACTGATCCGATAAATCCTGACTGAAGAGTACCAGCGATACTTGCAGTAACAGCACCAAAAACAAAAGCGATGATTTTAATTTTTGTAGTATTTACCCCTACTGACTCAGCAGCAATCTCATCTTCACGAACAGATAAAGTTAAACGCCCGATAGGACTACGAAGGAAATTGAGAGTAGCAATCGTTGTAATCACAGCAAAGAAATATACCATTTGCCAAGTTGTAAAGTTAGGAATCCCCAAAATACCAGCAGCACCGTTTGTAAGGCTTCCACCATTAATAATGAAGATACGAATAATTTCAGCAACACCAAGTGTCGCAACCGCAAGATAATCCCCTTTCAAACGTAGGGTAGGAATTCCAACGACCAAGGCAACCAGACCAGCAATGATTGCACCGAGCAACATAGCTCCAAAGAATGCACCATAGGTTGGAGATTTTGATCCGATAATGGCTGCTGCATAGGCACCAATAGCCATAAATCCAGCATGTCCAAGTGAAAACTGACCAGAGAACCCAACGATAAGGTTAAGACCTACTGCTAGAATAATGTTGATACCGATTTGTTCAATAATCTGAATATGGAAAAGGTTCAAGACTCCTATAGAAACCAATAGGCTAATCAAACCATATCCAAGCAACAAAAGGAATAACCATAGAATATTAACTTTTAAATTTTCTTTCATTGTTTACACCTTCTCTTTCACATTCTTACCGAGGATACCAGCTGGGCGAACAATCAAGATTAAGAGTAAGATTCCATACACGATGGCATCACGGAAATCTGACATTCCGAAGGCGGTAGCAAATGTCTCCAAAAGACCAATAACAAAGCCACCCAGAGCTGCACCAGGGATAATTCCGATACCACCAAGAACGGCAGCCACGAATGATTTTATACCTGGAGTCATTCCCATCAATGGTTCAAGAGAGTTATAGTAAAGTGCAATCAAGACACCCGCTGCACCAGCTAGAGCTGAACCCAATGCAAAGGTAAAACTGATTGTACGGTTCACGTTAATCCCCATCAGCTGAGCAGCATCACTATCTACAGAAACGGCACGCATGGCTTTCCCCATCTTGGTTTTTTGTACGATGAGTTGTAGAAGAACCATCAAAACAAGTGAGACAGTCAAAATCAACAATTGAATATTTGTTAAACTAATTGGTCCCAAGTCATAACGAACTGTTTGGATTGCTTGAGGGAAGGCACGTGTATTGGCGCCTACCAGATAGACCATCCCATACTCCAGTAAGAAGGAAACCCCGATGGCTGTAATCAATACAGAGATACGAGTTGAATGACGTAATGGACGATAAGCAAGAAACTCAATGATAACACCGAGAATTGCAGTACCGATCATCGATAAGATCAAGGCAACAAAGAAATTTAATTGCAAGGAATTAATCAAGAAATAACCCATGAAAGCACCCATCATGTAAATATCACCATGAGCAAAGTTAATGAGCTTGATAATTCCATAAACCATAGTATAACCTAGGGCTAGTAGTGCATAGACACTACCCAAGATTAGACCATTGACAAGTTGTTGAAGCATATGGTTCACTCTTTCTAATTATTATTTTTAGGATTTTTTTAAAAAAATAATCCTTTCATAAATACTGAAACAGGGAGTGAGTAAAAGCTCATTCCCCATTTACAATATCTATAATTATGGTTTTACGACTTCTGCCGCTTCTACTTTACCATTATTCATGGTCATCATGAAGGCTGTTTTCACAGTGTTGTGATCTGCATCAAAGCTTGTTTGACCTGTAACACCTTCGAAGTTTTGTGTTTTAGCAAGATTGTTCTTGATATCAACTGAAGTTTTTGCACCTTTTGCTGCATTAGCTACAAGGTAAACTGAGTCATAAGCAAGAGCTGCAAATGTTGAAGGATCTTCGTTGTATTTTGCACGGTAAGCTTCAAGGAAGGCTTTTGCCTTATCTGAAACCTCTACAGTAGTTGAGAAACCTGAGATGAAGTAGATATTTGATGCACGTTCGGCTGTTGCTTGTTGAACAAATTCTGCACCGTTGAATCCATCACCACCGATGATTGGTTTATCAATTCCCATACCACGAGCTTGGTTTACAATCTTACCAGCTTCTGTATAGTAACCTGGCAATACGATTGCATCAAAGTCTTTATCTTTGATTTTTGTCAAAGCTGCTTGGAAGTCAGTGTCACCTGATACAAATGTTTCATCTGCTACGATTTCGCCTGAGAATGAATCACGGAATGATTTTGCAATTCCTTTAGCATAGTCACTTGAGTTATCTGTATATAAGACTACTTTCTTAGCGTTCAACTTGTTTGTAACATAGTTAGAAATGATTTTCCCTTGGAAGCTATCTTGGAATGTTCCGATGAAAAGGAAATCTTGACCTTTTGTCAAACCATCTTGAGTAGCACTTGGAGAAATCAATGGAACTCCAGCTTGTGTAGCATTTGCTACTGCTGCTGCAGTTGCACCTGAAGTTGCAGGTCCTACGATAGCTGCTACTTTAGATTGAGTAACAAGGTTTGTTGAAACTGAAGCAGCTTCAGCAGTTTCAGATTTGTTATCTTTGTCTACTACTTCGATTTGTTTTCCATCGATACCACCTGCTGCGTTAATTTCATCAACTGCAAGTTGAGCACCCTTCTGCTCAGATGTACCGTAAGAGGCTACAGCACCAGTTTCTTCAAAGTTGAAACCAATTTTAACGACTTTCTCATCCACTGGGTTACCAGTTGAGTTTGAAGCTCCTGACTTTACTTCTCCACAAGCTGCTAAAACAGCCACACTTGCAAGAGCTACAAGTGACAAGACAAATTTTTTCTTCATGTTTATCTCCTTTTAATTACTTAATTTAAATTACATGTTAAGAATATACCGAATTATCAGAAAATTGTCAACACATTTATCTAAATTTTTACATGATAACGTTTTCGTTATTTCTGTAGAGACTACCAACAAAGGGAGTTTCCAATTCTTGGATATGACATCGTCTCACTTTTTTGACAAATTTCTCTTTTCCTAAACGGCTAACCAGTTCTTCCACTTCTTCTGTTGGGACATAAAGTTGCAGATAACGGTGTTTTTTAGAGTGGTAACAAATATCACCATAATTATCGAGTTTTTTTGCATCACGATTATAGTATAGGTAGATAATCAGACCAGACCGATTCTCTTTTTGAAACATATTACAACTTCCTTCTAAAAATCTTCTTACTATTATATCAAAAAAAGCAAACTCAGTCGAGTTTGCTTCAAAAGATTAATTCAAAGAATTATTAGCCATGATTTCATCAATGAAACCATATTCAAGTGTTTCTTGAGCGCTCATCCAGTAATCACGTTCAGCATCTGCATGGATTTGCTCAACTGATTTACCAGAATTATCTGCAAGAATTTGCTCCAAAGTTTTACGAGTTTTAAGCAAGTGTTCAGCAGCAATGGCCATATCTGTTTGCTGTGTACCACCACCTGTACCACCCATCGGTTGGTGAATCATGTACTCGGCATTTGGAAGCATAAAACGCTTGCCTTTTGCTCCACTTGAAGCAATGATTGTTCCCATTGAAGCAGCCATCCCCATAACAATGGTTTGGACATCTGCCTTGATAAAGTTCATAGTATCAACGATTGCCAAACCAGCTGATACAGAACCACCTGGAGTATTTACATAAAGGTAGATATCTTTTGTACTATCTTGGGCATCCAAGAAAAGCAATTGGGCGATAACTGAATTGGCCATATTGTCTTCGACTGGTCCAGTCAACATAATGATACGATCTTTTAAAAGACGTGAGTAAATGTCATATGAACGTTCTCCACGACTTGTTTGTTCAATAACTACAGGAATCATTCATTTCTCCTTCTGATTTCTAAATTTCCTAGTCAAGCGACTTGATACAGGACTATTATATCTTTTTGGTCAAAAAAGGTCAAATTTTTGCTCTATCCTAAAAACAGACACAAAAATTCAACCTCCTTTCTAGACTAAAACTAATGAACAGTTTTAGGGTAAGCTTAGAATTTTACTTAGTTCCGAACAAACGGTCTCCAGCGTCACCAAGACCTGGAACGATATAGCCATGTTCGTTCAAGCGTTCATCCAAAGCTGCTGTAAAGATTTCTACATCTGGGTGAGCTTCTTGAAGAGCTTTTACACCTTCTGGAGCAGATACAAGGCAGACAAATTTGATGTTTGATGCTCCACGTTTTTTGAGGGAATCAACAGCCAAGATTGCAGAACCACCTGTTGCAAGCATAGGGTCAACCACAAAAATTTGACGTTGGTCGATATCTTCAGGTAATTTAACCAAGTATTCTACTGGTTGAAGAGTTTCTTCATCACGGTACATACCAATATGTCCAACTTTGGCTGCTGGAACCAAGCTCAATAGCCCATCGACCATCCCAATACCTGCACGCAAGATTGGAACAATTGCCAATTTTTTACCAGCCAATTGTTTTTGGACTGTTTTTGTGATAGGTGTTTCGATTTCAACGTCTTCAAGCGGAAGATCACGAAGTACTTCATATCCCATCAACATAGCAATTTCATCTACTAACTCACGAAAAGCTTTTGTAGAAGTGTCTGTACGACGCAAGATTGACAATTTGTGTTGAATGAGTGGATGATTAATGACTTCAAGTTTTCCCATTTTCTGAATTCCTTCTTTCAATTTATTCTTCTTATTATATCAAAAAATGGTTTAAAAATCCTTCTAAACCATCTTTTTTTTAAATTTTTAAATCAAGTTAGCTTCTTGAAGAGCTGCTTGTACTGTCTCAAGTGGTAAATGGGTCAACTCAGTCCCTTTTTCACGATAGAGATACTGGGCGTAGTCGTCCATACGGTACTGGTTAATATAAACGACACGTTCACAACCTACCTGGAGTAATTGCTTGGTGCAGTTGAGACAAGGAAAATGTGTAACGTAAGCTGTAAATCCTTTTGGAACGCCACGTTCGGCTCCTTGTAAAATAGCATTAACCTCAGCATGAAGAGTGCGGACACAGTGGCCCTCAATCACCAAACAGTCATGGTCAATACAATGCTCCGTTCCTGATACAGAGCCATTATAACCTGTTGAAATCACCTTATTATCCTTGACTAAAACAGCTCCTACCTTGGCGCGTTTACAGGTTGAACGATTGGCAATCAATAGGGCTTGAGCAGCAAAATACTCATCCCAAGCCAGTCTTTTTTCTGTCATAACTTCTCTCCTCCTGATCTATTTTTTGAAAAATGGTAGGCGTAAATCTGCAATTTTTTCAGCAGGAACCTTCATTCCATCCTTGATCCATTTTAGCAAAACTGATACGATGGCAGAACTCCAAAAAGAATGCAGATAAGAGCTGACTCCTTTTGATTTTCCATAGTATTTTTCTAAAAACTCTTGCATGGCTTGCACAAAGATTTTTTCCAAGTGGTAGTCCAAGGCAAGCTGAATAATCTTGGCTTCTTTTCTGGCTTCACGAAAGAGATGAACCCAAACCAGATAGAGATCCGTTTTGACATCGTAATGACTCAGCTGCTCCATGATATTATGGACACTGCGTTTAAAGACGCTTTCTAAAATCTCTTCTTTGGAGTCATAGTTTCGATAAAAAGCTGCACGGGAGACCCCAGCTCTTTTTACCAATTCGGAAATGCTAATCTTTGTCAACTCCTTTTTCTCCAAAAGTTGCAAGAGAGCTGTTTCGATAGCTTCTCTGGTCAGTAAATTGGATTCTTTGTTTGATTTTCTGAGATTTTCAAGTGAATTTTCAGAAATTCTTCGTTCGGCCATAACACTTCCTTTCTACTTGTGACAACAGAGTGACGAGACTTTTGTTTTAAGATTTTTCATGATATAATTGTAAAAAAAGACAGAACCTTTGTCAATGTATAAGTGATAAAGATGGAGAATTTCTATGACATGGAAGATTGTAGCTGACTCTGGTTGTGATTATCGTCAACTGGCAAATCCAGCAATTGATACTGAATTCATCAGTGTTCCCTTAACCATTCAAGTGGCTGATCAAGTCTTTATTGACGATGCTAGTCTTGATATTGACAAAATGATGGAAACCATGTATGCAACTTCTGAAGCTTCAAAATCAGCTTGTCCTAGCCCTGATGATTACTTGCGAGCATTTGAAGGGGCAAACCATATTTTTGTAGTGACCATTACCGGAACTCTTTCTGGTAGTCAAAACAGCGCTCAATTAGCTAAGAATCTCTATCTCGAAGAACATCCTGATACTCAGATTCATGTCATTGATAGTTTATCTGCTGGTGGAGAAGTTGACCTTATCGTAGAAAAAATCAATGATTTGATTGACCAAGGACTTTCTTTTGAAGAAGTGGTTAAAGCTATTACTGCTTACCAAGAAAAAACTAAGTTACTATTCGTCCTCGCTAAGGTTGATAACCTCGTTAAGAATGGTCGCTTGAGTAAGCTGATCGGTACAGTTGTTGGGCTGCTTAATATTCGTATGGTCGGGGAAGCAAGTGAAACTGGAACCTTGGAACTCCTACAAAAGGCTCGTGGTGCTAAGAAGTCCCTCCAAGCTGCTTATGAAGAGTTAATCAAGGCTGGCTACGCTGGTGGGCGTATCGTCATGGCTCACCGCAGTAATGATAAATTCTGCCAACAACTCTCAGAACTCTTGCGTGAAAAATTCCCACAAGCTGAAATCAAGATTATCCCAACCTCTGGACTCTGCAGTTTTTATGCAGAAGAAGGTGGACTCCTCATGGGATATGAAATTGACTAATTTATATAAGACAGAGGTCGGGATTCAATGTCCCGACCTCAATTTTTATCAGCAATTATCTTTTCTACTGTAGCTGAGTAGACTTTTGTACTGACAATTTCATCTTGTCAATACATAAGCTTGAAGAAGCCACGGGTTTGATAAAGATTCACGGGACTAGGTACTATCATGCAAAACTTGATTTACCGATTTCTGTCCCTCCGTCTTTTTTATGGTACAATACTTTTATGAAATATTTTGATACTATTGTAATCGGGGGAGGCCCGGCTGGTATGATGGCTACGATTTCAAGTAGCTTTTATGGGCAGAAAACACTTCTCATTGAAAAAAATCGAAAACTTGGAAAAAAATTAGCTGGTACTGGTGGTGGTCGTTGCAACGTGACCAACAATGGAACTCTAGATGACCTATTAGCTGGCATCCCTGGAAATGGCCGCTTTCTATACAGTGTCTTTTCCCAGTTTGATAACCATGATATCATCAACTTTTTTACTGAAAATGGCGTAAAACTCAAGGTCGAAGACCATGGCCGCGTCTTTCCAGCCAGTGATAAATCTCGCACCATTATCGAAGCATTGGAAAAGAAAATCATGGAGCTAGGTGGGCAAGTTGCCACTCAAACAGAGATTGTTTCGGTTAAAAAGATTGACGACCAGTTTGTCCTTAAGTCTACAGATCAAACTTTCACTTGTGATAAACTCATTGTCACAACAGGTGGAAAATCCTATCCTTCTACTGGCTCTACTGGTTTTGGTCATGAGATTGCTCGCCATTTCAAACACACCATTACCGAGCTTGAGGCTGCTGAAAGTCCATTGTTGACTGATTTCCCGCATAAGGCCTTGCAGGGGATTTCCCTAGACGATGTGACCCTAAGCTATGGCAAGCATGTCATCACTCATGACCTACTCTTTACTCACTTTGGTTTGTCAGGTCCTGCTGCGCTGCGCATGTCTAGCTTTGTCAAGGGTGGGGAAATTCTCTCTCTAGATGTCTTGCCACAACTTTCAGAAGGTGACTTAGTTGACTTTTTAGAAGAGAACCGTGAAAAATCCTTGAAAAATGCCTTAAAAGCTATACTCCCTGAACGCTTGGCAGAATTTTTTGTCCAAGGATATCCTGAAAAAGTCAAACAACTAACTGAAAGAGAACGCGACCAACTTGTCCAGTCTATCAAAGCTCTTAAAATTCCAGTAACTGGCAAAATGTCCTTGGCTAAATCCTTTGTTACCAAAGGAGGTGTTAGTCTCAAGGAAATCAATCCTAAAACGCTGGAAAGCAAACTGGTTCCTGGCCTTCACTTTGCAGGAGAGGTCCTAGATATCAACGCCCACACGGGTGGCTTTAACATCACTTCTGCCCTCTGTACTGGCTGGGTGGCAGGAAGTCTACATTATGATTAAACTTTAAAGTAAGAAATCGGCAGAGGTCACTCCGCCGATTTTTATCTTATCTAAGTCTATGTCTTCCTACTAAAATTCTGTTACTGGCTTTGTCAGTCTGTGAGTTTTATCGAGTCTGTGTGCTTACATAGTGAGCAATGACATCTGATGTGTACTGGGCTGTTCCCTGTCCAAACTTATCAATGTTTTCCTTAAACTCTGGATTATAGACATAGCCTTTTCCGATATGACCAAAGACCTCGATAGAGCAGTCAAATCCATAAGTACGGATGGCTTGCAAGAGTTTGCCTACTTCTTCTTGGTTTTCAGATGCTGTTATCGGTAGACCATCTTTGAGATTTTGAGCTAAGCTTTGAAAGACTTGATTAAAGGCTGTTGCAGCCTCATCCTCTCGTCCTTTTTGACGCTCAAGTGCTTGATCCATGACTTCTTGGCCATACTTGTTTACTGCTTCTTGGTGGTATTTTTGATGGTCTTGGTAGCTAAATCCAGTGAATTTTTCCTCAATAGTCATTTTTCTTTCTCCTTTTTGTTCTTGAATGGTTTTTTGTAAGGTTAAAATCAAGGTATCTAGATGTTGCCTCTCCTGGGTTAAATAGTCCAACTGTCTAGTTAAATGTGGTAACAAGTCCGTCTTTTCTTCCTTCAATAGCTCTGCTATTTTTTCTAAAGAAAAGCCTAGATACTTGTAATAGAGGATAATCTGTAGTCGTTCTAAATCCTCTTGACTATAGGTCCGATAGCCATTTTCTGACTTTAATGGAACCAAAAGTCCAATCTTGTCATAATGGTAGAGAGTCTTGACGGAGACACCTGAAAGTTGCGCAGCTTCTTTGATATGGTACATGATTTCCTCCTCACATAAATAGTATATACCCTCCCCTTTGAGGAGAGTCAAGTATTTTATCATATTTTTTATAAAAACATGAAAATCGCTTTCTTGACAGACTTGAAAAATCATGATAGGATAATCAAGTCTATCAATCAAATAAAAAGCTCATAAAGAGCCATTGAGAGAAGGCTATTTGACAACTCAAGTAGCCTTTTCTTATTTAGAAAACTAGATTGGAGTTTAACAATGTCTGAAAAATCGCAATGGGGCTCAAAACTGGGCTTTATCCTTGCATCTGCTGGTTCTGCTATTGGTCTTGGAGCTGTTTGGAAGTTCCCTTACATGACTGCTGCCAATGGTGGGGGAGGTTTCTTACTGGTCTTTCTCATCTCGACACTATTGATTGGATTTCCACTTCTCTTGGCTGAATTTGCCCTCGGTCGGAGCGCTGGCGTGTCAGCAATCAAAACCTTTGGAAAATTGGGCGATAACAAGAACTACAATTTTATCGGTTGGATCGGTGCCTTTGCCCTTTTCATCCTCCTATCCTTTTACAGTGTTATTGGAGGTTGGGTTTTAGTGTATCTAGGTATCGCTATTGCTAAAGCCTTCCAAGTTGGGATTAGCAGTGATTATACCCAGCTCTTCACAGATATTATTTCTAATCCATGGATTGCCCTTGGGTCTCAAGCTCTTTTTATCTTCCTCAACATCTTTATTGTATCTAAGGGAGTTCAAAAAGGGATTGAAAGAGCATCTAAGGTCATGATGCCCTTGTTATTTATCATCTTTGTCATTATTATCGGGCGCTCTCTCAGCTTGCCAAATGCTATGGAAGGGGTCGTTTATTTCCTCAAACCTGACTTTTCAAAACTGACAAGTGCTGGTCTCCTCTATGCTCTAGGACAGTCATTCTTTGCTTTGTCCCTCGGGGTTACTGCCATGTTGACCTATGCTTCTTACCTAGATAAGAAAACCAATCTGATCCAATCAGGTATGTCTATCGTTGCCATGAACATTTCTGTATCGATCATGGCAGGACTAGCTATTTTCCCAGCTATGTCAGCCTTCAATATTCAGTCTGAAGGTGGTCCTAGTCTCCTCTTTATCGTTCTACCCCAACTCTTTGACAAGATGCCTTTTGGAAGTATTTTCTATATTCTCTTCCTATTGCTTTTCCTCTTTGCGACGGTCACTTCTTCTGTCGTTATGCTGGAAATTAATGTTGGAAATATCACTGACCAAGATAACGAAAAACGTAATAAATGGAGTCTTATTTTAGGTATCTTGACCTTTATCTTTGGTATCCCTTCGGCCCTATCCTACGGTCTTATGGCAGATGTTCAAATCTTTGGGAAGACCTTCTTTGATGCCATGGACTTCTTGGTTTCTAATCTCCTCATGCCCTTTGGCGCCCTCTGCTTGTCCCTCTTTACAGGCTATGTCTTCAAAAAAGCATTGGCTATGGAGGAACTCCATCTCGATGAAACACCGTGGAAACAAAGACTTTTCCAAGTCTGGCTCTTCCTTCTTCGTTTCATCATCCCAATTATCATCATTGTGGTCTTTATCGCCCAATTTATGTAAATACAAAAAAGGACTTGAGTAATGAACTCAAGCCCTTTCTTTTTATGGATGACTAACAATCAATTCTAGACCTTGACCTTCCAAAGTCCATGCATCAACATCGCTTGGCAAGATAAAGTGGCTACCTTTTTGGATTGGATATTCCTTACCGTCTACAATGAGCTGACCTTGACCAGCCAAGACACTTAACAAGCTGTAATCAGCTGTTTTTTCAAAGTCAACTTTTCCAGTAATTTCCCACTTGTAAACTGCGAAGAATTCATTGGATACAAGGAGAGTTGAACGCAAATCATCTGCTTTAACAGTCACAGGACGGCTATTTGCAGGCTCACCAATATTTAAAACATCGATGGATTTTTCAAGATGAAGTTCACGCAAGTTGCCATTATCATCCTTGCGGTCAAAGTCATAGACACGGTAGGTTGTATCACTAGACTGTTGCGTTTCAAGAATTAAGATGTCTGCCCCGATAGCGTGCATGGTTCCACTCGGTACGTAGTAGAAATCTCCAGCCTTAACAGGGACTTTAGTCAGCAAGGCATCCCAGTTCTTGTCTTCAATTTGCTGGCGGAGTTCTTCCTTTGACTTAGCATTGTGACCGTAAATAATCTCTGAGCCTTCATCTGCTGCGATGATATACCAGCATTCAGTTTTTCCGAGTTCACCTTCATGCTCTAGTCCATAAGCATCATCGGGGTGAACTTGGACGCTGAGCCAGTCATTGGCATCGAGGATTTTAGTCAAGAGTGGAAATACTGGCTCTGGACGATTGCCAAACAACTCACGGTGTTCCGCATACAAACTAGCGAGGTCTGTTCCTTGATAGCGCCCATTGGCTACCTTGGAAACACCATTTGGGTGAGCCGAGATGGCCCAATATTCTCCGATTTTTTCGCTTGGAATGTCGTAACCAAACTCATCACGTAGTTTAGTCCCACCCCAAATTTTTTCTTGCATAACGGAATTTAAAAATAATGGTTCTGACATGTTTCATCTCCTGTCTGATTTTTCTCCCCTCATTATAGCAAAAAGCTAGGTCTAATTGAACTCTTTTTCAGATCTTATAAAGTAGGGAGAAGATTTTATAAAAATAGTGAATAAATGAGTTCTACTCAATGCTTGCACCATTGCTGGCAATGACATCCTTGTACCAGTGGAAGGACTTCTTCTTGCTACGTTTGAAACTTCCATGACCTTCATTATCACGATCCACATAGATAAAGCCATAGCGCTTGTTCATTTCGCCTGTTCCAGCTGAAACCAGATCGATACAACCCCAAGTTGTATAACCAAGCAAGTCTACTCCATCTTGATAAATAGCATCTCGCATAGCCTTGATGTGGGCCTCTAGATAAGCAATTCGATAGTCATCTTCCACATAACCATTCTCATCAGGCCTGTCCATAGCACCGAGCCCATTTTCTACGATGAACATAGGCTTTTGGTAACGATCCCAGATGGCATTGAGGGTGATTCGAAGCCCAAGTGGGTCAATCTGCCATCCCCATTCTGAGGATTCTAGATAGGGATTTTTGAGAGAGGCAAATACATTTCCAGCTGTTAATTCTTTAACTTCTGGATCACCTGAGGCCACTCGACTTGCATAGTAAGAGAAGGAAACAAAGTCAACAGTATAATTCTTCAACAAGTCTAGATCCTCTGCCGTCATTTCAATCTCAATCCCTTCACGCTCCCACTGCTTCTTGGCGTAGCTTGGGTATTCCCCACGCGCTTGAACATCAATGAAGAAGTAACTCTTGCGGTTTTCCTCCATGGCTGCCCAGTAGTCTCTCGGATGGGCTGTGTTGGGATAGTATTGCCCTGCAGCCAACATACATCCCACCTTGTTTTCTGGGTCAATTTCGTGAGCAAGCTTAGTCGCCAGAGCTGAAGCTACCAACTCATGGTGGGCTGCTTGGTATTTGACTTGTTCTTGATTTTCACCTTCTTCGAAACAGAGACCAGCTCCCATAAAGGGTGCATGGAGAATCATGTTGATTTCGTTAAAGGTAAGCCAATATTTGACCAAGCCTTTGTAACGGGTAAAGAGTGTGCGACAGAGATTCTCATAGAAGTCCAACATACGACGATTGCGCCATCCACCATACTCAGTAATTAAGTGCATGGGGCAGTCAAAATGCGTGATGGTTACCAGAGGTTGGATCCCATACTTATGGCATTCCTTAAACAAATCCTCATAAAAGGCTAGACCAGCTTCATTTGGCTCTGCTTCATCTCCTTTGGGGAATATTCTTGTCCAAGCAATGGAAAGCCGATATGTTTTAAAGCCCATTTCCGCAAAAAGGGCAATATCTTCCTTGTAATGATGGTACATATCAATAGCTTGCTTGGCTGGGTAAAAATAGCCCTCCTCAAAAGAAAACATCTTTTTCTTCCCTGTGATAATGGCTTCACGGTCCTTACCGATTGGAACAACATCAACATTGGCCAACCCACGACCGTCTAAATTATAAGCACCCTCACATTGATTAGCTGCCGTAGCACCACCCCAAAGGAAGCCCTCTGGAAATTGTAGTATTTCTGTCATCACTTTACCTCACATGATTTACTGGTACTATTATACTATCAAACATTTAAAAAAGCAGAAATAGCCCCTAAATAATTTTTAAGAAAAGCACTTTCTTCAAGAAAAACTTCTACGATGAACATAGAAGCCAAATAGGGTAGTTGAAGTTTGTATATAAAACTGCTTTATTTCATAAGATTTGGAAGAATGAACATGATAAAGAAAGCTAGAGCAACCATAATAAAAACATTGAGATAGATAAAACATTTTGCCAACCATGCATATCGCCCAGGTCTTAGGGGTCTTTCTACATAGGAATGTTTTGGTTTTTTAGGATCATAATAAACAGCAACTTTTCCACCAATTGGAAAGCGTTCCTTAAGTGGAGATTTTGTATAAGACAAAAAACTATTACCCTTAACTTTGTATCTTAAAACTTGTGGAATTTCACCATTTTCAAAATTATCCGTTTTTACATCAGATACGATTGAACCTAAGGGAGTACTGATTGTATTTGAAATAGCAGATAGAAATTTAGGCCCTACGACCTTGTATTGGTTTCCATCAACAGTGTATTCAACAACTGGGAGACTAATCCCATTATAAAGAGCATAGGAATATCGGATAATAACTCCTTCCGTTCTTTCGGTACACCTCTTGGCATTGCTATAATTACTAAATATAAAATAGGAAAACATAAAATAGGTGAAGGCAACAAATCCTAACATCATTAAGCCAATTAATAGAAAGAAAGTTGTTGGCATCTTTTTCTCCTTAGAACATTGTTATGAAGCTATTTTAACAAATTTAACAGAAAAGACAAGAAAAAGACCGGATGGCTCCGATCTTTTCAAGTTCCGCTCTATGAAAATCAAAGAATAAACAAGGCGGAACCAAGTTTGATGGCAAATCTTCGCTCATCAAACTACGAAAAATCCTTTGGGACTTTTTCTAGGCTCCGCACTAGATTCCATCATTGAAAATTAATGTTTCAATGATGGAATCGTCGGAAGTAAACCTCAGATTGAAGTCTACAAATTTATCTTTTATTTTCGATGAGAGGAATTATTTAATTGCGCGTGATTGCAATCCTTCTTCTTCCAAGAAGAGGCGGAATGGTACGAGTTCTTCTGCTTCGTATTTTTCCTTGAAGGCTTTAATAGCTTCTTCTGAGTGTTGTTTTGGATCCAACTCAAGTACTTCTACTGGAAGTGGACGATGTGGAGTGATGTGAGCATCGATAACAACAGTTTTACCTTCTTTGTTCAATTTAACAGCTTCTGCAACAACTGCATCGATGTCTTCGATACGGTCAACTGTAAATCCTACAGCACCTTGCGCTTCAGCGATTTTCGCATAGTCAGCATTAGGGAAGTCACAACCAAACAAGTGTTTGTTTGTGTCTTCGTATTTGTCCTTGATGAAGGCATATTTACCATTTGAGAAGACAACGTTGATAACTGGAAGGTCGTATTGAACGTTTGTGATAACGTCTGGGTAGCACATGTTGAATGCACCGTCACCCATGATGTTCCATACTTGGCGATCTGGATTGTCTTTCTTAGCAGCGATACCACCAGGAAGGGCAATACCCATTGTCGCAAAGAGTGGAGATGTACGCCACATGTTCTTAGGTGTCATGTGAAGGTGACGAGTAGATGTTTGAGTAGTGTCACCTACGTCGATTGAATAGATAGCGTCTTGATCAGCATGTTTGTTGATTGCATTGTAAACTTGATACAATTGCAATTCACCCTCAGTTTTACCTTCGAGTTTGTTCATGTAATCACGCCAGTTTTGGTTGTTTTTCACGTTTGCACGCCACCATGGAGTAGACTCAACTGGGTTTACTTTATCAAGGATAGCTTTAGCTGCTTGACCTGCATCACCAAGGATAGAAGCGTCAAGGGCGTGACGTTTACCAAGTTTGTAAGGGTCGATATCCACTTGGATGAATTTTTCAGTGTTTTTGAATGCTTGGTAAACTTCAGCAAATGGGAAGTTTGAACCAAGGAAAAGAACTGTGTCTGCTTCAAAGACCACTTCGTTGGCTGGTTTCCAACCAACACGGTAAGCAGAACCTGTCAAACCTTCGTAGTTCCATTCGAAAGCTTCAAAGTTTTTACCAGTTGTGATGATTGGTGCTTTGATTTTACGTGACAATTCAGTAATCACTTCACCAGCTTTAACACCACCGTAACCAGCATAGATAACTGGACGTTCAGCATTGTTCAAGATTTCAACTGCTTTGTCAATTTCAACTTCGTTCAAAGCAGGAGCGATGAATGAACGTTCGTATGAACCTGAACCGTAGTATGAGTTTTCGTCGATTTCTTGGAAACCAAAGTTTACTGGAATTTCAACAACAGCTGGACCTTTTTTAGAAACGGCAGCACGGCAAGCTTCGTCGATAACTTTTGGTAATTGCTCTGCGTAAGCTACACGTTTGTTGTAAACAGCGATACCGTTGTACATTGGGTTTTGGTTTAATTCTTGGAAGGCATCCATGTTTAATTCGTTAACTGGACGTGATCCAAGGATAGCAAGGAATGGAGTGTTATCCATAGCTGCATCGTAAACACCGTTGATCAAGTGAGTCGCACCTGGACCACCTGAACCAACTGCAACACCAATAGATCCGCCAAATTTAGCCTGCATAACCGCTGCAAGAGCACCTGTTTCTTCGTGGCGAACTTGCAAGAAACGGATATCTTTGTCTTCAGCCAAAGCGTCCATAAGTGAGCTAAGTGTTCCTGATGGGATACCGTAGATAGTATCTACGCCCCATGTTTTCAATACGTTAAGCATTGCTGCAGATGCAGTAATTTTCCCTTGAGTCATAATGATAACTCTCCTTAAAAGTTAATTTGATGAATAATAAAAGCGCTTTTATATGTTTTTTGAAAACGATTCAGTAAATTTACACTCCTAATTTATCACATTTACTTTTAGTTTCATAAGAATGTGCTCACAAAACTCCATTCTCTATTACAGTACAGATTGAAAACGTTTTGAAAATCTGTTTTAGAATAGCAAAAAAGCGGTTAAAACCGCCTTTTTATACTCAATGAAAATCAAAGAGCAAACTAGGAAGCGAGCCGCAGGCTGTACTTGAGTACGGCAAGGTGACGCTGACGTGGTTTGAATTTGATTTTCGAAGAGTATTAATCGACTTTAGTAAAATTAAGCATCAGAGAGCTGATTAGAACAGAGACTGAACTAAAGGCCATGGCCAATCCTGCAAGTTCTGGATTGAGTACCAAACCAAGACTTGAAAAGACTCCTGCTGCAATCGGAATACCAATGAGGTTATAGATAGAAGCCCAGAAAAGATTGAGTAGAATACGATTAAAGGTCTTCTTACTCATATCAAAAGCACGTGCCAATCCTAGTAAATTGTTGGTTGTAAGGACAAGATCTGCTGATTCGATAGCAATATCTGTCCCAGAGCCCATGGCAATTCCGACATCCGCTACACTGAGGGCCGGCGCATCATTGATACCATCGCCGACAAAGGCCAATTTGCCATTCTTTTGAAGCTTGTGAATTTCATGTGCCTTTTCCTCTGGCAAGACATTTGCGATCACTTCTTCGATTCCAATTTGCTCTGCAATCGCATGCGCTACTCCAGCATTATCTCCGGTAAGCATGACCGTTCTAAGACCACGTTTTTTCAATTTGGCAATAGCTTCTTTGGCATTTTCCTTAGGGACATCCTGCAAGGCAATTAAGCCTTTTAACTGACCATCCACGGATAGGAAGACAACTGTTTTCGCTTCTTTCTCAAGCAAATCAAATCGTTCTTGATAATCATGTGGAATAGCAAGGTCAGCTAAGAGCTTAGCATTCCCCAGCAAGACTTGCTTACCATTAATAATCCCAGTCACACCTTTTCCATGCAAGGCTTGGAAGTTTTCCACGGGATAAAGACTGATTCCTAATTCAGACGCACGATTGACAACTGCCTGAGCTAGAGGGTGTTGAGAGGCATCTTCTAATGAGGCAGCCAAACTTAGCACTTCTCCTTCATCTCCGATAACATCTGTCACTACTGGCTTCCCTTCGGTCAAGGTTCCTGTCTTATCAAAAACAACCGTTTGAACTTTTTGGATTTCCTGTAGAACTGTACCATTTTTGAGAAGAATCCCCATCTTGGCACTTCGTCCTGTTCCAACCATGAGTGCTGTCGGTGTCGCAAGTCCAAGAGCACAAGGGCAAGCAATAATCAAGACTGCAACACCATAGAGAAGCGACGTTACAAAACTTTCACCAAGAAAAACAAACCAGATCCAAAAAGTAAGGAGTCCTAAAATGACAACTGCTGGTACGAAAATTCCAGAAATCTTGTCTGTCAAATCTTGAATAGGAGCACGACTGGTTTGAGCTTTCTTCACAAAGTCTACAATCTGAGCCAACATGGTTTCAGAACCTACTTTTTCAGCTCTAAAAACAATGGTACCACTATTATTGATGGTTGAACCAATGACAGCATCTCCAACTGACTTATCAACCGGTATACTTTCTCCAGTCACCATTGATTCATCAATACTAGTTTCTCCTTCTATTACAGTCCCATCAACGGCAATTTTTTCACCTGGTCGAACGCGAATGAGATCCCCAACTTTGACTTGTTCTAGAGGTATTTGAACATAAACATCATCACGCAAAACCTCTGCTGTTTTTGCTTGTAGGTCTAATAATTTTTCGACTGCCTGCGAAGTATTTTTTCGCATTTTTTCCTCAAAAACTGCTCCCAAAAGAATGAAGAAGAGGATAAATGCAGCACTTTCAAAGTAAACGGGCAGACCAGTGAAGAGGGCAACTAAGCTATAGAAATAGGCCACTAGGGTTCCCAGAGCAACCAAGGTATCCATGTTGGAATTGTGCTTTTTAAAACTAGCCCAGGCGCTTCTGATATATGGAACTCCAGCTACCAGCATAATGGGGGTTGTGGCTAAAAAGGTGCCCCAACGCATGACTTGGTGACTAATTCCTCCTGTAGACATCCCAATCATAAGAATCACAAGAGGCACAGTAAAGATACTAGTAATCCAAAAACGTTGTAAAAGACTGAGAGACTTTTTGGTTTTTTCAACAACGGTGTAGGTTCCCTTTTGCATCTTCATGCCACAAGAAAACTCGTGCTCACCCAAGTCTTGAGGCGTAAAGCGAATAATTTTTTCCTCATCTTGAGCGATTGGTTCTAGAATTCCTTCTTCTTCGAAGAGAATTTCTTTATAACAGTTTGATGGTGTCACACGGTGAAAGGTAATCTCAGCAGGAATTCCTTTTTGTAGTTGAATATGGGCTGGATGGTAGCCTTTGTCTGCCGTGATACGGATTTTTTGAACACCATTTTCAAGACTTGCTTTTACAATTTCAGTCATATCCTTCTCCTATTCTACAATCATCTTACCGTGCATCATGTTCATGCCACAAGAGAAACCATATTCTCCGGCTTCTTCAGGAGTGATTTCCACCACATATTGGTCTCCCATAGGTAGGTCTGCATGCACACCAAAGTCTGGAAATACGATTTGGTCCAAGCAAGGTGAAGGATCTTTTCGATCAAAAATAATGCGAGCAGGTTGCGATTTTTTGAGGATAATGGTTTCTGGAGTATATCCTCCCATGACCTCCACTCGAATTTCTTGATAGCCATTCTTTTGTTGGGCTCTCTTAGCATCTTCTTGCGGTTTTTTGAAAAACCAAAAGAGGATAAAAGCAATCATTCCTAAAACAACAATAGATACAAATAGATTTAACATAGCGTCTCCTTTACATACAATTACATCTTACTTCTGTTACAGCACTTGCTTTTTTCTTTGAAATCACTTCTTCCAAACCTTCCAAGTCAGCTAGGGTAAAGTCACATTCTTCAATCAAATCAGCTAGCAAGAGCTTTATTCTTCGAGAACAAAGCTTGTCTTTGATATCCTGAACCATTAATCCCCTACTATCATCTAGCGTTAAAAGGGCCGAATAGACAAAGGACTTGCCCTGTTTTTCCCGAGTCAAACATTCTTTCTCCACCAAACGGGCCAAGAGTGTCTGGATCGTGGATTTGGACCAACTGAACCTTTTCTCTAATACTTTTATGAGATCAGTACTAGTCTGTTCTCCCTGCATCCAGATAATCTTCATGACCTGCCATTCTGCATCCGAAATCTGCATTGTTATTCCTCCTAAATCTACATTTGTAAATTACAATTATCAGTATACTCTTAAAATCTACATTTGTCAACCAAAGAAATCACATTTTTAAAATTTATCGCCGCTATAAATATTTTTTATCACCACAATAAAAAATACATATTATCCAAAGCTCTCTTTTAATGCTACAATAACTGTATCATTTTCCTAGATGGGAGGTTCTACTTTTGGATTGGTCCATTGTTGAACAATATCTACCACTCTATCAAAAGGCATTCTTTCTGACCTTGCATATCGCAATTTGGGGAATCCTAGGTTCTTTTTTGCTGGGGCTCATCGTCAGCGTCATCCGGCATTACCGAGTTCCTGTTTTCTCACAGTTGGCAACAGCCTATATCGAGCTTTCACGAAACACACCCCTTTTGATACAACTTTTCTTTCTCTACTTCGGTCTACCTCGAATAGGGATTGTTCTTTCTTCAGAAGTCTGTGCAACAGTCGGGCTCATCTTCTTAGGTGGTTCCTACATGGCAGAATCCTTCCGAAGCGGGCTAGAAGCCGTCAGTCAAACCCAGCATGAAATAGGTTTAGCCATTGGCCTCACACCATTTCAGGTCTTTCGCTACGTGGTTCTTCCACAAGCGACTGCGGTGGCTCTACCATCCTTTAGTGCCAATGTTATTTTCCTGATCAAGGAAACTTCTGTCTTTTCAGCAGTTGCCCTTGCTGACCTTATGTACGTTGCTAAGGATTTGATTGGACTCTATTATGAGACAGATATTGCGCTGGCTATGTTGGTGGTTGCTTACCTCATCATGCTTCTACCAATTTCACTAGTCTTTAGCTGGATAGAAAGGAGACTCCGTCATGCAGGATTCGGGAATGCAAGTACTCTTTCAGGGAAATAATCTCCTGAGAATTTTACAGGGATTGGGAGTCACAATTGGGATTTCTATCCTGTCTGTCCTCTTATCCATGATTTTCGGAACGGTGATGGGAACTATCATGACTTCTCATTCTAGAGTGATTCGTTTCTTGACTCGTTTTTATCTAGAATTTATCCGGATCATGCCCCAGCTGGTGCTCCTTTTCATCGTTTACTTTGGTTTAGCTCGAAACTTTAATATCAATATTTCTGGTGAGACTTCTGCTATTATCGTTTTCACCCTCTGGGGAACAGCTGAGATGGGTGACTTAGTTCGTGGAGCTATCACTTCCCTACCGAAACATCAGTTTGAGAGCGGACAAGCACTTGGCTTAACTAAAGTGCAACTCTACTACTACATCATCATCCCTCAGGTCTTAAGAAGATTGCTCCCACAAGCCATCAATCTTGTCACTCGGATGATTAAAACGACTTCCTTGGTTGTTTTGATTGGGGTTGTTGAAGTTACCAAGGTTGGACAACAAATCATCGATAGCAATCGTTTGACTATCCCAACCGCTTCCTTTTGGATTTATGGAACCATCCTAGTCTTATATTTCGCGGTTTGCTTCCCTATTTCCAAACTATCTACTCACTTAGAAAAACATTGGAGGAACTAAATGTCTGAAACTATTTTAGAAATCAAGGAACTAAAAAAATCCTTCGGAGACAATCCTATCCTCCAAGGACTTTCCCTAGATGTTAAAAAGGGGGAAGTGGTCGTCATCCTAGGGCCGTCTGGTTGTGGGAAAAGTACCCTACTTCGTTGCCTCAATGGTTTAGAAAGTATTCAAGGAGGAGATATCCTGCTGGATGGCCAGTCCATCGTTGAAAATAAAAAAGATTTTCACTTGGTTCGCCAAAAAATCGGCATGGTCTTTCAAAGTTATGAACTCTTTCCTCACTTAGATGTCCTTCAAAACCTTATCTTAGGCCCTATCAAGGCTCAAGGACGCGACAAGAAAGAAGTAACAGAAGAAGCCCTACAACTACTAGAACGTGTCGGATTGTTGGATAAACAACATAGCTTTGCTCGTCAATTATCTGGTGGGCAAAAACAACGGGTTGCAATTGTACGAGCCCTGCTCATGCATCCAGAAATTATCCTCTTTGACGAGGTGACTGCTTCACTGGATCCAGAAATGGTGCGTGAGGTTCTAGAACTCATCAATGACTTGGCCCAAGAAGGTCGTACCATGATTCTGGTAACCCACGAAATGCAGTTTGCCCAAGCTATTGCGGACCGCATTATCTTTCTAGACCAAGGAAAAATTGCTGAAGAAGGAACTGCTCAAGAATTCTTCACAAATCCACAAACCAAACGAGCACAAGAATTTTTAAACGTCTTTGACTTTAGCCAGTTTGGCTCATATCTATAATCAATAAAGGAGATTATTATGAAACTACTTAAACCAATTCTAACTGTTTTTGCTCTAGCATTTGCGCTTATCTTCGTCACAGCTTGTAGTTCAGGTGGAAGCTCTGATGCTTCATCTACAAAGGCAACTGCCAAAGCTCGTACTATTGACGAAATTAAGAAAAGTGGTGAACTTCGAATCGCGGTATTTGGAGACAAAAAACCATTTGGTTACGTTGACAACGACGGTTCTTACCAAGGTTATGATATCGAACTAGGTAACCAATTAGCACAAGACCTTGGTGTAAAGGTCAAATACGTTTCTGTCGATGCTGCCAACCGTGCTGAATACTTGATTTCAAACAAGGTTGATATCACCCTTGCCAACTTCACAGTTACTGACGAACGTAAGAAACAAGTTGACTTTGCCCTTCCTTACATGAAAGTTTCTCTCGGTGTTGTGTCACCAAAGACTGGTCTAATTACAGATGTTAAGCAACTTGAAGGCAAAACCTTGATTGTTACAAAAGGAACTACTGCTGAAACTTACTTTGAGAAAAATCACCCAGAAGTAAAACTTCAAAAATACGACCAATATAGCGATGCCTATCAAGCCCTTCTTGACGGACGTGGAGATGCCTTCTCTACTGACAATACTGAAGTTCTAGCTTGGGCGCTTGAAAACAAGGGATTTGAAGTAGGAATTACTTCTCTTGGTAATCCAGATACTATTGCACCAGCAGTTCAAAAAGGTAACCAAGAACTACTCGACTACATCAATCAAGAAATCGAGAAATTAGGTAAAGAGAACTTCTTCCACAAGGCTTATGAAAAAACACTTCACCCAACTTACGGTGATGCTGCTAAGGCAGATGACCTGGTTGTTGAAGGTGGAAAAGTTGACTAATACTTTCCGAGAATAAAAAGAAATCAGGTAATCCTAGTGACTACCTGATTTTTCTATGCTCTAAACATTTTGCCAATTTTCTTGGTCTTCTTTAAAGCGTTTGAGGAGGTCAAGTCCTTCTGGTGTGATGTAGCCTTCTTCTTGGGCTAGGTGAATGAGCTCGCTATAGTTTGAAAGTGTTACTAGTTTGACACCAGCATCTGCAAAGTTCTTGTCTGCTTTTGGCAATTGATAGCTGAAGATAGCCACAACACCCAGAACATCTGCTCCTTCACGTTTGGCAGCTGCCACTGCTTCGAGAACTGAACCACCCGTTGAAATCAAATCTTCAACAACGACCATCTTTTGGCCTTGGGCTACACGGCCTTCAATTTGGTTTCCAGCGCCATGATCTTTTGGTTTGCTGCGGATATAGGCAAAGGGTAGATTCATCTTATCAGCGATGATAGCACCGTGTGGGATACCCGCAGTCGCTGTTCCTGCAATCACTTCTACCTCTGGGAATTCTGCCTTGATAGCTTCCACAAAACCATTCTCAATCAAAGTTCGAGTTTCTGGGTAGGCAAGCGTCACACGGTTGTCCGTATAAATCGGTGACTTGATGCCTGATGCCCATGTGAAGGGCTCTTCTGGTTTGAGGTAAACGGCTTGTATTTTCAATAGATGGCTGGCAATATCTTTAGCAAGTGTCATGGTGTGCTCCTTTTTATAGTGTTAAATGAATCTTCTTTTTAAACCCAATCTTGTGTCCATTCTTCTTTGATGGCATGGTAGGCTGCGACTGGATCAGCTGCTTGCGTAATCGGACGCCCAACTACGATGTAGTCACTGCCAATCTGGTAAGCTTCTCCTGGGGTTACTACCCGTTTCTGATCCCCTGCTTCTGTCCCTCTTGGGCGAATCCCTGGTGTCAGACAGATAAAGTCTTCATGAGTTGCTTGTTTGATAAGCTTGGCTTCTTGGGCCGAGCAAACGACTCCATCCAGACCCGCTTCAGCTGTTTTCTGGGCATAGTGGATAACCGACTCTTGGAGGCTGGTTTGGATATTTTGACACTCTTGCATTTGTTCCTCCGAGGTTGAGGTTAATTGGGTCACAGCTATGAGAATCCCCTTGTCTCCCAATCCTTCACGCGCTGCTTGCATCATCTCAACCCCACCTGCTGCCTGCACATTGGTCATATCAACTCCCAGGTTCGATAAGATTTTCATGGTTGATTTAACTGTATTGGGAATATCATGCAGTTTGAGATCCAAAAAGACACTATGTCCTAATGACTTCAAATAGCGGACAACTTCAGGCCCTACAGCATAGTAGATTTCCATTCCTACTTTGACATAGAGCTTTTCCTCTGCTGGAAATAGGGCTAAGAACTCCTTGGCTTCTTCAAAACTTGGAAAATCCAGAGCTATGACTGGGCGACTTTCACGCATGCGTTTCTCCTCTTATCTTTCTTATCAGCCCAGCTTCCGTCAAAGAGACTACAAAAAAGGAACCTGCCAACAGCAAGGTTCCACGAAAAATGGGTAGAATCCACCATTTCACCGTCTAACCTTAGCTGCCTCTCTGGACTGCTTTAAAGGTTTTTTACTATTCTATTATTTAAAGCGGTACTTGTCAAGTAAAAACCAGTGATTGAACTTGTAGAAAACATGACTCATCATCAAGTCAACAGAATCATCTTAGGATTAACGACTCTGTGATTGTTGGGTTGTTTGATTTTGACTCTGAGTTTGATTTCCTTGCTCTTCTTGTTTTTTCTTTTCTTCTTCCTGCTTCTTCTTTTCCTCTTCTTTAGCTTTGATTCTTGCTTCTTCTAAAGCCTTATCCGTCAAGCTATAACTATAGATCCCGACTTCCATATCAATACCGCTCGGTACTGTTAGTTGGGGTTTAATCTTACTATAGTAAGGCAATTTTTTACCTAGTTCTGATAAAGGAACCAAAATTTCGTCCGTATCATACATGGTAATCTTGAGCAGATCACTGGTTACACTAGTTGGAGCCAATTCAATCGTTTTGATCGCCTGCTTAATCTCTGGGCTGACTTCAGCTAGTTGTTCAATCAAGGTTTTGACTTGCTGCTCATCGTTAAAGAGTACGGACATATAGGTTTCTGGAAGACTGACTAGACTAACTGGACTGGTTTCCACCGTCCCACTAGAAAGAATCGGATAATGGTCCTCTCCAGAAACATAATAGGCTACAATCCCGTATTCCTTGACCTGGATGGTAAAATTGGTCGGAAATTGATAGTGAATGCTAGCAGATTCAATCCAGTGATTGGACTTAATCATCTCAGCATGTTTGTCTTTATTGAGGAGCAGACCAAAGGTATAGTCACTATCACGAATCCCTGAAGCCTCTTTGATTTGGTCTGCATTGGTCTCTACTGTCCCAGTGACTTCTATGTTTTTCAGAGTTGAGAAGGGCGTCAAGAGATAGATCGAAAAGAACAAAACAAGCAAACTTGGGATTAGAATCGTAACAGCACGCCAGATATGAACACTTGGAATAGAAGGCTTAGCAATCTTTTTCTTAGACTTAGATCTTTTTTCTTCTACTTTTGTTTCTTCAGATTTTTCGTCAGATTTTTCGCCCTCTTCTTCCACTAGTTCTGGTTCAGTAGTTTCCTCCTCATTTTCAAGCGAGGACTGGTCTTCTGCACTTTCCTTCTGCTCTTCAGGATTAGAATCTGAATCCTCTTCCTCCTCAGTGTCCTCAGATAAGTCTGACTCTTGTTCTTCCTTGGTCTCTTCCTCAGCCTTTTTACGCAGATATTCACGGTTCTGCTTCTGCCACTCTGATAAAGTGTTTTCTTCTTCCGGAGCTTTTGCCACTTCTTTTTTATTGGTATCTGCTTGGACCTTTTCTTTGGCTAGTTGGGCCTCTTCTTCAGCTTTTTTTTGAAGATATTCTTGATTTCGTTTTTGCCACTCTGACAATTCCTTGCCTTGAGTTGGCTCTTGTTTCTTATCCTTTGACATCGATTTTCCTTATGATAGATCTTTTTTTAGTAGCGCATAAAAATCCGCCACAGATTTTAATTCATGAGAATTCTTCATCGTGTTCTGGTAGTCTTCCTTGTGGGTCAAAAGCTTGCTTACTTTTTCTTCTAAAGTAGACAAGGTCAAATCGCCCTCTTGCAACTCCTCAGCATAGCCTTTTTTCACAAAGTAAGCCGCATTTTCAATCTGATCTCCACGACTAGCTTCACGTCCTAAAGGGACAATGACATGCAATTTAGCCATGGCAAGAAGTTCAAAAATAGTATTGGCGCCACCACGAGTGATGACTACATCAGCCATATTCATGAGCGGTTGATAGAGTTCAGTCACGTAGTCAACACGGTAGAGGTTTGAACTTAGTTCATTTAAGCTAGCATCCCCTGTTAGATTGATGATATTATAACGACTAGTCAGCTCTTCCTTATGGTCTGTAACTAATTGGTTAAAGACACGCGCACCAGCAGAACCTCCGACGAAAAGAAGAGTTGGTAGCTTATCATTGAAAGAAGTTCGGATATCCACCATTTCTTCAGGCTCTTCCATGATTGGACCAGAAACCTTGGTCACGGCTCCTACATGCTCTACCTTAGTGAGGCTAGACGGTTGCTCAAAAGTAGAGTACATTTTAGTCGCAAATTTATAGGCAATTTTATTGGCCAATCCCATAGAGAGGTCAGACTCGTGGATAAAGACTGGTACTCTGCATACTCGCGCTGCAATAACAGGCGGAACAGATACAAATCCACCCTTAGAAAATAGGGCTTGTGGACGAACTCGAAGCATGATAAAGAGCGATTGAAGAATTCCAAAAGCAACCTTAAAGACGTCAACCATGTTTTGCCATGAGAAATAACGACGCAATTTCCCAGTTGCAATCGAATGGAAGGTGATATCTAAACCTGACTTGAGAATTTCATGATGCTCAATTCCGTTTTTGTCACCAATATAGTGGACTTCCCAGCCATCTTCGATGAACTTAGGCATTAACAAAAGGTTGAGGGTAACGTGTCCAACCGTTCCCCCACCTGTAAATACTATTTTTTTCATATTATCCCTTTAACTCCGCTACAGTGTCGATGAAAAGATCTCCACGTACCTCAAAGTTGGCATACATATCCCAGCTAGCATTAGCAGGACTGAGGAGAACCACATCTCCTTCTTCCGCAAGTTCATAAGCCTTTCGAGTTGCGTCAGCAATATCAGTTGCATCCACATAAGCCACACCAGCCTTGTCCGCTGCACGTTTGACACGCTCTGCAGACTGACCGAGGATGATCATTTTCTTGAGTCCTTTAATATCTGGCACTAATTCATCAAACTCATTGCCACGGTCCAACCCACCGGCAATCAGAACAACCTTACTATTGTCAAATCCAGACAAGGCTTTTTGAGTTGCCAAGATATTGGTTGACTTACTATCGTTGTAGAATTTCACCCCATTGATTTGGTCTACAAATTGAAGACGGTGTTTGACACCACCAAAGGCTGACAAGGTTTCCTTGATGATTTCATTGTCCACACCACGAAGTTTAGCTACAGCAATGGTTGCAAGAGCATTTTCCACATTGTGGCTACCAGGAACTCCGATTTCATCAGCTGCCATGACTTTTTCACCACGGAAGTAAAGAAGACCATCTTCAAGATAAGCACCGTCAACCTTTTCAAGGGTTGAGAATGGTACTACAGTCGCGTTTGTCTTTGTAGAAAGCTCTTTAGCTAATTCCTGGTTGAAGTTCAATACTAGGTAATCAGCTGCTGTCATATTGCTTTGAATATTCCACTTAGCTTCGACATAGGCTTCAAAAGAACCATGATAGTCGATATGGGTTGGCATCAGGTTGGTGATAACAGCAATTTCAGGATGGAATTCCTGAATTCCCATTAATTGGAAAGAGGATAGCTCCATGACAAGAGTGTCCTTATCTGTGGCAGTTTGAGCCACTTGACTAGCAGGATAACCAATGTTACCTGATAAAAGCCCATTTTGTCCTGCAGCGGTCAGAACTTCTCCAATCATGGTTGTGGTCGTAGTCTTACCATTCGAACCAGTAATACCGACGATTGGTGCTTCTGAGATCAAGTAGGCCAACTCAACCTCAGTCAAGACTGGAATGCCTTTTTCTAGAGCTTTTTCAATCATCGGATTGCTATAAGGAATTCCTGGATTCTTTACCATAAGGGCAAAATCTTCATCCAATAATTCCAAGGGATGGCCACCAGTTACAACCTTGATACCATCTTCCAAAAGGCTTTGAGCCGCTGGATTTTCCTCAAAAGGCTTGCCATCATTCACCGTTACGATGGCTCCTAGCTTGTCCAAAAGACGAGCTGCAGATTCACCAGATTTAGCCAAACCTAGAACTAATACTTTCTTATTTTCAAATTGATCAATTCGTTTCATATCTAGAACTCCATTTCTACTCTTACTATTTTACCATTTTTATGAAAATAAAAAAGCCACAAAGGGCTTTCTTATTTGTTTTTGTCCTCGACCAACTATTCCACAGACTTGAGGGCTTCAAGCATATCCACCTTTCGGAGATAATGATTGACAAAAAATCCTAGAATGGTCAAAATGACACTAACAGCTAGAATTGGAATGAGATACACTTCCCAGCCGACTTTCGGTTGAAAACGGAAGGTACCGGGTGCGATCATCTGAATGAGAAATTGATGGAGATAAAAGCCTGAGACCAATCCTACAATCATTCCAATTAGTGACAATATGATGGTCTCCCGATAGATGTAAAGGGTCACTTCTTTGTTATGAAAACCAAGAACCTTGATGGTTGAGAGTTCCCTAATCCGTTCAGCAACATTGATATTGGTCAAATTATAGAGAATCACAATAGCTAATAGCACCGATACCAGCACCAAAATCGCCATGGTATGATTCAGAGAATTGGCAAAACTTTCAAAGAGCTGAATGGTGGAGGCATTTTGAACGAGGCTACTGACAGCAGCTAGATCCATAAATTCTCCTGCGACGGTTTCAGTATTTCCTTCACTTTTATCCTTAAGTTGGACCAGATAGGTGTTCATCTTGGGAGCTTGACCATAAATTTTCTCATAGGTCGCCTGATTCATATAAACAAAATGACCCACGTAGTGTTCGGTAATGGCTCCAACCTTAAAGGTTTTTCCATCTATTGTAAAGTTGTCACCAACGGAAACTCCTGCTAACTGGGCTAATTTTTCAGTTAGAACAAGTCCGTTAGATAAGCTCAGTTTTTCCCCATTTTTTTCTAAATGGACAAAGGGATCCAGGTCATCTTGATCCGTTACCATCATAGTCACGGTTTGAACACCTGCCTTGCCAGCATACTTTTCCTCAACCTGTTTGGAAGAAATTAAACGATAGTTTTCAACTTCATCACTCTGCAATTTTTCTTCTAGCTTTGCCTTATCAGAATCTGAAGCTCGAGAATTGACAGAGAGAATCATCTGATATTGTTGCAGATCTTTAAACTGTCTGTCAGCAACTCCAGCCACAGAAGACTGAATGCCAAGCCCTGCAAAGAGGAGGGCTACTGAACCTGCAACCCCAAAAATAGTCATCAGCATGCGTTGTTTGTAACGGAAAATATTGCGGGCAGTTACCTTTTGGGTAAAGCTCAAATGAGACCAGATAAAGGTTATCCGCTCCAAGAGAATCTTTGAGCCCTTGACTGGTGGCTTAGGTAGTAATAATTGCGCTGCTTCTTCATGCAATTCTCTGCGAGACACAAGATAAGCAGGTAGGACACTTGCCACTAAGCTTAGCCCCAGAGCTAAACAACTATAGGTCCAGTAGAAATACTGCTGACTCTCTCCAACAATCATCCGCACAGTGATGATATGCGAAATAGTAGGTGCTAGGATGTAGTGACCAATCAGAATTCCTAGTAGGGTGCCTAGAGTACCAGCAACCAGACCGTAAATCACAAACTTAGCAATGATATCCTTGCTATGGTAGCCTAAAGCCTTAAAGATACCAGCATTTGTCCTTTCCTCGTCTACAAATCGTGTCATGGTGGTAAAGGTAACCATGGCTGCTACGGCATAGAGAACAACTGGAAAAATATTCCCTACGGCACGAATACTCATGGCCGAGTTACTATACATGAGATAACCTTGACCAGTAGGAGAACTCTTGCGATTGTAGACATGATAGGTTGGCTCTGTCAGAGCATTGACCTCATCCTGACTGGTCTGCCATTTAGCCTTTTCATTAGTAAGATCTGTTTCGGCTTGGCTCAGCTTTTCCTTTTCTTGCTTTAGTTGGTCTTTTGCTTCTTCTAACTGACTAGAGGCTTGACTTTTTTGTGGTTCTGGTAGTTGGCTCACTTGATTTTCTTGAGCTTGTAGACGCGTTTCGATTTCTTGCAAGCGTTTCTTGCCAGCTAGCAAATTACTTTCAGCCTCGTCCAGTTGTTTCTTCCCTTCATCAAGGGACTCTTGGGCATCCTTCTTCATTTTCTCTAGCCGCGCTTGTCCATTATCAGCAACTAGTTCCTTTAAAGTCTCCTCTTCTTCCTCTAGCTTCTTTTCGTAATCACTAGAGAAAGGATTGACATCTGTTAGGCTAGCAAAACGCAGGCGGGCAATCGTGTAAACAGAGCTCTTAAAATTTTCTTCAGTTACGACACCATAAGCATCCAAGTTCCCATTACCACTGGCTGAACTCCCCATATCCGTTTTTGAAAAAATATCTGGAGAGTGGATAAAGCCTGTAATGGTATAACTATCCCGCTTTAATTGAGAATTACTGCCCTTTTTTTGACTCAAATGAATGACTTGACCTATCTGATAGCGATCTTTCCAAAAGTCCGCCAAAGCCAATTCATCTTCTTTTTCAGGCAAACGACCTTCCGTTACTTGAAATTTTGAAATCTTATCAGTATTTGAAAAGATTCGTATGGCATCTTCACTGTTTGCCAGAGTCAAATCTGTCATATAACCAAACTCGACATCTGCTCCTGATAAAGTTTGCAATTCTGTCTGGTCTGCCTGATCTAGACCATAATCTGCTATGACGGTCATATCTGCCGCATTAGTATCTTTCAGATAAGCCCAAGCCGTTTGCTCCATATTGGGACTGGCTACTTTGAGACCAACCACGGCTAAAGAACCTAACATCATCAGAGTTAGGATGGATATAAACCGTCCCTTTGAACCTGTGAAAGACTGGAGCAGGTCTTTCCAATATGTCTTTCTTTTCATCTCAATACTCCAAATCATCAATATCCTGTGGTTGAGGATTGAGGACAACACTCTTGACACTGGCATCATGCATCTGAATCACGCGATCAGCTATTGGAGCTAGGGAGGCATTATGGGTCACGATGATAACGGTGGCCCCCTTCTTACGTGACATATCTTGAAGAATCTTTAGAACCTGCTTACCCGTCTGGTAATCCAAAGCTCCCGTTGGTTCATCACAAAGGAGAATTTTAGGATTTTTAGCCACGGCTCGAGCAATGGATACCCGTTGTTGCTCACCGCCTGACAGCTGAGCTGGAAAGTTATTTAGACGGTGCCCTAAGCCTACATCCTTGAGAACCTGCTCAGGATCCAAGGCATCAGCAACAATTTCTGAAGCTAGCTCAACATTTTCCTTGGCAGTCAAGTTAGAAACCAAGTTGTAAAATTGAAAGACAAAGCCAACGTCATCTCTACGATAGTTAGTTCTCTGATGAGAAGTGAAATTCGAGATATTGGTCCCATCAATCCAGACTTGCCCTTCATCGTTTGTATCCATACCACCAAGAATATTTAAAACTGTTGACTTCCCTGCACCAGATGACCCAAGGATAATGACTAGTTCTCCCTTTTCAATCTCGAAGTTGACATCTCGATTGGCTACGATTTCTGTATCACCAGTATGATACCTCTTATAGCTGTTTTTCATTTCAATATAAGCCATCCTATCTCCTCCTCTTCTCCTATTTTCACCTTTATTATAACTCTTTTGATAGCAAAAAAGCCATCTAATGATGACTTTTTTTACGGCTCATATTTTGAGAGTCTCCTGATATTCGTTTTCCCTCGTTTTTTATAGCTAACAATAATTCGGATGTTCTTTCTTATTGTTATTTGCATAAAGTAGTTATCAAGTGGAAATAGAAAAACTAACACCTATTTAACATACTCTTTTTTCGTGAACTTCCCCAGCTTTCGATAAATAGAATTCCCAATAGCAAAAGAATTATCGTGCAAGGCAGTAAGACTAGCCCCGTACCCCAATTTAGATTGACATTATCAATCTGCTTAGGTAATTTTCCAGACAAAATCTCCACTGAACGCAAGTAAGTAAAGGGAATCAGATGTGCAATCCTCTGAAGAGGCTAAATCGTTTGGATACCAAACAACAAGCCAACAATCCCAATAAGTGAAAGAAAGAGGACAGGCATTTTTTGCTTGAAAAAGTAAGCAATCAAGTAGACGACTTCCACAATGACGATAAAGGCTAAGAAAGCTAAGAGCAAGCTAGGAAATAACACATCTTGTATTTTTCCAATACTTACCTCTTGATTCGTTAAGCTATAGAACGGGTATGGATAATCTAACTGTCCAAAACCGCTTATCAGACTTCCCACTAGAAAAGAAAATCCACAGATTCCGATAAACAGCACTGTTACATAGCTCACCCCAACTCCAAGAGAGGACATGGCAAATGCCACTTTTGAAAAAGGATATAAGTGAGCTGTATCCAGATGATTTTGATATCTTTCTGCAAATAGTTGCGTTAGCATAAAAATAATAGCAACTACAAACAAGCTTGGGATGATAGTCTCTAAAATCCAGACAATCTGATCAATCCCGTGGGTCGGATAAACTAAATTGTGGGCTTTTATGTTCAAGGGATATAGGGCTTGGTAAGTCTTTCGTTCGCGGTCAACCGCCATTTTAAAGTCAGAGCTAGAAGTCGGTTGCTTCGATACAATTTCATAACTCTTTTCCTCAGCTTGCCACTGCAAATAGTAGGCTTCTTTCCAGCGTCCTTCTTTTAACAAAGCCAGAATTTCTTTCTTTTCAGTCAAAAGATTTTTTTGCGATTCTAAATTAATTTTAGCAATCTGGTATTCCTCCGAGTTGGTATCAGATATTTGGGAGAGTTTCTCTTCATATTCATTGATGACTCTCTCATCTTTTACAAGACGGGTTTCCAACTCGCTCTCCAAGCTGACGGAGTTTGCAGTCTGACTATTAAAATAAAAGGTAACACCGAGTCCAGATACAAATAAAGCTAAGATAATCCAGTTTAAGCGACTTTTGAAAACTTTTTTTAATAAAAATAGACTAACATCTTTCATAAACTAAACCTCTTCTATCCGTCCCTGACGAATGGTTACTACTCTATCGCAGACATCAACTAGTTCTTCTTTGTAGTGGGAACTCAAAAGAACCAGCTGCTCTTGTCTATCGATTTCTGTCAGCCTATCAAAAAACTTCTGTCGATAATACTCATCTAAACCATTTGTAATCTCATCCATGAGCCAACATTTCGCTTGACTGAGAAAATACATAGCAATCACCAAGCGTTGCTTCATGCCTAAGGAATACTTGCGAATGGGAAGGCTGATATAGTCAGACATTTCCCAGTAGGCGATTTCATCCCTTAAATTCAGGTCTGACTTCCAGATGTTTTTTATAAGACGAAGGTAGTCCATCCCACTTAAGTTTCCATCCAGCCATTCAACACTTTCAAAATAAAATAAAGAAGGAGGGACTGTTATATTTCCACTACTAATGGGAATTAAGCTACTAATGGCGCGGAATAGTGTCGTCTTTCCAGAACCATTGATAGCAAGAACTCCATAAATCATGCCATTTTTAAAGGTGAAATCTACATCTTGTAAGATGACTTGTCGCGTTTTTAAGGTAACATGAGAAAGCCTTAACATATCAAACCCTCCTTTTTCTCACTCTTTATCGATTAAAAGTCTCCGCTGTAGTAGTTTATGACTTCATCACGATAGAAATTCCAGCCAGAATCAACTTTATATTTCATAACGAGACCACGACTAGATGTTAATATAGCTATGTCTGTGGTAATTCATACTAGACTTATAGTAGGTATTCCAATCATACCGATAACTTTTAGTGACTGTCACAACAGATACACTGGATTAAAAAGACCAATTCATAACAAACTAGCTAATAACACGACTTTGACTGACTTTTCATATTTTTCATTGCATTTATATCATTAGCGTTGAAAACACTTTCATTATATCGTTTTTCTCATTTTTATGCAACAGTTCCCCATTGGTTTTAATAATATATAACACTTAGAAGTTATATGAAAGTTCTAAATTGAAGTTAGCTAGTCTTACTTTCTAAAACTAAGATTGTTTGACTAACTTAGAGGAAATATGGGACGTAATTTCATTTGACAAAATGGCTTAGGATAAGACTATCCTTGGTTTAGCTGACTAAATATTTTCAAGGGAACCTGTTGTCAATTGTAAGGTAATTTAGGAATAAGAAACCAGCTCTGTCTTATACTCAATGAAAATCAAAGAACAAACTAGGAATGTACTTGAGTACGGCAAGGCTACGTTGACGCGGTTTGAAGAGGTTTTCGAAGAGTATTATACTTTCTTGTTGTTCACTACAGTTGACAAAGAGCCAAAAAAGCGAACAAGACCAGATTCTGTTTATCAGAAAACTAGTTTTGTCCGCTTTTTATAATCGAGATGAGTCTTTTGAACCAATCTCTATGACTTAGATGTTTTTACATCATCTTATTCGTCTTCTTTTTTCTTTCCCATAGCAAACATACCAAGAAGTGCTCCTACAACACCTGCTGTTGCAAGGGTTGCATTTTCCTTAGTACCTGTTTCAGGGAGGATATTTTGATGACTTGCAGGCGCTTGGTAGGTCTTGTCTTGTGACATAGCAAGAGCTACTTGTGACTGCTCATCTCTGTATGCTGGTGTTTCACCTGTAGTTGGGGCTGAACCATTCACACCTCCAGTAAATTCTGGAACTTGGTGACTAATCCCTTCTCCACCAGGAACGCCACCTTCAAAGTGTGGAACTTGGTGGGTAGCTCCTTCTGATCCATTTACATGACCAGTGAACTCAGGGACTTCATGAATAGCAGCTTCTGCCCCATTGACACCGCCTGTAAATTCTGGAACCTCTACTACTGGTGCTGGCTCATCACCTGCTGTGCCAATGACTCCTGGGTACTCTGGGACTTCATGAACAGCTGCTTCTGCTCCATTGACACCGCCTGTAAATTCTGGAACTTCATGGATAGCTGGATCTGTTTTACCAGATACTTCTTTCTTAGTTCCGACTAAGACAATCTCATCTTGCGGTGCTTCAATAGTTTCGCGAAGTTTTTCAGTACGGCTTCCATCTAGTGCTACTTCAGTCAAGATACGTTCTTTACCTTCACGACCTGCTTGAGTTACACGAGTTTCACCTTCTGCTAGAGTTGGATCTTCTTTCTTCACTGTCTTGAAGCTGAGAGTTTCTTCTACCACTTCTAGGCTAGGAAGCTCTTCCTGAACAGCTGGGGCAACTTTCCCAGTTTCAACCTTTTCTTTGGTCAATTGGATACGGTATTCCTTGACGTGTTTACCACTTTCTGAAACGAGACGTACCAAGACTGGAAGTTTATCGTCACCACTATCGACAACTGTTGCCGCTACGTTTTCACCAGCTTCAACGGTCACTTTAGGACGGTTTCCACTATAAGTTACTTGGTAGTCTGCACGATCTTCTGAGAAGTCAGCAAGCTCTTTACCATCTACTAGAAGTTTAGAAGCTGTATTGTCTTTAGGAGCTTCACTTGGAGCGATAAAGGCCATTTCAGTGATAGCCACACCCTTCTTGTCTGCTTTTCTGTCCATGCGCCATCTCATAGCTTTAGCTTTGACCGGTGCAAAGGTTACATGGATGTCAGTTCCTGCTTGAACTTCTTGATCCGCACGGTATTCAACTTTCTCCCAGTTAGAAGGAGTGTTGAATGGATGTTCTGGATCGTATGGTTGGTAGTTAGAGTAATATTCTGGCGAATCAAATTCTGGTCCCACATAGCGTTCTAGGACGAGTTTAGAAGGGGCGTCTGTTCCACCATCTGCAAAGAATCGAATGCTTCCTTCAGCAACTGTACGTTCAACAATCTTGCCAGCTTCTCTAAAGATAACCCCTACTGAGACTTCTGGATTTTCAGATGGACTTGCAGACCAGTTGGTCCAACGACGGGTTTCATCATCTGAACCATCGTTAACATAATCTACACGGTCATGAGAGTTTGGATCAATATCGTTAGTTGCTGAGGCAAATGAACGGTTGCTATCGTCATCGAAGTCTGGGTTGTCTGAAAGGTTTTCACCGAGTTTATCTGTCACACGTACAGCCACTTCAGCAGTTAAATCAGTACCCAAAACGCGACCATGAACTGTAAATTCACCTGCTTTTGTTAGATTTTCTGCTGGAACTGCTTCCCAGTCAACAGCCAAGTCTTTCACTTCATAGTCAGATTTTCCTGTGAAGTAGACAGGAACTTTTGCTGGTAACTCAAGGGTTTGTCCTTTAGCAACCAAGCGAGAGGATTTGGCAACAGCAACAGGTTTACTTGCGAGCAAATCTTTATCATTTGTGAAGTGTAGACGATATTCACCCAAGATATCACCGTTTTCAGCCTTGACAACAACACGAACTGGATCTCCTTCACGTACGCTTGGTACAACTGTTGCAATACCATTTTCAGTAACACTTGCTGTCACAGCTGGAGTTTTTCCTTGGCTTGATTCAAGATAGTAGTCAGTCAAGCCTGGATTAAAGTTTGGCAAATCTTTTCCATCTACTTGGATTTGTGCTTGAGCTTTCTTAGCTGCAGCTACTTGTTTAGAGAAGACTTGCATTTCTGTAATAGAAGTACCCCATTTACCATCTGGTCGAACCATGCGGATACGAACTGCGTAAGTGTTGACTTTATCAAAGCTAAAGTGGGTCATTTCTCCAGCTCTTACTTGATCTGGAGCCTTGAGATTTGTTACTTCTTTCCAGTTTTTATCGTCATTAAAGACATGATCTTCACGTGCTACAAAGCTTGGATTCTTAGGAACTGTTGGAGTTGCTGAACCGACATAGTATTCGATGACATAGGATTTAGGTGCACCAACACCGTGGTCTTCGTGGAAGGCGACATTGAGGTTATCAACTGAACGTTTAGACATGATACCAGAGTCACCAAAGAGAATTCCCACTGATGCTTCACTTGTACGGTTCCAGTTTGTCCAGCGGTTTGCTGGTTGATTGTTATATGAAATTAGTTTGTCATTGACATTTGCTACTGAATCACTTGGATTTGAGTCTGATGCAAAGGCAAGTGGCAATTCTGAACCAGTCCACTGGTCAGAAATATTAGCACCAGTTTCTGTCTGTGAAGATACACGAACATGAAGTTTGGTTGGTAGTTGAGTACCTTCGACATGTCCTGTCACAGTAAAGTTGCCTTCTTGTGCGTATTGGCTTGGTTCAATTGCGTCCCAAGTTACTTTAGCTGAAGAGACTTGGCCATTTGAGTGATAAGTCCGAACACTCTCTGGTAATTGAGGAGCTTCTGCAACTGGAGTTGTTACGCTCACTTCCTCGACAGCAATGATACCTTCAACAGATACCTTAGCATGAGCTTCTTTTTCAAGCCCTTCTACTTTACCAAGAACATCAAAGCTATGGTATTTAGCAAGGTCTTCCTTAGCAACTGCTTGCCAAGTCACCTTGTGAACCTTTGGAAATCCTTTGTCATACTCTACAGTTACTGTAGCTGGGAGACTTGGTTCTTGGTTCAAACCTGTCACGACACTAACTGGACGGATGGCTTGGACGACTTTATCTTCAGTATTTGCTTGAATGTTCAAGTCAATCTGACCTTCTGCTCCTTCAAATTGAGCTTTCAGAGTTACTTGACCTGGTTTGTGCAATTCAAGCATACCTTTACGAACGGCTACATCTCCCTCACCTGTAGTTGAGAAGGTAACCTTGTCAGCTTTCAAGACTGCCTGAGTACCATCTTGGTAGTGAGCCAAGACCTTGATACCGACCGTTTGGTCCTCTTTCAAAGCAGCTGCATTTTCAACTTCTAGGCTCAAACGTTCAATTTGTGGAGCCTCTTGTAGGAATTGGATAGCATAGGTTTGTAGTGGGCCACCGTCGTTAGGTTGAACATGGATGCTTGCACGCATACCATTTGCTTCATTAGCTTGAATAACTGTCACTTGAGCATTTTCAGCCGTAGCTTTAACCTCTGGCAAAGCTACGCCATAAGCAAGCTTGTGGTATTTTACAGGTTGGTCAGTTGAAAGACCTTCAACCGCTTGATCTGCCACAGTTACACTTGGAACTACTGGATTAGCAGCTTCACCTTCTGCCACTACCAAGGTCGCAGCGATTTCTTCATCTTCTAAAATACCTTTTGCTTGGATGCGAGATCCTGGGATTGCTAGTTTAGCTTGATCTTCAGCTGCAATTTCCCACTTATTAACATCATAGCTTGCTACAGTACCATCTGACAATACGTAGGAAACAGATTTGTCAACTGAATTTAGGTCTGTATTTGGAGCGATTCTCTTGACTATAGGCAATTCTGCTTCGAGAGCCAAGACTTCAACACGCGCTTCTACATCACGTCCATCTGCTACACCCTTAACAGTTACAATTCCTGGTTCATTGACATCAACTGCTGACCATTCTACTGGAAGTTTTGCACGACTGCCGTCACTGTAGATAAAGGCTACTTTCTTAGGCATTTTTGGTGCTTGCCCGATAACGGTACGGACTTTAGCAACTTCTGTACCTAAGACAGTTTTTTCTGCTTGGTCTTTCTTACCTGTGAAGATAGTAGTTTGATCAGATTTCAAGAGATCAGAGTGGGCAGTCAAGGTGAATTTACCTGCTTGCTCAGTTGATTTGACAATGACAACACCCTTACCATTGAAGGCCTTGCGAATCCATGAACCATCAGCTTGCTCTTTGTAACGCTCACGGCTTGCTTGTTCACCGTTGTCCACACCGACAATCTGACCTTGTCCATGCAACTGGAAGCGCACAAGGTTATTAGCAGTAGGAACCACATTGCCAGCGCTATCAACGATTTCGTAGTAGATATAAGTGAGGTCTTTCCCGTCTGCTGCGATAGCATTTTCTTCTTTGACTAAGCGAACACCTGCAGGCTCACCAGCAGTCGTAACCTTATCACGAGCAATTTCGTTACCTGCCTCATCACGAGCTACTGCTTCCAGGGTTCCAGGTTGATAAGCAACCTTCCACTCAAGGTAAAGTTCATTTGCATTGGCACCTTCTTGATAAGTACGGCCATCACTTGTTTGTTTCTTGTTAAAGGTTTTCTTACCTAAGGACTCACCATTCAAGAATAGTTCCACACTGGCAGCATTTGAAAATGCACGAACAGGAATCTTACCATCTGCATCCGCTACATTCTCTTTTAGACTAGAGTCTTCCCAATTCCAGTGAGGAAGGAGGTGAACCATTGGTTTCTTCTGAGCAGAAACCCATTGGCTTTGGTACAAGTAGTAGTCATTCTTTGGAATGCCAGCTGTATCTACGATACCGAAGTAAGAACTCTTAACTGGTGTGTTGTTTTGGTTGTGCCATGGAGTAGGCTCACCGATATAATCGGTACCCGTCCAGATAAACTGACCAGCATAACCAGCATTGTCACGATCAAAAGTCCACGATGCAGTGGCTGTTTTACCCCAACCAACACGGTCATTACCGTAGTCTGACTGCTCATAATGACGATATGCTTGGTTACTGTGAACTAGCTCACTTTCTGGACGGAAATAGCTACCACGAGTACGTGTTGCTGAAGAAGTTTCTGAACCGTAAATCAACCAATTTGGATGTTTCGCACGAAGCTTCCTGTAGTTGTCTTCTGAATAGTTAAATCCAACCGCATCAAGTTCGTTCGCAATCTTTTCATGATCACCACTACCATCACCAAAGCGGAACTTGTCTGCTCCCATAGTGACATAGCGTGTCTTATCAACTGCCTTGATCACTTGCACCAAGCGTTTAACAGTCGCTAGAGAACGAGCTTTACCGTCTGCTTCACCGATTTCATTACCGATAGACCACATGAAGATAGCAGGGTTGTTCTTGCCTCTCTCGACCATTGTACGTAGGTCAAAGTCAGACCATTTTTCACCTTTTTTAGCATCTGGGTGAGTGGCGTCTTTGTCAAAGAAACGGCCGTAGTCATACTGTTTCTTCCCACCGTACCAAGTATCAAAGGCTTCTTCTTGGACCAACAAACCTAGTTCTGCAGCAATCTGCAACGTTTGCTCACTAGCTGGGTTGTGGGTTGTACGGATAGAGTTCACACCCATATCCTTCATCTGTTTCAGACGACGGTATTCTGCCTTATAGTTTTCTTCAGCTCCTAGAGCTCCATGGTCATGGTGAAGAGAAACCCCATGGAATTTAATGCGTTCACCATTCAAAGAGAAGCCTTCATTTGGTGTCCAGTTATAGTAACGGTAACCAAACAAGTCCTTCTTAGCATCGACCAATTGACCATCACGATAAACACGAGTCACCAACTCATAAAGGGCAGGCTTGTCGTTAAGAACTGTCCAAAGTTTTGGTTTCTCAACTTGCAAAATAGCATTTAGACTAGTTGATTGATGAGCTTTCAAGACTTGGCTATCTGTACGAACCACGTCCGTTACAGCCTGACCATTTCGTTCGATAATTTGGTATTCAGCAACAATTTCATGATCTTTGTCATCTGTATTGACAATCTTACTTGTTACATGAGTATCAACCTTACCATTTTGTTGTTTTTCAAGGTCTGGTGTTAAGATAGTTGTTCCATTTTTCTCAGCATGAACCTTATCTGTGACTTGAAGGGTAACATCGCGGTAAATACCGCTTCCTGAGTACCAACGGCTACTTGGTTGTTTATTAACCGCATGTACAGCTACGACATTTTCACGACCGTCTTTATTGAGATAGTCAGTGATGTCATATGAAAATTGGTTATAACCATTTGGATAGTGACCAACTAGCTGACCGTTTACATAGACTTGCGAATCCATATAAACTCCATCAAAAACCAAACGAACATTCTTGTTAAGGTCTTTTTCGTCAAGTTTAAAGGTCTTGCGATACCAAGCATCACCACCATTGAGTTGTCCACCCTCATTTTGGGCAGGAGAATCATGATCGAAGTCATTGTAAATACTCCAGTCATGAGGAAGGTCTAATTTCTTCCAGCTTGATACATCTGCATCTGGTTTGATAGCATCTTTGGCATTGGCATTGAGTTTAAAATGCCAGTTTTGGTTAAATTCTACTTTACGGTCCTCAACCAATTGATTTACCTCCTCACTGGTAGCCGGTTTTAGGTCCGGTTTTTCCGTTTGAGCAGATTGATCTTGAGTAATTGCTTGAGGCTTTTTATCTAAGATGGAATCCTCTTTTTTGTCAGAATCTGATTGTAGAGTTTGATCGTCCTGTGCTTTTTCAGCTTCATGAGCTGGTGTAGCAACTTTACTTGCAACTGATTCAGTTGATGCTTGAAGTTCTGGACTTGCTGTTTCACTAACTTCCTCTTTATGAGACTCATCCTCTACCTTTTCTGTAGCAACTGTAATCGGAGTTTCTTCCGCAGCTACCGGATTTGCACCAGCTACACTTGCTCCAAATAAGACTGAGCAAGTACCGATGACTACAGAGCAAGTTCCAACGGTAAATTTTCGGATACTATACACTCTTTTTCGATTCCAATGATCTTTTCCCATAAGATCCTCCTTATATTCGTAACCGCTTCCATTTTTATGTAAGCGCTCTACTTTTTCAGTAGTATTTTGCTTCTATTTTATAAAATAATATAAGAAACTTCAATACTGGCAGCATAAAAATCATACTTTTGATTCTTTTTTCTATAATTTGTAGAAAAGTTTAAAAATCTGAATGTACATTTAGTGAATGGTTTTATTAAAAAAGGCGGTGGGACAGAAATCGATAGACAAAGTCTCGATTTCGTAGTCCCAGCCCCACGAGGATGATTAGGAGCTTTTTGGAGTCTAAAAGACGAACAAAAAGTTCAATCAGCTAGCTACCGCGTCAAAGTTTGATTGCTAATAAAAAGTGAGGTCGGGATCTTTTGTCCCAACCTCTTTTACGAACTATCAAACTGATATTTCCTTATAGATTATTGACTAGATTTCCTCTTTTCCAAAAGCTTGACCATCTCATTTTTACGTTCTTCTAGCTCGGCAATTTGATGGAGTAAAAGTCCTGAAAAATCACATTCAAGCTCTTCAGTTTCGCCACTATTATACCAATCTAGAGCTACAATATGATTGTCCTTATCAAAGCAAAAAATCACTTCTCCGTCCCCGACGATAGACAGAAATGGAATATAATCCACAAAGCCCAGAGCGTGTAATTCCTTGGTTTTAAGACGAATGTCTAAGAAGTCTGGGATGCCATTTGCAATTCCCAAGACCTTAATACCTCGACAGAAGGTCCAAAATGGTGCTACATCGTAAGCCTTGGCTCTTGGCCATAGCTCTTCCCTGACTTCCATAAAGAGACCTCCCAGAGATGACATGGTGAATTCCCTGAAATCTTCTGGCAGACGAATGCCGTATTGATTTTCAAAATCCTGAACATCTTCTTCCGATGGTTCATTGCCCATGCAGGCGACAACTTGATAAGTTTCCTTATCATAGTGACGAAAATACTCATAAACTTCCTTGAGTGCCATCATCCAACTCCTTATCCAAGATAGATATACTCGATAACCACATCACATAGTTGGTGATCCTTATCATAGCCAAAGTAAACAGGATAATTTCCATCTCCAAAACCAGACTGAATCATTGGAATAGTCAGGTCTGTATCTGGTATTTTAAAGTTAATCCAATCACCGCCTTCTCGTTGATATAGGGGATATTCTATGGCATTTTGAGCAAAAATTTCCGCAAAGAAATCATCATAGATGTTTTTTTCAGGATTTTCTTGATACCATTTTTCTTCAAAATCACAGTAGGCATTTTTAGTCTCAACATCCACAATAGTTGCCAAGCCTGCATCGACTGAAAACCCAAAATAAGAATCTTCTTCAACCGAATCCAGGTTTTCATTGCCAATTAAGGCTTCATAGTAGACAACTGGAAGCTTATCTGTAAATTGAACTCTTGTTGCAACATACCGATAATGATCTTCTTCGATCTTGACTACTAAGGTTTTGAGTGGAAATGTTCCTTTGGGAACTGTCTCTAGATAGGGTTTTTCATTCCTACGGAGCCAGACCAAGGGATCCCTAACTAATATTTCTCCACTTGGGAAGGTCACTTCCCCCATATCTAGGACAAAGACTTCCTTGCCGTCTATTTCTTTCGTCTCAAAACATGCTGCATAATTGACAGACGAGGTCAAAATATGCTTGATTTCTTGGTATTTTTGCAACCATTCTTCGGAAACTTGAAGTTTTTCCATCATTCTTCCCTTTCTCGTTTAAAACAAACCTATACTGGAGTTAAAATCGATTTAAATCGAATCTAAATAAACCACAAATCCATCTGGCAAGATGACTTGCTGACCATCTTCAAACTGGCAATGACTCGCTAAATCAACTGAATCTCTGTCTAAAGTATATTTCTCAGAAGACTGATTGAAGATGGCTTGAACTTCTTTCTCTTCATAGCTCCATTTCAAAGCTAGAACATCTGGTTTCACTTCTTGCAAGCTATAATTTCCATGCTGAATCATACTTGCCACTTCCTTACGGACTTTGATTAATTTCTTCATGAAATTCAGCATATCATTGTCCTCAGACACACGGTCCCAAGGCATGACACGACGGCAGTCGGGATCTGGTCCACCTATTAATGCAAGCTCTGTTCCGTAATAGATACAAGGAGTCCCTTTTTGAAGGTAGAGGAAGGTTAAAGCAGCCTTGACATGTTGGAGATTTCCTTTGGCAGTTGTGAGGATACGCTCTGTATCGTGAGAATCCAGAAGGTTAAACATCACTTCTGAGATTTGTTGCTTGTAGTACATAGACTGGCTATTGATTTCTGAAATAAACTGCTCTGTCTTTTTACGCTGACGCAAGAAATAATCCTTGATACTTTCAGAGAGTGGGTAGTTCATGACCGCATGGAACTCATCCCCTTGTAACCAAGGTTGAGACGTATGCCAGATTTCACCTAAAATATACAAATCAGGCTTTTTAGCGAGAACTGCCTTTCTGAAATCTCTCCAGAACTGATGGTCAATTTCATTGGCAACGTCCAAGCGCCAAGCATCGATATCAAAATTCTCAATCCAGTAAGTTGCAACACTTAAAAGAAATTTTTTAACTTTAGGATTTGCCGTATTTAACTTAGGCATATAGCTAGCAAAGGCAAAGGTATGATAAGGGAGTTGTCTTGGATTCTGAAGTTTATCCTCTGTAATTGGGAATTCTTGAATATGGAACCAATCTTTATAAGGTGAGTTTTCTCCATTCTTTAGAACATCCTGCCATTGGGCAGACTGGTAGCCGATATGATTGAAAACAGCATCTAACATAATCTTGATGCCACGTTTGTGGGCTTCCTCGACTAGATTACGAAAGACTTCCTTGTCACCAAAGTGACGGTCAATTTCAAAATAATCCGTCGTATCATACTTGTGATTGGTCGTTGCTTCAAAAATCGGACATAGATAAAGTCCAGTGATTCCCAAATCTTTAAGATAGTCTAAATGATCAATAATCCCTTGTAAATCTCCACCAAAAAAATCATCCCTGTTAGGCGCAATGGTAGCATCCCACTCTCGAGCTCCATCTGGAGTTAGATTAGGATTTCCATTGGCAAAACGTTCTGGGAAAATCTGATACCAAACGGTATTTGAAACCCAGTTAGGAACCTGACATCCGTCGATTTCGTGAATATAAGGAAGCTTAAAGCCATTGCCTTCAGCATCCAAGTTTTCTTGAGTATGTTCTACACAACCCTTATCACCGTAGAAAACACCCTGACCTTCCTCATCAAGGAGCTCAAAGAGATACTGAATCCGTGCAAAACCAACAGATACTGTAACCTGCCAATAATCAAATAGGGCATCTGAGGTTACTTTGGTCATTTCTTTCTTAGCCTCATACTTATCCTCGATGAAGATAAAGGGATCTCCATAATGCAAAATAACCTGCTGGACATCATCTTTCTTGGTTCTGATTCGGATATGTAGCTGACCTTCTTTGTAAAGATAAGCATACTCTGATTCTGGTCTATGATAAATGGCTGTCAATTCCATGTCTTGTCTCCTAAATAATCATCAACAACAAAAAACGCAAACGTTTTCATAACTAACAGAACTAGTATACTATTTTAAGATTCGATTTGCAATACTTGGTCAAATTTGACAAGAAAACACCTCAAAATGAATACTACAGACTAATCAAGAAATTTCAGCACCTAGCAACAAAAAGCTCCCAAACTCAGCCTCACAGCCTAGTCAATCTGACAAAGGGCAAGTTCTTTTAAACCTCTGTCGTACAGAAAAGTTAAACAAAAGTTGTCTGTCATATTTTGAAGCTTGTGTTTACTCATTCCTCTAGGCAAAGCTATATCACACCATTCTCTTGTTGCCAGAGAAAATAGCTTTTGCTTGCCCTTCCAATCATCATTCTTAAATAGGGGGCTCAGGATCAGATAAGCCGAATCCGTAAAGAGTCCATTGACACCAGCTTTTTTGCCTAAAGCCTTTAAATGTTCCGATTCTAATAACTTTTCGATAATACGACCATCACTAGAGATTTTAACAAGAGCATAATAGTCTATGCCCCATTTATTGACAGAGGTTTGACTTTCTCCAGAGCTAAAGGCATAGAGCTCTTGCTTCCAACATTTCAAACTATCGATTTTAGGACTAGCGTCCGAGCTCCTGTCGTGGTGGTTTAAATCTTTTTTATCAATATGCGAATAAGTGGTCCACTTAGCCTGCTTTTTCTCTCTATCTAACTCTAAAAGGGCAAAGTTTCTTGCCTGATTTGTATAAACTTGATCTTCAAAACACACGGGTATCTGGTTGCTATCTGATACGCTTTGAAAATATCTCTCTTGTGCCTTTTTAGGAAGTATACTTTGCGGATCCCTTATGGCAATGATTTCTGGATTAGAAAAATCACCAGTATAATAGACTATTTCCTTGCCAGCCTTGATGATGCCAATATTTTGTCCATCTGTAAAGAGTAGAGGCTCTTCCTCCCAAACATGGTCACAATACCAAGCATCTATCTCCTTCACACCCAAAGGTGATACTTCAAGCAGACAGTAGCGATTGAAAGTTTCCTTCTCACTGGTCAAGACAAAGGCTCTACCATCATGTAACATGACAGAATTGAAAACACTATTGTAGTCCTTGTCTAGTTCCCATTTGTTCAATAGGCTTAACTTTAACTTCCCCATTTTCTCTCTCCTAATCCTTCACCACTCGTTGATGGCAAATAGAATAGCTAATCGAATATTTCTTAGCAATTGATCCGAAAGTTCATCGTATACTTGACCAAGTCCCTTATCTTGTGCCAGCCATCCAGGCTCATCATTCCAGGAGCCCATTGCTCCAAAAACATCCGCTGCACTTGCAGCTCTAAATATGCTTAGATGTTGCGGTGGAATTTGAGGTTCTGCCAGTCCTTTACCAGATTCTGGGTCTAGCAAAAATTTTCTAGCAGAGTGAAAGACTTTGGCAAAATTGTCACATTCAATTTTAATTGCTAGATCTTCTATACGAGCCAATATGTCCTTAAATTCTTCGATATTATTTTCATAGTGGGGAATGTCTTGAGAAGACCTTTCCCACTCATACTCGGTGTAGGTAACATCCCAGCCCTTGCCTGGAGAAGCAGATTCCCAATTTGGTAGGAAATAACTTGCCTTCCCATCTTTATAAAAACAGAGAATTGAACTCTGTGTTGTATTGGAGAAACCTAAAATACCTCTGTCTTCAACTGAAATGGGGCAAAATAATTTTAAGTCCTTCAAACCTTTTTCCTTAAGGTTTTTAAACCAATCAGTTACAGAAAGTTCCGTAACTTCCCCCTTTTCTGACGGCAAAATTTGAAAGTTCAACTTATTTGTATATTTTTCAGGCTTATAGCATATTTCTTTACCACTTTTTAAAGCCTTCCTAGCTGCTGCCACGATACAGGCTATTTGGTACATTTGTCCGTTCATACTATCTCATCCATTATCCCTTCAATCAGATTTGTAAGACTTTTAGTCGCATAGATCACCTGGTCAGGATCATGGATGTAGCAAATAACCTGCCCTTCCTGACCCTCCCGATCTGGATCAAAATCCAGCATAAGATAACAAGAGTCACAATACTGAGCAAAAGGAAGCCATTTTTTATTAAAAAGATAAGGCTTAATTCTACTATCATGCATGTTTTCTAGGTCTTGACTAGAAAAATAGTCGGGAAATTCTGTTAACAGAGCATCTCTATTTTGAAAGTACTTTTTACAAGTCTCAATTTCCTGTAGACTCATGAGAGAAAAAGTTAAATCTCTCTGGTCAATCACACAAGGTAAAATAGAGAGGTATTTACTCCCATTTTTGTAGCTACAAAGCTCTTTGAAGTCACTAGGTAGACGAATGCCAAGTCTTTCCTCAAAGCCTTGAAGCTCTTCTTCGGAAGCACCAGAAATGTCCTGATAATCTTCCAGATATCCTTCTTCCACAGGATCATCCAAATCCCAGTCTTCAAAACACTCACAAATATAAGTTTCTATTTTTTTAACTTGGTCAATTAGTTGCATCATTTCACCATGATTTCTTTATTTTATCTGCCTTCCAATGATTTTTACCGCTTATAACTTGTTTTTTCTAGGAGAAGGGGTTCAGGATTTTTCTTAATCCAAGCAATAGCTAGCTGACACAGGCGGTCTAGGCGAGGCTCGTCATCAAAATCTTTCCCATGAACTTGAGCAATAAGCTCTTTAGTCTCTTCTAATTCTTGATCTGAAAGAGGGATTCCTAGAGACAAGTATTGAGGGAGAGCCTGAAGCATTTTTCTATAGTCTCTGTCCCAGTTGACCCCACCATTGCGATCCAGTTCATCACGAACGCGCCCTGGTATGCGGATGACTTCGCCCTGAACAGTTTTTGCAGCACCACTTGAAGGAATTAAGAAGGACCAAAGTTCCTCATATTGCTCCTCCCAAGTTCCTTCTTTGACCAAGATTGGTGCACTGCCATCATGGGTTATTCGTTTGGCGACTGGCTTAACATCAAAGAGCTCATAGAGCTTCGCTAAGCCTTTATCTGCTCCCTCGATGTAGTCTGGGTGGATACTTTCTCTATGAAATTCAAAATCCTTACCGATATTTTCGACCTTTTCTTTCATGGCTGGTGTTTTCTTAGCACCAGCATCCAGAAGCATAGAGGCAATTTCAGCTGTTTGGGCAATATAAATCCCCCGACAAACCATCAAGACTGAAGCTAGTGGGGTTCTTCCCATATCATTTTTAGCATTGACATCTGCTCCCTTATCAATCAAAAGTTTGACAGTCTTAGGATGGAAAAACTCAGCTGCTACATGTAGGGGGGTCTCACCATAGGTATTAGGTTTTCCAATGTCTGCCCCCAATTCAAGCAAGAGTTTTACTGTATCTCTCCCCAAGATTGCTTGACGGTACAAAGGTGTTGCTCCATAATAATCAGGGATATTGATATCCAAGCCCTTTTCCACCAGCCAGATAACCAATTCATCCGGGACTCCTCCCATATGCAGAGGTGTACATAAGCTAAATCTTCCATCATGAGCGGTTAATTCACAACGATCATAGACTGCTTTAAGGGCTTCAATATTTCCTTCATCCATTAAATCCTTAAACTCTTTTGGTAAGGTAACTCTTTTCTTTGCCATATTTAGTTCCTTTCTTCTGATTTAGCATCTAGGGCAAGCCAATGAAGATTGTCAACAGTTTTCAAAGTCAGGGCTTGTCCATCATAATCATTTTTCAACTCAAGACCGTTTTGCTCAATAGATATATGATTGTACCAGTGGTCTAGGCTGGCGTATTTCCCCATATGAATGTTGATGAGTGTCGTCGTTATGGGATCCCAAGTCCCTTTTTTAACCGTTTCTGCTAAGAGGTAGTAAGCATCTAAAAATATGAGATTTCTCCCATAGATCCAAAAGGGCAGTTCAAGTTCTAACAAAGGTAACTTGGCAGAAAAAATCTCATCACCGTGTGGTGGCACGGTTTCATAATGAAATTCTATCTCACTGCCACAATAGGCAATCAAAGCTCCCTGACATCCGATATTTTGAGGAATCCCTTCCTCAGCTACAATAAATTCCATGATCTGCTCCTTCTACTTTCAATCATAAACTCCGACCAGACTCTGCCAGAATATCAGACTGGACGCATGGCCTATCCTAGTCATCAAGTGGATGAAGTCACTTTCACAACCCTTCCAAACTGCAAATTGGGCCGTTCCCATGGCTCTAATAAATACTAGAAAATCTGGTGCCAGCCATATTTTTTCATCATAGGTCATCTCTGCATCAAGAGCATAGACCGCCCCAGATTGACAATCCAGCAAAATAGTGTAGGGATCTCCATTTGCAATGATGATCAAGCCTCTTTCTTGTAGAGTCGAGTAATCATGGTATTCCAGATTGCGATTGATTAGCCAAGTAAGACTAGTGTCGTCCCCATATCCAAACTGGTAACTTAAAAAACCGACCTGCCCCCAGTTATAGGCCAGAATATACTTCCTAAAAATCGGATCCAAATCTTGTATTTGCAGTTGTTTTTTCAAACGATCCAGTTCAGACACGGGCAGTTCAGTATGGCTCAGGACAATTCCTTCTCTTATCTCAGGGTCAAGCCCTTGTGTTGCTTCCTCAATAATGGAAATGATTTGGTCAATTGTCAATAATTCCATTGTCAACCTCCGGCTATACATGAGTCATTATCTAGGGTAAGCTAGCTGGTTTGGGACTTCATTTATCTAATGAACGTTCTTATCTCTATTATACCTTAAAGCTATCTAACAGGGATAAACTACCAGTATTTTCAGGGATTATTTTTGATCAACAACTCCTCCTAATTAAAGCAAAAAGCCATTCCTCATGGGAACAGCTTTCTCACTTATAATTAAAGGTTTCTCCAGCCAACTTATCTGCTAGCTTAGGAAAGAGGGTATAAAACTTATGGGCTAAATGTAACAAGATTGGGAGATTGAGCTCGCGTTTGTTTTTTCCTATGGTCTTAACAATCTTTTGCGCGACAGCATCTGGTTCCAATAGAAAACGGTCAACCGACTTGAGATAGGTCCCATCTGGGTCTGCTTGGTCAAAAAATCCTGTACGGATAGGTCCTGGATTAACAGTTGTCACATAGACACCATAGGACATGAGTTCAAGGCGCAAAGCATTTGAAAAACCAATGGCCGCAAACTTGGTCGCAGAGTATAGACTAGACTTAGCAGTCGCTATCAATCCTGCCATACTGACGATATTGATGATATGACCTTTTCGCATTTCCTTCATGCGAGAAGCAACCAAACGAGATAGATTCATGAGAGCAAAGGTGTTAACCTCAAACATTTGATGAATATCTTGACTAGAAATCTTGTCAAAATCCTCAAAAATCCCGTAGCCAGCGTTGTTAATCAAAACATCAATCTTACCATAACGGAGATAGAGGTCAGCTACCAATCCTTCTAAGGCTTGACTATCGGTAATATCAATCTCGACCAATTCTGCCTGTGGATGATTTCCGTATAATTGAGCTAATTTTTCCTTATTTCTACCTAGCAAAATGAGTTGGTCTTGAGGCAAGAGTTTGACCATTTCTTGGGCTAGACCACCACTGGCACCCGTAATGAGAATCGTAGACATACTTTTCCTTTCTCGAGATTCTAGATTTCCACTTCTTCCAAGTCTTTGACCACATGGACATTTTCAAAGACACTAGCAGCGTCTTTCTTGAGCTTGCTGATATCTTTTGATAGGAAACGAGCACTGATGTGGTTGAGCAAAAGCCTTTTGGCACCTGCTTCTGTTGCCACCTGCGCAGCCTGCATATTAGTTGAGTGACCGTGGTTGCGGGCAATCTTTTCGTCTCCCTTGCCATAAGTTGACTCATGGACAAGGACATCTGCATTGACAGCCAGACGCACACTAGCATCTGTTTTTCGAGTATCACCTAAGATAGTGATAATCTTACCAGGACGAGGCGCTGAGATATAGTCTGCTGCTTTAATCTCGGTGCCGTCTTCTAGGACTACATCCTGCCCGTTTTTGATTTTACCAAAAAGCGGTCCAAATGGTACGCCGGCAACCTTGAGTTTTTCAGCATCCAGAGTGCCTTCTAGGTCCTTTTGCATGACACGGTAGCCCACACAGAAAATAGTGTGATCCAACTCTTCCGCATAAACTGTAAATTTATCGGTTTCAAGAATTTTCCCTAGAGAATCTTGGTTGAACTCATGGAAATGAATCTTATAGGGCAAGCGTGAACCTGACACTCGTAGACTGGTCAAGACAAAAGATTTGATGCCTTGGGGACCATAGATTTCCAAATCTGTCTGCTCTTCATTGGCCTGAAAAGCGCGACTAGAAAGGAATCCTGGCAAACCAAAGATATGGTCTCCATGCAAGTGGGTGATAAAGATTTTGCTGACCTTACGTGGTCGAATCGTGGTTTCCAGAATGCGATTTTGCGTTCCTTCTCCACAGTCAAAAAGCCAAACTTCGTTAATCTCGTCCAAGAGTTTCAGAGCGAGACTGGAAACGTTGCGGGCTTTTGAGGGCTGACCAGCCCCCGTTCCTAAAAATTGAATATCCATTCGATACTTTCTAATTAATCAATATATAACATAGCAGTGCGATTTTCTGAGCGATAATAAAACTTGCCAGAAAAAGCTCTAGCTTCTTGCAGTAAATCCTCTTGGCTGTAACCTTTAAGTCGCTTTCTTCCATCTGCCAAGGTTTCCAAATCTGTCAAGGTTGTGAGATTTTCCACGCTAACAACTTCCTCGTCCCCGACAGACTTCAAGTAAATCTTTCCAGACTCTTCAAAGACCAACTGATGAGGAAAAATTTGCGCAATCTCAAAGAGTAATTCATCTGTAATTAGCTCCTCAGCTTCTGAGAAAATCCGACCTAACCCTTCTTTCTCGTAGCAAAATCCAAAGGATTTACCAGATAGATTGAGGCGAATAAAGGGCTTGCTTTCTTCCGTGAAACTTGGTTCAGCATTGTAGAGGCTCAGTTCTTGGCTGACTTCTGCAAAATAATCGGTCGCAGCTTGAGGACTCTTTTTCTGGTAGAGTTCTGCAAAGTAGGCATTGACTACACTTGGTGGAGGGGTGATGAGAGCTAGTTGCTCCTCTTCAGACCTACCAGCTAAAAGCTGATCTAGATATACCTTGTCTAAACTCGTATAGCCACCATACTTGAGTGCCAACGTTTTAATATCAGTCATAAAATTCCTCTAATCTCCATTTATTTTTCTCAGAAATGAAGCCTGTGATGACTTCGCCGTCATCTTGGTAGTCACGTTCTTCTAGGATAGCAACACTCTCCAAATCATGAATCTTGTAAGACTTAGAAAAAGACACGTGTAGGGTAAAGGGTTCAAAAATTTCCTTAATCTTATCCAGCAATAAAGCCTGCAACTGTTCGCGACTATCCTTAGATTTAGCAGAAATCAGAGCATAAGGCGTTTGAGTAGGTGTGAAATCCTCCACCAAATCCGCTTTATTATAAAGGGTCAAGCAAGGAATATCCTCCATGTCCAAGTCTTTCATAATGGAAAGAACTGTTTTTTCATGTTCCTCATGGTAAGGATTGCTGGCATCGATAACATGAACCAGAAGGTCTACATGCTTGCTTTCTTCCAAGGTCGACTTGAAACTTGACACCAATTCGGTTGGTAAGTCTTGAATAAATCCAACGGTATCTGTCAAGGTTACCTGTAGATTACCCCCCAGATGAATGCTTTTAGTCGTCGCATCCAGAGTCGCGAAAAGCTCATCTGCCTCATACTGGGTCTTGCTAGTTAAGGTGTTCATGATAGTTGACTTTCCAGCATTGGTGTAGCCAATCAAACCAATCTTAAAGGTACTTGACTCCAAACGTTTTTCTCGAACTGTCGCCCGATTTTTCTCAACCACCTTGAGCTGGCGCTCGATATCTGTAATCTGGTTGCGAACACTACGACGGTTAAGCTCCAGCTGACTTTCACCTGGACCACGAGAACCAATTCCCCCTGCCTGACGGCTGAGCATAATCCCTTGACCAACCAAACGAGGCAAGAGGTATTTGAGCTGAGCTAGATGCACTTGGAGTTTGCCTTCATGGCTTCGAGCCCGCATGGCAAAGATATCCAAAATCAACTGCATACGGTCAATGACCTTGACACCTAAGACTTCCTCTAAATTGACATTTTGTCGAGGTGTCAGACGGTTATTGACGATGACTGTCGTGATTTCTTCTGCGTCCACCATTTGAGCAATTTCTTCCAACTTACCAGTTCCGACAAAGGTCTTGGAGTCGTATTTTTCACGTTTTTGTCTGTAACTATCGACTACGACTGCACCAGCCGTCTTAGCCAGACTAGCCAGCTCTTCCATGGAGAGGTCAAAATTATCCATGCCCTGGAGTTCAACACCAATGAGCAGGACTCGCTCCTCTTTTTTCTCCGTTTCAATCATTTAAAAACTCCTCAATCTGGCTTAAAATACGGTCTGTCACACCAGATTCTCCTATTTGATAAAAGGTCACATACATACGATTACGGAACCAGGTTAGCTGACGCTTGGCAAAACGACGGGTCGCCTGTTTGAGACTGTCACTAGCCTCCTCCAAACTCTGCTCTCCACGAAAATAAGGAAAGAGTTCCTTGTAGCCAATCCCTTTAGCAGCCTGCACATCTGGATAATGGTCAAACAACCACTTAGCTTCATCCAATAGTCCAGCTTCAAACATCAAATCCACACGGTGGTTAATCCGTTCATACAATTGACTACGCTCATCATCCAAGCAAATAATCAGAGGTTCATACAAGGTCTCTTGATTTTCCAAGTCTTGACCAAAATGGGCAATCTCCAAGGCACGCATGGCACGACGACGATTAAACTGGGGAATTTCAAGGCCTATTTGCTCTACAAGATGGGCTAACTCCTCATCTGAAAAAGGATCTAGACTAGCACGATAAGCTAAAATCTCCTCATGGGGAGTCTCCCCACCTAGGTGGTAACCTTCTAACAAGCTCTGGATATAAAGCCCAGTTCCACCAGCGATAATGGCTAGCTTACCTCGACTTTGAATATCCTCAATGGCCGCCTTAGCTTCTGAAACAAAATCAAAAGCCGAGTAAGACTCGGTTACTTCTCTCACATCAATCAAATGATGAGGAACACTTGCCTGCTCCTCTGGACTAGCCTTAGCTGTCCCAATATCTAGTCCTCGATAGACTTGTTGGCTATCTCCACTGACTACTTCGCCATTAAAATGCTTAGCAACTTCAATGGCTAGAGCTGTTTTTCCAACTGCAGTCGGTCCAACAATCACAATTATTTTTGTTTTCATCTTTTTTCCTTGAAAAATTCCCATTTTTTCGTTACTATTATTATATCACAAAAAGGTCAGTCAGAAAAATGCGACCTCTTGAGGTAGCTGGCTGATTTATAAGTTAAAGGAGGAATACTCATGGCTAAAGGATTCGCTAAAGGTCTTGTAACAGGTATTGCAGGAACTGTCGCTGCAGTTGCAGGTGCAGTATACGCAGTTAAAAAGAAAGTGATCGAACCAGAAGAACAAAAAGCAGCTTTCATCGAAGAAAATCGTAAGAAAGCAGCGCGTCGTCGCGTATCACACTAAGCAACAAAAGAAGTTGAGAAAAAATCTCAACTTCTTTTGTTCTTTTTTTCTATTCTTTTATACTTAATAAAAACCAAATAGGAAAAGGAATCTAGCGTGGTTTGAAGAGATTTTCAGAGAGTATTAAATGGCCAAGTCAAACTTCAACTGTGGCTTGACTGGATCATAATCAACCAGCTCAAAATCCTCTGCTTTAATATCAAAGAAGTTGGTCTTGTCTGGTACATTCAAGACCAGACGTGGTTGGCAGTTTGAAGGTTCACGACGAAGCAATTCCTGAGCTTGTTCAAATTGATTGTCATAGATGTGAAGGTTATTGATAAAGTAGAAGAATTTCCCAACCTTCCAACCAAAGTGTTTAGCAATCATCATCTGAAGAGCTACATACTGCATGGCATTGATATGATGAGCCACCAGCATATCATTAGAACGCTGGGTCAAAGTCGCATCCAGATAGATGTCCCCATCAACTCGACGAACATCAAACATAGTCTGAAATGCGCATGGAAGAAGTCCATCTGTCTCCTCAAAAGCCTGATAATCCCAAAGTGAAATGATATTACGACGGTTCCAAGGATTGGCTTCTAACTGTTTGAGAATCTTGTTAATGATGTCATGCTTCTTAACAACAGCCCCATAACGTTCCCCAATAGTCCCTGTATCTCCAACTTCCCAGTCATTCCAGTAGTGAACATTGTACTTGTCATTTAGAACCTCTAGGCTATTGGACTGGTCTTGATAGATCCAAAGAACTTCCTTGATAGCTGATTTGATTGCGATTGGTCGCAAGGTCGTGATGGGAAATTCGCCCTTAGACAAATCATACTCCGCAAAAGCACCTGTGATGTACTTGGAGTTAGCCACTGTTCCATCCTTGTACTTGGGACGAGCCTGTTCTGAAAAGACACCTTCATTGAGAATTCGCTCGATATTTTCTTTAAAAATCTTATCCGCTTTTGTCATTTACTCTCACCTCAATTATTGTCTTAACTAGTATAGCATAAAAAAAGAAAGGAGGAAAATCACTCGCTTACAGAAAGCAATTTTCTCCTTTTTATGTTTATTTATTGCAAGACAAGTGATGCTGCTCCGATAACTCCAGCGTCATTTCCTAGAGTTGCTAGAGCTAATTTAGTTGTTGTGCGTACTTGTGGGAAGGTATTTTCATCATAAACCTTTTGCACACCTTGAAGGAGGAATTCTCCTGCAGCTGATACGCCACCACCGATAACGATTGTTGATGGGTTTAGGATTGAACCAATGTTAGCACATGCAATACCCAAGTAACGTGAGAAGTTACGGTAAACGATCAAGGCAAGGTCGTCTCCTTCTTTTGCCAAATCAAAGACAGTTTTAGCTGTTACTTCTTCTCCGTCATCAATCAAGCGTTTCAACTCTGCATCGCCTTCGTATTCATCTGCGTAACGACGAGTCAAGTTAACAATACCTGTTGCTGAAGCTACTGTCTCAAGACAGCCTTTTTTACCACAAGTACATGCGATTGGTTGATCAAAGTCAACTGTGATGTGTCCAAGTTCACCAGCAGCACCAGCAACACCGTGAAGTAATTTTCCTTCTGCCACGATACCGCCACCAACACCTGTACCAAGTGTCATAAAGACAACGTCTGGTTGGTTTTCACCAGCACCCATCCAACGCTCACCAAGAGCTGCTACGTTGGCGTCGTTGTCAATGAAGAATGGAATCCCCAAGGCTTTTTCCATTTTTTCTTTGATTGGTTGAAGAGTTTTCCAGTTCAAGTTGTAGGCACCGATAACAGTCCCTTTTTCGCGGTCAACCACACCAGGTGATCCCATACCAATTCCACGGAAATCTTCAGCAGACAATCCAAGCAATCCCAAACGGTGTTGAATAGTTTCAATCATATCGTCTACGATATGGCTTCCTTCATCCAAAATGTTAGTCTTGATAGACCATTTTTCTTGGATTTCTCCTTCTTGCGTTAAAATAGCGAACTTGATAGAAGTTCCACCAAGGTCAATCCCAATAATCTTTTGACTCATCGTCTTCTCCTTATCCTTAATTGAAAATGCTTACAGTACTAGTATAACAAAATCTGCCATTCAGTGCAAAGGTTTGCATTAACTTTCCAGAATTTTTTTCTATTCTATGGTTTCCACAAACCAGAAGCATCTACATAATAGCGTCCGCCATCCACTCGCTCATTCTTAGCCATTTTACCATCCGATTTCAAATAGTAATTTCCTTGCCATGCATTGCGAGCATAAGATCCATCTGATTTCAAGTAATACCAGGCTTGGTAAGAAGAATCATAGACCCACTCACTCTGAGCCATTTTACCATTTGACTTGAGGTAGTATGCACCTTGCCAAGTATTATGCGCATAAGATCCATCTGATTTCAGATAATACCAGGCTTTGTAGTAAGAATCATAAATCCATTCACCCTGAGCCATTTTACCATCTGATTTGAGGTAGTAACTTCCTTGCCAAGTATTGCGTGCATAAGATCCATCTGATTTGAGGTAATACCAGGCTTGGTAATAGTTATCGTATACCCACTCACTCTGAGCCATTCTTCCATCTGACTTGAGGTAGTAGGCCCCCTGCCAAGTATTTGTTACTGGTTTCCCATTTTCAGAAAAATAGTACCAAGATCCATTCTGACGAACCCAGCCACTTTCAGCTGCTACACTAGGAGCAGATACTGCACTATTTGGTGTTGCACTATTTGGTGCTACATTGTTGTTAGCTTGAGATGCACTCGTCTTTTTCTCTTTTAAAACTCCCTGAGGCGCATTCTTCGATTCACAAGCGATTCCATCATGATCCTTATCCAGAGTGGCAGAATAACCTGGTTCTCCCTTATGAATATCTGCATATCCATTCTCCCAAGCTTCCTTACAACTTGAAAAATGGATACTTTCATCTGCCACAACAGGTTGTAAAAACAAAGCAAGGAAAGGTAAAGAAACTAGGCCTAGTTTTAATAGATGACGTTTGTTCATGATTTTCTCCTAAAATTATAATATCAATCTCAATATTATTTTATCAAACTTGTTTCAGCAATTCAAGAAAACTTCTGGTTAATTCTGCAAACTCTTTTGGTTTTGCCTTATTCAAGACATGAGGGCCGTCATGGATGATCTCAAACTGAGAATCTGGCATCAGTTCTTGAATAGCTTTCATTGAACTGAGATTAGTCTTATCCTGACTACCACAAATTAATAAAGTTGGATAGGGACAATTCCGTGCAATCTCTCTTAAATCAAGTGTTTTTAATTCCTCAGAAACTCCAACCATAAGAGGCTTATCTGCCCCCTGCTTCTCATATATCCTCTTAGGAAGCAATTTGAATATCAGCAACTGAATATAAAAAGGAATGTTACCCGCAAGTTTCAGTGGACAACCTGACAAAACCAAGGCCTGAAGATTTGGTATCTCAGAACTTGAAAGCTCCAATGCAAGTGCAGCCCCTAAAGACAAACCGATTAAGACAAAAGGTTCTGTCTCCTCTGATAAGTGCTGATAAATGCGCTCTTTGGCTTCTTGATAAGTTCCAACTCCAGTAGGAAATAACTCTAGGGCTTCAGAGGGATAATCTGCCAGCAAATCCTGAACTTCTTTCCAACTATCTGCTGACTGACCTAGGCCATGTAAAAATATAAGTTTCAATTAGTTCTCCTTTATTGACAATTCATACAAGCCTCTGACTGCATTACAGCCATAGATGACTTCTGCTCGCTTCAAATCTTCTAAAGTCAGAATTTTCTCTTCTACTTGCCCATTTTCAAGCAAATGTTGACGATAAATCCCTGGTAAAATACCAAGAGCGCTAGGTGGTGTATAGAGCTTGCCATTAATTTTTAAGACCAGATTCCCAATAGAAGTCTCAAGCAGTTTTCCATCAGCAGTGTGATAAATGATTTCCTGATTTCCCATTGTCAAATGTGGTCGGTATGTCGTCTTAAAGTAGGTAAAGGCCTGCTGCAAATCAGCCTCCTGCAGACAAAGTTTTGCCTGACAGAAGTTAGAACTAAGTGGTGTTAATACTTGTCGATCAATGTCTATTTCTCCAGACTTATTGAGACTGATTCGTAAACGGTAGTCTTGATGGAGGTCACAAGCTCGACACTCTTCCTCTATTTTTTGTCTCAAACTATCTTGATCAAATGGAAAGGCAAAATAACGACTAGCCTTTTGTAGTCTTTCTAGATGCTCTTTTTCAAAGAGTAATTTCTTCTGGCTGATTTTCCCTGTCGTTATTAATTGAAAACGAGGCTGTTTTCGGTAAAGAACAGCTGCCTTTTGCTGGACTTCACGGTATTCTGACTCCCAAGTACTATCCCAAGTGATGCCACCGCCGACTCCATAGATGGCTCGATCTCGATGCAGTTGAATGGTTCGAATAGCTACGTTGAAAATCCGTCGTCCATTGGGAAGTAAGAGTCCAACAGTTCCACAGTAAACTCCTCTAGCTTGTGGTTCCAAATTCTTGATAATTTCCATAGTCGCTATCTTGGGAGCTCCTGTGATGGAACCACATGGAAAGAGTGAACGGAAGATTTCTACTAGGTCAATATCTGGTCGTAACTGACTCTTGATGGTCGAAGTCATCTGCCAAACCGTTGAATACTGTTCCACCTGACATAAACGTTCCACATGCTCACTTCCCACCTCAGACAGACGATTCATGTCATTGCGCAAGAGGTCCACTATCATCATATTTTCTGAACGATTTTTGGGATCCTGCTCCAACCAAGCTGCTTCTTTCAAATCTTCAGCATCAGTCAGACCACGTTTAGTCGTCCCCTTCATAGGACGAGTTGTCAATTCACGATCATTTTGTTCAAAAAAGAGTTCTGGACTCATGGAAATTACTGCCATGTCGTCATGTTCAACATAGGCATTGTAACCTGCTTCCTGCTCTACCACCATACGATTGTAGATAGCAAAAGGATCGGCAGACAACTCCTGCTTGAGTTGAACAGTATAATTTACCTGATAAGTATCGCCCTGTCGTAAATGATGATGAATCTGGGCAATGGACTTTTCATAGTCCTCTGCTGCTGTTACTTCCTGCCAGTTTGACGGCAAATCCACATCCTCATATGTCAGAGGAATACTGGATCTTTCAACACTGCCATGGACGGTGAAATAGAGTAGATACTCTCCCAATAGAGGAGCCTTGTGAACCGCCAACTTCTCCTCAAAAGCTGGCGCAGCCTCATAGCTGACATAACCCACCACATAATAGCCCTGTTCTTGGTAGCTTTCCACTTGAGCTAACAAGTCTGTCACTTCTGCTAAATCTCTGGTTTTTAACTCTTTGATAGGCTGGGTAAAGGTATATCGCTCTCCCAAAGCCCTAAAATCAATCACTGTTTTTCTATGCATATCCTAAGTATACCATAAAAGCCAGACCCCAACAGGAGATCTGGCAATTTTATTCTTTGAGAATGATAAAGTAGATGTCACTTTCTAAGAAAATCTGAACATAGCATTCTCTTTTATCACACCGACTTTTTATCTATCCTTTAGGAAAGAGTTCGGATGAAAAGGCATCTGTGACCTGCAATAGCTTCTGGAAGACTTTTTTCTTCAAGGCTACTGTATAATTGGCAACTGAGCCTCCGTACTTGAAGTTTCGGTAATCCGTTTCTACTGCTTGGTCAAACAAGTCTTGCAATTTCTCATAAGAATCAATTTGCTGACCATCAATTTCAAAACTATGGATTCCTCGTTTTGCCTTAGCAATAATAGCGTCAAACCAGGCCTTCTTCCATTCTTCCAAGTTCTGGAACTTGCCTTTCGAAACCTTCTGGATAATGAAATCATCCCCAAGGGTGTCACGTCCCTCGCTTAAGGCCTCATCCTTGTATTTATTAGAAGCATATCCTAGGAAACCATTTTCGTAGCCATAATAACCCCACATACGGAAGGCATTATGCTTGAAGGAGATGGCTCCAGGAGCTCCCTGACTTGTATTTCCACCATAGATAGCGTCCACCATCTTGACATTGACATAAGCTGTCTTGAGTTCTTCTGGTCGGTAAGTTCCCTGATAATGCCTATTGGTGATGATGTTATGTTTGATTAGGTCATCTACAGAATTTAGCTGAGTCTTGGCTTCCTCATCCGTCAATGGACGGACATAGTCCCACTGGTTAGGAGCAAGGAGTTTATTATCCTGGTCCTGATAGCGCATTTGCTTGGTCATCTTGCTGAACCAAGCCCTCTTCAAAGCCAGATCATTCTTAGCGAGAACTCGTTCTCCTTCCAGATAATCTAGAAGCATCAAAGCCTCATTATAACCTTTCATGTAGTGGTCAATCTGCTGGCGTGTTTGCAACTTGGTTGGATCTGGATTGTACCATTGATCCCCATCATTTGGTCGCATGTAAGCCATATTGAGACCAAGAGCACCATACTCACCTTGATGCCCTTCCTCAGCTGGCGACTGGAGCATACCCTGAGCATAGGCTTCTACATAGGTTCCTTCACGATGTTTGTAGCCACCCAGATAGACAATGCGATCATTGACGTGAGTTGTCTCATGGGTGTAGACAGACAAACCATACTCACTCATCATATCGATTTCTACAAAGTGAACAGCATCTCTGGCATTTATCTTTGGATAGATAGAGGCATAAGCTCCTAGCTTATTGTCTTTATAGTAGCGACCTGCTGGTCCAAATACCTCACGAATTGGTGCGTAGTCTTCCATACCACTGGTATGTCCATAACGCTCTACCCAGCCACGTCCATCAACGCGATAACCTTCCCAAACTGGTGTAGCTACATTAAAGTCACTCTTAACCATACGGTCTTTGACATCATCAGCGGCAAGACGATACCAAAAGTCCAAGTAAGTCAACTGGCGGTCCGCTACTAGATCAATGTCAGCTTTCATCTGGTCTATGGTTTTGCCAGATTTATCAGCTGATCCGAAAGTAATGGTATTGTAGTTGGAAATCAGGAACATCTGTGCCTTCTTGACATTCAACAAAGGCAGAATCATATTGCGATGCAACCAGTTATTAAGATTGTCATAAGCCCGATGCTTCCGATTTGCAATTTCTTGATTCTTCGAAGCTCGCTCTGCTATGTACACATGGCCCTTGGTGGCATTCACAAACCAGTCATTCATATCCTTGTCAGTCGTCAATAACTGTCTGTTGTAGTCTAAGAAGGCATGTAAATCTTCAGATTTTGTATCCTTGGCTAGGACTCTGGCAAAGGTTTCATGAGTCTGGTCGCCTTTTAGGTTGTTCTCTCTTGAACCAAGTTCAATCAATCGATCCAAGATATCCACATTTTGCCCATAAAAATCTGGTTTAAAGAGCATGAGTTCTTTCAGATTGTAATCGGCAAATCGGATACCGTAATAGCGATTAAGATAAGCAAGTCCCAGCATGATAGCTGATTGATTGTCCTGAACTTTTTTCTTCAAGGCAGCCATGCTAGCAGGTGAATCATTCCACTGGTAGTCTAGATTGGTAAGTAACTTATCAACCAAGCTTCCTAGCTGCGCTTTGACCTCTGCAAAGCTTTCTTCTAGATACCAATTCTTCACAGCCTCAACCTTCTTATCAAGGCTAGTGGTTTGATCATCTAGGATTCGATAGACCCCTTCAGACTGTAAGTCCACCGTTTTCAGGATAGATGTCAAGTCCTTAACAAGGGCTGAACGGTCCTTAACCAGCATATCTGGCGTATAAAGTACATCCAAGTCAGCAATCTTGTATTCCTTGATGGCAGTCAAGCCAGAATTTTGTGAGGTGATTGCAAACACATCCTTGGTCTTGTCTGCATAATGAACCATGATATGGTCTGCCACTGAAAGATCCGTCACAAAGTCTTTCCCTTTCATGGCGATAACAGAGATTACCTCTTTCTTGGCTAGATTGTGATCAAGATCCAATTTATTTCCTTGATTTACAATCCATTCTTTATTGTAGAACGGTTGCAATTTTTCAAGGTTGCGATAGGCTTGATCATGGCGACTATCATAATCTTGGATATCCTGATAAGCGTATTCTTTTACACCAGGAACAGCAGGAGATGCAGTACTCGACTTAGCCAGATAGTAGCTGTAGCCTTCTTCAAAAGTTTTCTGAGCATCGCGTTGAATCAAATCAGTTGCTTCAGCATTCACCTTATAATATTCTTTTCCATCAATTCTCTCAGTTTGGATTGACTTGATGGCTAAACGGCTGGTCTTATGGTCCTCTGAATTAATCTTGAGATAATAGTCTTCCAAGTTTCTTGGCACTTCTGTCAAGTGCTGAATCACAGACTCTTTGCCATTTTCAACCTTAACAAGGGTTGTTTCCTTGATATCTTTTATTTCTAGCTTTTTAAGTTCTAAACGAAGCTTCTTTTCCTCAAGTAGAGTGCTCTCTTCACCCTTGCCACGATTAAAGACCATCCTTGTAGATATGGTGTAATCCGTATAAAGTTTCAGATTATCAACTGTTGCTTCCAGCTGATCACTCGTCAAGTCAAGAGTCTGATCCTCTAGCCCTTTAGCTTTAATAGTGGCACTAATTTTTGAAATGGTAACACCATCTGCCTTCTCCAAGTTATAACTTAGGCGAGCTGAACGGCCCATCGAATTTCCAGTAATATTTGAAAGAGTTAGGACAGGTTCAGGTTTAATTTCTTCTTTTTCCTTACTGCCACGGATGATAACCTGATCTTTAGCTTCTGTTAAAACCCGTGTTGTTTCTTTTGGCTCTGAAATACGTTTCCCATCTTTTTCCTCATAGCTGGTAACAATCTCTTTCTCACCATCTTGACCGACTTGCTCGATTCTTGTTTCACCGACAAGCATGTCTGGATCAATCTTTTCCCTAGTTTGTTTAGGAATCAACTCTTTTCGGACTTCAATATGTAAAGTCGGTTTTGCATCTTGAACGAGCGCTTCAGTAGCATTCACACCACCACTATAGCTAGGTGTGTCCTGTTTCAGAGTGTCAACTGGGACTGCGCCTCCTTCATAATCTGGTAGGCTTTCAGCTACTGTACCCGGACCATTAACGCCACCTTCAAATATTGGTTTAGACGGCTCAACTAAAGATTCGCCTGATACACCGCCTGTGAACTCTGATTTGTCATGGACTTCTGGCACGCCACTTTGACTACTCAATTCTGGTGCATACTCTGGTAAGGCTTCGGACACTGCACCCAGGCCATTAACTCCGCCTTCATAGCTAGGTCGGACAGGTTCAACAAGCGGTTCACCATTAACGCTACCTGTAAACTCGGAGAGTTCCTGTTTCAAAGTTTCAACTGGAACTGCACCACCTTCATACTCTGGTAAAGTTTCAGCTACTGCTCCTTGGCCATTAACACCACCCTCAAATGTTGGTTTTGTTGGCTCAACCAAGGATTCGCCGAATACGCCGCCTGCGAACTCTGGTTTGTCATGGACTTCTGGCACGCCACTTTGACTACTCAATTCCGGTGCATACTCTGGTAAGGCTTCGGACACTGCACCCAGGCCATTAACACCACCTTCAAATGTTGGTTTAGTTGGCTCGACTAAGGATTCGCCTGATACGCCACCTGTGAATTCTGGTTTGTCATGGACTTCTGGAAGGCCACTTTGACTGCTAAATTCCGGTGTATACTCTGGTAAGGCTTCAGCTACTGCATCTGGGCCATTGACTCCACCTTCAAATGTTGGTTTTGTTGGCTCAACCAAGGATTCGCCTGATACGCCACCTGTAAAGTCTGCTTTGTCGTGGACTTCTGGGACGCCACTTTGACTACTCAATTCTGGTGTATACTCTGGCAAGGATTCAGCTACTGCTCCTGGGCCATTAACACCACCCTCAAATGATGGTTTAGGTGGTTCAACTAAGGATTCGCCTGATACACCGCCTGTGAATTCGGAAATTTCATGAATGGCTGCTTGATTTACTGGTTTTGCAGGAATTTCTGGACTCGCACTAGATGTTATATCTTGGCCTGTTCCTCTTAAATCCGTCTCTAATAAATAACCGACATAGTCATAGCCTTTAATGTCAATAATTCCTTGAGTTAAACCATCTGCAGACACAAGGGTTTTAGTCTGATCATAAGCTAGTAAGTCCTTGTGTTCAAAAGCAAATACTTGATAAGGTAGTAATAAACTCTTACCCACAGAAGCAATCAATAACACTCCAACTATCTTAGAAGGCTTTTTCCTAGAAAATAGGAAAACCACCAAACTAGCCGTCAGAAGACCAAGACCAGCCAAGGGGAAGGTGACGGATCCTGTTTGAGGTAAGACGGCTTGTCCCTGCTTACGATAGACTAGATAATAGCTCTCTTGACTAAGATCTTGTGGTAATTCATGGTGAATGAGTTCACGTTCAGCAGCTGTCAACTCCGATTCCGCTAAATAGCGAAAGGAAACTTGTTTGGTTTCATCAGCCTGAACCAGTTTTGGTTCAAGTGTTCCTCCAACGAAGGCAAGTCCAATCAATACCGAGCCCACTCCCATACTCAGTTTACGAATGGCAAATTTTTGTAGCTTTTTTCTATCTTCCATATCAGCTTTGTTCTTGTCTTTAGAGACATCTCCTTTATTCCGTTTTCATAATCTTATTATAATATTTTGTTGATTTTTTTACAAAATATTTTCGAGATAAATTGATATTTTTTAAATAAAAAAGCGGATCAGCATTGGCTGAACCACATTTTTAGTCTGGCACATACTCCAATATATCACCTGGCTGGCATCCTAGTTCTTTACAAATAGCTTCAAGTGTTGAAAAACGTAGAGCTTTAGCCTTACCTGTTTTCAATATTGAAAGATTTGCGGGAGTAATCCCAACACGTTCGATTAAATTGCCATACCGCTTCTAAAATCCAAATTCTACACTTCTTATGAATTAAAATATATTTCTAGTAAACACTTTTTAATAATCTCAAGATTACTCAACATAATCCAACAAATAGCCATAGCCCCTTTCTTCCATTTGATCCTTTGGGATAAAATGGATAGATAGACTATTGATACAATAGCGTAGACCTCCCTTGTCCTGAGGTCCATCTGTGAAGACATGGCCTAGGTGGGAATCCCCTGTTCGGCTTCTGACTTCAGTTCTGACCATATTGTAGGACTTGTCTTCCTTGTAGGTCGCAACATCTGGACTGATAGGCTGGGTAAAGCTAGGCCAACCACAACCTGATTCAAATTTATCTTTCGAAGAAAAGAGGGGTTCTCCAGTTGCTACATCTACATAAAGGCCTGCTTCAAATTTATCCCAGTAACGATTTGAAAAGGCACGTTCTGTTTGACTGTTTTGAGTCACTGCATACTCCTCTGGTGACAGGAGTTTTTTCAATTCATCGTCGCTCGGTTTTGGATATTGACTAGCATCAATGACCGGATAGGATGCTTGATTGACATTGATATGGCAATATCCATTAGGATTTTTCTGGAGATAGTCTTGGTGGTAGTCCTCAGCCACAATAAAATTGCTTAAGGCTTCCTTTTCAACCGCTAGAGGCTGGTCGTATTTCTGAGCAACTTGTTCAAAAACTTGATTGATGACTTCTAGGTCCTGCTCGTCCTTATAGTAGACTCCTGTTCTGTACTGAGTCCCCACATCATTTCCCTGCTTATTTTTGCTAGTTGGATTGATAATGCGGAAATAATGGAGCAAGATTTCTTTTAGAGAAATTTGATTGGCATCGTAGGTCACATGAACAGTCTCAGCATGCCCGGTTTGGCCGATCAATTCATACTGGGTTGTTTCTCCTCTGCCATTCGCATAGCCAGAAACAGCATCTGTCACACCTGCCACTCGTGAAAAATACTCTTCGACTCCCCAGAAACAACCTCCAGCTAGATAGATTTCATGTAAGTCCGCATCTTTACTTGGCTCAGTTTTTTTCGTGACTTTTTGACCTTGACTAACTGCTGCCTTCTCGATTTGAGTGGTATCGGTGTAGCCTGCGCTTCTTTTTTCCAAAAGAAATAAAAGTCCAATAATAATGCAAATGATGATTCCTATGAATACAATTATTTTTAATTTATCATTCATGATGAGCCTCTAATCTATGTTTTTTAGCATCTGTAAAATAGTTTCCTTGTCCATAAAGCCCGGCTGGGTCTTCACTAGTTTACCTTCTTTATCAATAAAAGCCTGAGTCGGATAAGAACGAACTCCATAACTCGCTAAAAGTTGTCCCGAAGGGTCTAGCAATACTGGTAAATCTTTATAGTCCAAACCTTGATACCATTTTTTAAAGGCTTCTTCTGACTGCTCTCCTTTTTGACCAGGAGAAACGACTGTCAAGATGACATAGTCATCGCCAGCTTCTTTTGCCAGTTCATCGGTATCAGGGAGGCTGGCTAGACAAATAGAGCACCAAGATGCCCAAAATTTGAGATAGACCTTTTTACCCTTATAATCAGATAGATGGTAGCTTTTCCCATCAACTCCCGCGAGTTCAAAGTCTGGAACTTCATCTCCTTTTTTGGCAGTTTGAGAGCTGACTTGCGCTTGTTTGTCTCCATTTTGTTTATCAGCCTCGCTCGTCGTCTGATTTTTACAAGCCGATAGACAAACCAGACTAGCGCAGACCAATACAGTTGCTTGCCATGTTTTCATCTTCATTACCTTCCTCGTTTATCATATGAATATAGATATTCACTTTGTAGTTCTATTATATACCTACCTTGCTAAAAATACTTAGAATCTGTTTGGAAAATCAATAATCTTCTTGATTACAAAAAAACTCCCACCTGCTAAGCAGATGAGAGCTTTGGATTATTTAAAGATTGAAGTTTTAAAGCTATCTGTTTGTTGAAGAAGTTTCTTAAAGAGTTTTTCTTTCAAAGCAACAGTATTGTCAAATTTAACAGATCCCTTACTTAGAGTAGCCTTATCTTTATCAACTGCTTCAGCAAATGCGCGTTTCAAGTCTTCATAGCTATTGTATGTTTTACCATCAATTTCAATAGATTGAATTCCATTTTTAGCACTTGTCACAACTTCTTTGAAGTAAGCTTTCTTCCAATCTTCAAGATTGTTGAATTTTCCTTCAGAAATCTTGTTAATGATGAAGTCATCACCTAGAGTATCTTTGCCAGCTTTTTTAGATTCAGCTTTTAGCATATTAGATGCATAGTTTAAGAATCCTTTTTCGTAGCCATAGTATCCCCAGATTCTGAAGGTATTGTGTTTAAATGACATGGCTCCAGGAGCACCTTCACTTGTGTTACCACCATAGATACCAGACATCATTGGAACGTTCACATAAGCAGAATCAAAGTCAGTAGGATTATAAACTCTGTTACCTGGACCACGGTTAGTCATAAAGTTATTGGTTACTAAGTCATCTACTGTGCGTAAAGGAATAGCTTTTTCCTCATCACTTAAAGGTCTAACCTTATCGAATTGGTTCTTGGTGTTATTTCCTCGGTATTGCTTATCAACCTTCTTGAACCAAGCATTGTTCAAATCTTGATTTGCCTTATCGAGAACAGCCTCTCCTTCCAGGTAATCCAGAAGCATGAGGGTGTCATTGTAGCCCTTCATGTAACGATCAATTTCGTCACGTGATTTCAGATCATTTGGATTGGTGTTATACCATTGATTTCCATCATTTGGACGTTCATAAGCCATATTGAGACCTAGGGCTTTATATTCACCGTTTGGATTTGATACGGATGGAGTTTGCAACATTCCTTGTGCAAATGCTTCAAGATCTGTTCCTTCACGGTGTCTTGAGCCACCTAAATAAACCATTCGGTCATTGACGTGAGTCGTTTCGTGAGTAAAGGCAGAAACTCCAAAATCACTAATCATGTCCGTCACCATAAAGAAGACAGAGTCATCTTTATATGGATTGGCATAAACACGAGCTACCGCTCCCATACGCCAGTCTGTTGCATGGTAACGTCCTGTAGGTCCGTATAATTCACGAATAGGAGCAACATCTTTACCACTATTAGTGTGACCGTATTTATCAGTACTAATATCTTTATAGTTTTGGTTATCTAAAACAGGTGTTGGAACCATGTTATTGCTCTTCAAGAGTTGATTACGAACCTTGTCAGTTGCTAGACGTGACCAGAAGTCTAGATAATTCTGTTGCCCTTTTGCAACCTTATCAATTTCAGCTTTGAAAGCATTACGTTCTGCTTCAGTATACTTACCATATTTCTCAAATGAACTATAAGCCATTGTATTGTAAGTTGAAATCAAGAACATATGAGCATCTTTCAAGTTCAAGAGTGGCAAGATCATCTTACCGTGCATATCATTGTTTAAACCTTCGTAGGCTCTATGTTTCTTATCAGCAAACTCAGGAGTTGTTGTTTTTGGTTCCACGATATAGACATTATCTTTAGTTGATTTAATGAACCAATCATTTAGATCTTTGTCTTCTGTGAATAGACGCATATTATAGTCTAAGAAACTGTTTAACTCGCCTATACCGATAACTCCACCGATAGTTTCGCGATAAGCTTCTAAAGTTCTATCACCTTTAATGTTATTTTCTTTAGAACCAATCTTAATCAAGAAGTCTAACACATTGACATTTTTACCATAGAAGTCTGGTTTGAACAACATGAGTTGCTTGATATTGAAGTTATCAAACTTAACTCCGTAGTAACGATTGAGGTAAGACAAACCAAGAAGAACAGCAGCCTTGTTGTCATCAATCTTCTTGATCAAGGCACGTTTAGCAGCTTCATCTGTGTTTAATTGATGATCTTCATTTTCAAGCAACTGTTTCACAAATTTAGCCAGATTATCCTTAACTTCTTTGAAGCTTTCTTCTAGGTAAAGATCTTTTATAGCGTTAACTTTATTTGGTCCTGTTCTACCTAGGTGTGTGTAGATAGGATCTGATTGCAATTCTACTGGGCTTAATTTTTCAACGATAGCATTGATGAGATCACTGCGGTCTTTGTCAACCATGTTTGGAGTGTAAACAACTTCTCCAAGTTCAGCAATGCTGTACTCTTTGACTTGTTTGACCTTAGAGTCTTTCGGTGAAACAGTAAAGATGTCTTTAGTCTTATCACCATAATGAACCATAATATGGTCAGCGTCAGCCAATTCTGTCACAAAGGCATTGCCCTTCATGGCAGTAACAGACAAGATTTCCTTGGTCAAGAGAGGACTACCAGCAGCCAATTTGTTTCCTTGGTTAACAATCCACTCTTTGTTGTAGAATGGTTGCAATTTTTCGATATTACGGTAGGCAAGTTCACGAGAAGCGTCGTAACCATCGATTGTTTTGTATTGATCAGCTTTGTTGACAATGTTATTGAGTTTGTCTTCAACAGGTTTGGTGCTTTCAAATTTATCAGCAGTGATTCCCATTGCTTCAATCTTCTTGTCAGCTTCTTCTTGTGAGATGCTAGGAATCTTACGAGAATTCTTATAAGATTTATTACCCTCACTTACTCCCTCAACACTAAAGTTACGTTTTGTTCTTGAATACGTGAAGTAATCATCGGCGTCAATATCAGAGTGACCAAAGACCATCTCACCTGTTTTGACTTTCATCATGGTGATGTTGTCTTCAATAGCACCCAAGGCCCAGTTGGTACCCAGCAAGCCACCAGATTGAACAGCTTCTTTCAGCTCGATAGAACCTTTAGCAACTGAATTTCTGAGAACACCTTCTCTTCCTAGTGTATTGTTATCTCCACCATTTTGAGAAGAATAAACTAATCCTGCAGCTTTTGCCTTGTTACCAGTAATTTCAGCATCAACGTAGGCTTTTTCTACGATACCTTTCCAGTTTTCACCTAGAACACCTGCTAAGTACCAACCTTTATTTCCAGCAGCGTGAATCTTACCGATAAAGGCAACATTACTTACCTTACCACTACCATCAATTTTATTGATAATACCAGCTACATCGTTGCCCCCGATAACATTACCTGTTACTTTAACATTTTCGACAGTCGCATTATTTTTGATAACATTTGCGATTGGTGCTACTCGATCAAATCCAGGCATGTCAATGTTGACATTTTCAAGCAAGAGATTCTTGACAGTACCACCTTCAATGTTACCAAACAATGGTCTCGTAATGTTATGGATGGCAAATTTATTACCTTCTGTACTTTCCAATGTTCCCTTGAAGGCATTGGTTACATAAGACTTGCCAGCTGGTTGCACGTTACTTGCATTCATACTGCTACCAAGCTTAAAGGTACCAGTAGGATTAGCCTGCATTGCTTTTACAAGGTCATTGAAATCGTAATAAACATCACCTTCATGGGCTTTTGGTTTAGCAAAGTAATGGACATATTCCTCTGTAAACTGATTATCTGCATTACGTTGGACTAGGTCTGGTGCTTTAGCAGTCACTTTGAACAATGCTTTACCATCAACTGTGACTTCTTCAATCTTATCAACAGCAAGTTTTGTCACCTTGTTATCATGAGTAGTCACTTTCAAGTAATAAGGTTTAACATCTGATGGTTTTGCTGACAAGAGACTATTATCAGTTTCTACACCTTGGTCATCAACACTGATAAGGCTTGTTTCCTTAATGTTTTTGACTTCGACTTTTTTGAGATCAAGGCGCAGTGGTTCTTCCGTGAGAACTACTTCTTCATTCCCATTTCCACGATCGTAAACCATCTTAGTCGCAATCTTGTAGTCCTTGTAGTATTTCAAGTTTGTAAGATTTGCAGTCAGGTCTCCCTCAGACATGTTGACTGTTTGAAGGCTAGTGTCTCCGTCTTTCAAAACAACTTCAAGAGATTTAATGGTTACACCTGTTGGTTTGACCAATTGGTAACGAACCTTGGCACTACGCTCTAACTCTTCTTTATCAATTTGAGTAAGTGTCAACGTTGGCTCAGTCAGGATTTGATCACCTTTTTTGATGATACGATCTTGAACTGCTTCAACAACTTCCTCTGAAATCGTTGGAGCATCTGCAGTTTTCACGCCCTTAAGAGTCTTATAGACTTTGGTAATCTTTTTCTTACCGTTTTGACCAGCTTGAGCAACAACTTCTGTTCCCTTCGGAAGAGTGCTGTCTACTTCTGTTCTTGTCTCGAAAGGAATTTCTTCAAATGAAACTTCTTCAACTTGACCTTCAATAGCCTTGGTACCACGACTAATTTTTTCGTTTACTGGAGCCTTAACAGTTTCTGTACTTGTGCTGATTGGGTCCCCAACTTTTTGACCATTAACAGTTTTATAAACGCGGTGAATTAGCTGACTTCCTGCTTGACCGTTTTGAATCACTGTTTCTTCATCAGTGTAACGAGTATCATCAGCTACATACTCCTTTGTATATGGAACTTCTACAGTTTCAGTTTCCGTGATAGTTGCTTCAGCTACTTTATACTCTGGTAATTCTGGCTGAACTAGGGATTCGCCTTGGTGACCTTCTTCTTGCGTGCCTTTGGCTGTAACCTCACCTGTATAAGCTGGGGATTCTGGTTGAACCAAAGATTCGCCTTCATGACCCTCTTCTTGGGTTCCTTTGGCACTAATCTCGCCTGTATAAGCTGGGGATTCTGGTTGAACTAGAGATTCACCTTCGTGGCCTGATTCTTGGGTGCCTTTAGCACTAATCTCACCTGTGTAGGCTGGCAAGTCTGGTTGAACCAGGGATTCGCCTTCGTGGCCGTCTTCTTGGGTGCCTTTAGCACTAATCTCACCTGTGTAGGCTGGCAATTCTGGTTGAATCAAAGATTCACCTTGGTGACCTGCTTCTTGCGTGCCTTTGGATGTAAGCTCGCCGGTGTAGGCTGGCAACTCTGGTTGAACCAGGGATTCGCCTTCGTGGCCTTCTTCTTGGGTGCCTTTAGCACTAATCTCACCTGTGTAGGCTGGCAATTCTGGTTGAATCAAAGATTCACCTTGGTGACCTGCTTCTTGCGTGCCTTTGGATGTAAGCTCGCCGGTGTAGGCTGGCAACTCTGGTTGAACCAGAGATTCGCCTTCGTGGCCTTCTTCTTGGGTGCCTTTAGCACTAATCTCACCTGTGTAGGCTGGCAACTCTGGTTGAACCAAAGATTCGCCTTCGTGGCCTGCTTCTTGCGTTCCTTTAGCGTTAATCTCACCGGTATAAGCTGGAGCTTCTGGCTGAACCAAGGATTCACCTTGGTGCCCCTCTTCTTGCGTTCCTTTGGCTGTAATCTCGCCGGTGTAGGCTGGCAATTCTGGCTGAACTAGGGATTCGCCTTGGTGGCCCTCTTCTTGAGTACCTTTGGCTGTAATCTCGCCTGTATAAGCTGGGGCTTCTGGTTGAACCAAAGATTCGCCTTCATGACCTTCTTCTTGAGTTCCCTTAGCAGTCGTCATTTGCTCTGGTTGTTCTTGGAAGTCTGATGCTTTAAAGTAACCGACGTATTCGTATCCTTCTATTTGAATGACACCTTTTGCCAAGTCCTCTTGACTACTTGCTGCAATCGTTTGATTGTAGGACACTAAGATTTTATTCTCAAATGCTTGAGCTGACTGAGGGATAAAGTAACTACCACCTAGAGCTCCAATAAAGAGAAGGCCAAGCATTTTATTGCGGTGCTTTTTAGACATCACCACAACAATCATAGACGCTGTTGCAAATCCTAGAGTTGCCAGTGCTAACTCTTTGCTTCCAGTGTTCGGCAATTGTTGAGAATTCATTTCTTTCTTTCTGTAAACAAGATAGACAACATCATCTTGCTTTAAATCAGAAGGAAGTTCGTGATGGATCAAAGCTTTTTCTGCTTCTGTCAATTCTTGTTCAGCCAAATAACGGTAATGAACTTGGTTGGGTGTTGCCACTTCGTTAGCTGAAACAGTTTCAACTAAAAAGTTATTTGCCCCCAAAAGAAATGTCCCGATAACCGCAGAACCGACACCAACCGAGAACTTCCGAATAGAGTATTTAATGACTCTCTCAAACTGCATTTTTCTAGTATTCATTTTATATCTTCCTAATATGATCTATTGGATAGTGAGCACGCGCCCCTCCAATGAGTTTTGGTCGACTAGCAAGTGCCGTTACATGAGCCTGACCAATCTCTCTTAAGACTGGCCGAATGGGTACCTGAACATGTTTGATATGCATACCGATAGCTGTATCACCAATATCCAGACCAGCATCTGCCCTGATAAATTCGACCTCCACGGGATCCTTCATATAGCGAAAGGCGGCCAACTGACCAGAACCTCCTGCATGTAAGGTCGGGAGTACACTCACAATCTCCAACTGATGTTTTATAGCTACTTCTCGTTCAACAACTAAAGCCCGATTGACATGTTCACAACCTTGAACAGCCAGGTGAATTCCCTTAGCCGTCAACAGTTCCAACATAGTCTTGACAATAAGTTCACCGATTTCCTGACTCGAATCTTTTCCGATGTGTCCTCCCAGCACTTCACTCGAAGACAAACCTAAGACAAATAGTGCTCCCTCCTGTAAAGAAGCCTTGTCTAATACATCTTCAAGTATCTGCTGTGTTTCTGTTTGAATCCGTCTTTGGTCCATATTTCACCTCGCTTTTTTTTCATTCTATCATATCGTTTTTCATCAATTTTAGCAAGATTGGAAGACGTTGGAATACCATTTGCTAGGATTCAAAAACTATATGAGGGCTCTTTTTAAAAACTGATTCAAATTCATCTAGTTTCAAATATAAGATAAATTATACTTTGAAAACAAAAAAAATATAATAGTTTAGTAAGATCGTTGATGTAACAACATTTACACCTAAAAGATTTGTCTGTCAATTCGATTATAAGCTACCGAAAAGCAACTTCCACCATTCTACCCCATTTCTTCTATTAAATCTACTACTTTGCTTATTTTTTAGCCACTTTTTTGTCCTTGTAGATTTAGATGATGATTCAGAAAATTTTCATGAAATTATGCTAAAACTTTAATTTTATCCTCAAATTATAATATGTCAGTTTTTTGAATACAAACTGTATCCAATATTTTTAAAAACTAGATTTTATAGAGAAGATAACAAAAGGCGGTGGGACAGAAATCGATAGACAAAGTCTCGATTTCGTAGTCCCAGCCCCGCGAGGATGATTAGTAGCTTTTTGGAGTCTAAAAGACGAACAAAAAGTTCAATCAGCTACCGCGTCAAAGTTTGATTGCTAATCACGACCACCCGTCTAACGGGTGGTTTGCACCAGGGCTATAAGCCCAAATTACCAGCCAGCACCTAAAGACGCTGGTTTTCACGTTGTTCAAGCCTCATTGCTCTTGACTCGTCACTTGCCTCTTAAAGAGGCGTGAGTATTACTTACCACTATCCCTAAAGGAATCCTCATATTTTTTTACACTTAATTTATCTAGTACTATATCATGCTTTACTCGTTCTCAAATTTTCATACTCGTGAAGAAATCATCCACTGGATAATTTCTTTAATCTTGAATATATTTCTTAATTGTGGCTTCATTAAGCCCTACTGTACTCACATAATAACCTTCTGCCCAGAAATGCCGATTCCCAAACTTGTACTTGAGATTAGCGTGTTTGTCAAACATCATGAGTGCACTTTTTCCTTTTAAATAACCCATGAAACTTGAAACACTTATCCTCGGTGGAATACTGACTAACATATGTACATGATCAGGCATTAAGTGACCTTCGATAATCTCAACCCCTTTATAACTACATAATCGGCGGAATATTTCTCCTAAACTACTTCGATATTGATTATAAATGACTTTTCGTCTATACTTAGGGGTGAACACAATGTGATACTTACAGTGCCACTTTGTGTGTGATAAACTATATGTCTTTTGTGCCATGGTTTTCTCCTTTCGCTTTACAATTGGCTTGAACACCTTTATTGTATCGCGTTTGGAGTTTTTTGGTATAACCTTCGACGCGCACCCGCATAGCGGGTGGTTTATTTGTATCGCACCTCACGGAGCGAGACGGACTGAAAGTCGCATAATAAAAAGTGAGGTCGGGATCTTTTGTCCCAACCTCTTTTTCTAGATTAAACTTTTTGGAGTCCTTGAACCGCATCATGATTGATGAGCACTTGACCATATTCTTGTAGAACCGAACGACTGATATCACTATCATCCGCAAATTCTCGCATACGAGCCAGTAACCAAGCTGGATAAAGATTTGGTCGATCCTCTACATCCACTAAGACTGTCAGATAATACTGGTCATTCATCTTATAGAGTTCTGAAGTTTCCATTTGGTAGTCAACCATTTTGGCAAAAGAAACCAAACTAGCTAAATTGTCAAAGCGTAAGATGTAGTAGATATAAGGTTCTCTTTTTCCTTCTTCTACCCCAAGTGCTTCGTCAAGCGCTGCTTCCTCTTCCTTTTCAACCTGTTCTAAAGATTGAATAGCTTCAATATCGTCTTTAGTTTTTTCTGCCATGGTTTTCTCCAAGGTTTTCAAAAACTCATCTGGAGACATTTTAGCTAACTCATCCATATCAGGAAGATCTGCCAAATCGTCAAAATCCAAATTCTGGTCAATCTTAGACTTGGTCACAAAGACATCAACCTTATCTGGCTTAGGAGTCACTCGGAAGCTAAGCATACCCGTATCCAAAAAACTGTCTGGCATCTCTAGCTCATCCAAAATGGCATAGAAAAATTCTTCTGTTTTCTCTTGTGGAACGAGAAAGTCTGCGATTTCCATTCCACGATCCATCAAATCTTCTAAAGACATGGTGATCTTTAAAGTCGTATCACTGATTTGTTTCATTTTCATAGTTCGTAACCTCATACTTTCAGTTCCATCTATTATACAAGATTTCACAGATTTTATCAAAAGAATGGCGTTGGAATGTGATATAATACTAGTATCTATTTTAGAATATAAGAAAGAAAATTTCATGAAGAATATTAAAGTAAATGCTTTGGCTAGCTTGCTGGTCAATATCTTAAATATCGTTTTTCCTTTGATTACTAATCCCTATCTAACGCGGATTCTTAGTAAATCGAATTACGGTTACTTCAACACAGCTAACACCTGGGCGAGCTTTGTCATTCCACTCGCTGCCTTTGGAATATACAATTATGGGATTCGAGCTATCAGTAAGGTTAAGGATGATAAAAGTAAGATCAATTATGTCTTTTCTAAGTTATTCTATATTTCCCTGATTACTTCAATTCTGACAACTGCAATTTACTTCCTCTTTATTCATTTTGATACTAGTATTGTCAATCTGAAAATCCTTTACTATATCCTTGGAATTCAAGCCCTCTTCCAATTTCTGAATATCGAGTGGATGAATGAAGCCTACGAGAACTATTCTTTTATCCTTTATAAAACACTGGTTATCCGAATTGGAATGTTAGTGGCTATCTTTGCCTTCGTTAAGACACCTGATGATATCGTCCCTTATGCCACAATCATGAGTGCGACAACCATTATCAACTATCTACTTAGCTTCCTATGGATTAAACGAGAGGTTTCCTTTGTTAAGATTGAGTTCATCGAACTTCTCAAGTCATCTAAACCACTCTTAACCATGCTCCTTCTAGCAAATGCTAATATGCTCTATACCTTGCTAGACCGTATGTTCATCACTAAAGGACCTGATGAGAATTTTATCTCCTACTACACCATCGCCTCCAGTATCGTTATGCTGATCGCTAGTGTCCTCAGTGGAGCTATCAACGTCAGCATCCCACGACTTGGTTATTATTTAGGAAAAAAAGATTTTACTTCTTATAAAAATTTGGTCAATCAGGGCGCATCCCTCTTTTACTTCCTCATGGTTCCTACCAGTATTGGTATTATGGTTTTGGGAACCTATGCTACAGTTATCTACTCTTCTGAGAAATATCTAGAAGCAGGAATCGTAACGAGTATCTTTGCCTTTCGTACCATTATCTGGGCTATCGAATTAATCCTTGGAAAACAGATTATCTTTATTAATGACCATGAAAATCGTTTGACTGCCTTTTACTTTATCGGTGGCGGTGTCAATGTAGTCCTAAACTCTCTACTCCTTTTCAATAATATCTTTAGTCCTGCATACTACATTGGAACAACCATTATAGCTGAATCAATCGTAGTTCTGCTAGAAATTCGCTTTATTCAAAAACACAAACTATTGGATTTGAAAGAGATTTTTAAAACTCTGGCTCGCTACACAATCGTATCACTTGGTTTCATCCCAATTTATTATGTTTTTAAAACCCTCTTCCAAGTTCATAGCTATGAAGTTACGATGAAGATGATTAGCATGGTTCTTTCTACAATCGCAGCTTGTGGCATCTATTACGCCATCACCCTCTTTATTATCAAAGATAAAACACTTCATTATACGCTTGACTTAGTTCGTGCTAAGATTAAAAGAGGATAGAGGTCTTTATCCCTCTCAAAAATGTTCAAATTAAATATCTTGCAACAAAAGAGGCTGGGACAAAAGTCCTAGCCTCTCAATTGTCTTTGGATTGTCGAGCAAGACGCAGTGGGTGAGTGGGCTCTACTACGCTGATTTCATCAGATGTTACAGCCCTACTCAACTGTGCGGAGGTGGGACGACGAAATCGAGTTCTAACGAATTACCGATTTCTGTCCCACTCTCTTTTCTATGCATCCAAGAGCATCTCAAAACATTGATTCTCAATAAACTTAAAGGATAAATTAGAAAGCTTTAGGTTATGGCAGACCACATCAAAACGATATTGACCCAGCTTGAAAATGTTTTTGAAGAAAATCACTTTACAAGGCTACTGTTAATACTTGCCCTGCTCTTACAACCTGCTCTCCTGCAATGTAAACATCGTCGACATCACTGGATTTCACGGCATAAACGAGGTGAGACAGCATGTTTTCTTGTGGTTGGAGATGGATTTTTCCTTGGGGCTGGATGACGAGAAAATCAGCCTGCTTACCGACTTCTAGACTACCAATCTCATCTTCCATTCCCAACACCTTAGCTCCTTCAATGGTCAGTGCCTTGAGGGCATTTTCGATTGGAAATTGGCTAGCATCATCACTCTTCATCTTCTGTAAGAGTGCTGCAGTCCGCCCTTCCTCAAACATATCGAGATTATTGTTAGAAGCAACTGAGTCTGTCGCAATACCAACCGGTACTCCTGCTTTTTGAAGTTGGACGACTGGGGCAATCCCTGAGGCTAGCTTGAGATTGCTGATAGGATTGTGGGCGATAGCGACTCTCGAATCTGCCAAGCGTGTAATTTCTGCTTCATTTAACTCAACACCGTGAGCAAATACAGCCTGATGATCTAAATACCCAAGTTCATCTAGAAAGGCTAATGGGCGTTTGACATAGCGTTTCAGGATAATGCCTGACTCTTCCTGTGTTTCTGCAACATGGATATGAAGAGGAATGTTTTCTTCTTTTGCTAGCCCAAGACTTGCCTCTAACAATTCTCGACTACAACTATAGGGCGAATGAGGAGCCACCATGACCTTAAAATTTGGGTCTTGATAGCCTTTGATTGTCTCGATGACAGCTCGAGTTCTGGCTATGGTTTCATCCGTCGTCTCGGTTTCTGAAGAAAAGAGAGTTGGAGAAAAATAGCAACGCATCTTAGAAGCTTTGACTGCCTCATAAATCTCAGCTATATCCACTCCATTAGGATTGTACATATCATTGAAAGTTGTCGTTCCTGACTGGAGCATCTCTGTTAGCGCCTCTTTGACGGCCTTTGTAGTCATTTCTGGTGTGAATTCTGCTTCTGCTGGCCAGATATAGTCCTCCAGCCATTCGTGGAGATTGCTATCATCACGAATCCCTCTCAAGCCTGTCATGGCAGAGTGAGTATGGCAGTTAACCAAACCAGGCATGATCCAAGCACCCTGATAGTCTATGATTTGATCTGCTTGTTTAAGAATCTCTTGATTTTCCTGACCGACATAGACGATTTGGGATTCTTTGACAGCCAAAATCCCATCTAGATAGACATGGAAATCTTGGTCACAAGTCACGATATTTACATGCTGAAAGACTTTCATTCCTAGGCTCCTTTTCTAAATTATACTCTTCTAAAATCTCTTCAAACCGCGTCAACGTCACCTTGCCGTATGTGTAGGATACTGACTACGTCAGTTCCATCTACAACCTCAGAACAGTGTTTTGAGCAACCTGCGGCTAGTTTCCTAGTTTGCTCTTTGATTTTCATTGAGTATTAGCTTTCATACCAGATAATTTTTCTAGCTATTGTAACAAAAAAGTCACCCGAAGGCAACTTTTCTTGTTGTTTATTGGTATTATAAAGGCTCTCCCATTTATTCTGGGCTAAAAGCTGCTGCTTTTTTCATTTGATAGTATTTACCTTTTCTCGCCATGAGTTCCTGATGATTGCCATATTCGACAATATCTCCATCGACCAAGACAAGAATCAAATCAGCATCTTGAATGGTCGATAAACGGTGGGCAATGATAAAGCTTGTGCGCCCCTTCATGAGTTTAGCAAAGGCATCCTGAACCAAGACCTCTGTCCGAGTATCGATGGATGAAGTTGCTTCGTCTAAGATGAGAATCTTAGGAATGGCTAGAAAAACACGGGCAATGGTTAAAAGCTGAGCCTGACCGACAGACAAGGATTCCCCTGCATTTTCAAGCTTGGTATCATATCCCTGTGGCAATTGTTGGATAAAGAAGTCTGCGTTAGCTGCCTTGGCTGCTGCAATGACCTGCTCTCGGCTAGCATCAGGATTGCCAAAAGTAATATTGTCATGAATGGTTCCTTGCTTGAGCCAAGTTTCTTGAAGTACCATCCCAAACTGCTGTCGAAGAGAAGCTCGGGTATAGTCATAAATGGAGCGACCATCTAGCAAAATATCCCCTGAATTAATCGGATAAAAACGCATGAGGAGATTGATGAGGGTAGACTTACCAGCACCCGTTGGTCCAACGATGGCAACCTTGCTACCAGCTGGAATATCAATAGACAGATCCTTAATCAAGATCTTTTCAGGACTGTAACCAAAAGAAACATGTTTAAAGGAAATAGCTCCCTTGACTTGGTCGCTGTTCAATTCTTTAAGACCAGTTTCTGTAACCTCAGGACTTTTTAGAACAGCATAAACACGTTCTGCACAAGCTAAGGCGCTTTGCAACTCAGCTAAGACTGATGAAATATCGTTAAAAGGCTTGGTGTACTGCTGCACATAGTTCAAAAAGGTCACTAAACGCCCAACCGTCAAAGTAGAACCCGCCATGATGCGCAAGGCTCCAACACCAGCTAGTAGTGCATAAATAAGGGAATTGACAAAACGGGTGGAAGGATTGACTGTCGATGAATAAAAGATAGCCGACTGAGAATAACCTGCGTAGTTGTCATTTGCCTCATGAAGTCTCTCGATAAATTCTTCCTGAGCATTGAAGGATTGGATAATATTCTGTTGGGTGAGCGATTCTTCTATCAACTGAGTCTGAATCCCCCTAGTCTCTGTCTGCTTTTGAAAGAGATGGTAGGATCTCTTAGCGATAAAGCGTGAAATGACCATAGATAGAGGTGTTAAGAGCAGAACCAAGAGAGTCATCAATAGATGGATTTGGAGCATAGCAAGGATGCTGACTAAAATCATCAAAACTCCTATGAAAAATTGGTTGAAAATCATATTCAGACCCGCTGCCAACTGCTCGATATCTGTCGTGACACGGCTGACCATTTCTCCACTACCTTGTCTATCTACAAGGGCAATCGGAAGACGATGGAGCTTTTCAATGATTTTTTCGCGCAAATCTCTGGTATAGGAGAAAATCAGTCGATTATATAGAAGGGGATTGGCCCATTGTACTAGAGTATTTCCAATCACCACTATAATCATCTGGAGGAAAATCTGCCAAAATACCTGAGATGAGCCCGTCACTAAAACTTGGTCAATCACACGTCCAATCAAGATTGGCAGATAGATTGATAGGGCTACCTGAGCAATGGTACCCAAGAAAGCCAGGAAAAGAAGGACGGGATGGCCAGCTAAATCTTTTGCTAATCGTTTAAGGGTTTGACTTGCATGTTTGCCTTTCATTCTAGTCCTCCTTTCCATGTTGGGATGCATTGATTTCACGATAGACTTGGCTAGTCTCCATCAATTCCTCATGATTTCCAAGTGCTAATTGCTCCCCTTTCTCTAAAAGGAGAATTTGATCAGCAATCTTCAAGGTTGAAGTTCGTTGGGAAATCAAGATCAAGCTGGTATTTGGCAGGTTATCTTGAACAGCCTTCAGAAGATTAGACTCGGTAATGGTATCAAGGGCAGAAGTCGCATCATCGAGGATGAGAAAAGGAGTTTGACGTAAAACTGCTCGAGCAATAGACAAGCGTTGTTTTTGCCCACCTGAGAAATTACGACCGCCTGCTTGGACCTCTGCATCAAGCTGTCCTTCCTTTTCACTGACAAAATCCTTGGCCTGGGCAATTTCTAAAGCCTGCCAGAGTTCTTGGTCAGAGACAGGGTCTTCCATACCCAGACTCAAGTTAGAACGAATGGTTCCCTTAAAGAGTTCAACCTTTTGAGGAACATAGGCTATCCAGGAACGCCATTCAGAAAGATTGCGAGGACTACGTCCATCTCGATAAAGGGAAATACTTCCCTTATCTGCCGTATAAAGGCCAAGTAGGACCTGTACCAAACTTGACTTACCAGAACCAGTCCCCCCGATGATTCCAAGAATCTCCCCCCGTTCCATATCAAAAGAAAGATTTCGCAAGGATGGTTGAGCAGCATCTGGGTAGGTAAAGCTCAAGTGTTCAACTCGTAAGGACTGGTTCGAGGAAGTTTCTTTTTGAGCAATTTCTGCCAGTATATCTTCAGGCTTTTCTGCGAAGACTTCCTCAATACGCTTAGCTGATATATAAGACTGGTTGAGTGAATTAATGAGCATGGCTAGCTTGATCAATTCGACCAAGATTTGCAGGAGATAGTTGATTAAGGCAATCAAGGCACCTTGACTGAGCCAGCCTCCCTGGATAGAAATATAGCCATTCCAGATAATCACTAACAAGGTTCCGTTGACGATCAAATAGGTCAAGGGGGTCAAGAGACTGGACCAGTAGCCTGTTTTCATTTGGATAGCCGTATAGACTTGATTAAGTACTTGGAAGTTCTCGATTTCTCGTCTTTCTTGGCCAAAGGCACGAATCACACGCATCCCTTGTATCTGTTGGCGTGTTTCCTGAACCAGCTGGTCTGTTTTCTTTCTCAAAATACTATAGAGAGGATTGACCAAGCGTGATAATACGACAATGACAAAGGACAAAATGGCAACCATGACCAAAAACCAGAAGGTCAATTCAGGCGAGAGACGATAAGCCATAAAAATGGCACCAAAAACAATAATAGGAGCCCTTAAAAATAGACGTAAAAATTGATTGATCCCTGTCTGAATCTGATAGGTATCTGAAGTCAAACGCGTCACCAAACTCGAGGTCGTTAAACGGTCTCTACTATCCTTGGGCAAGGAAAGAATATGACGATAGAGGTCATTGGTCAACTCCTTAGTAAATCCTACTGCTGCCTTGGCTGAGTAAAATTGAGCAACTAAGGCTACCAAAACGCCGATAACTGCAAACACAAAGAGGAGACCCATTTGCAGCCACAGATGCCCTTGATCTTTTTGAGGGATAGATTGGTCGACAATCCCAGCTATCACCATGGGTACTAAGAGCTCAAAAACAGCTTCTAGCAATTTAAACAAAGGTGCTAGAAAAGACTCCTTGAGGTAGGGTTTAAAGTAAGAAAGTAATTGTTTCATGTGTCCCTTCTATTTCCAAAATGAAGAAGGTGGAAAACCCACCATCTTTTTTATTTGTTCAAATATGGAAGTAGATAGCCATAGCCAGCTTCCTCCATTTCATCCTTAGCGATAAAACGTAAGGATGCAGAATTGATACAGTAACGGAGACCACCTAGTTCCTGAGGTCCATCTGTAAAGACATGTCCCAAGTGAGCATTACCCGAACGTGAACGAACTTCAATTCGCTCCATCCCGTGACTCAAGTCTTGATAGTAATGGATAAGCTCTTTAGAGATTGGTCGGCTAAAACTTGGCCAACCACAGCCTGAAGCAAACTTATCCTTGGCAAAGAAGAGGGGCTCACCAGTCGTGATATCAACATAAATTCCTTCCTCAAAAGTTTGGTCATAAGCATTGCTAAAAGTAGCTTCCGTCGCAGCTTCTTGCGTAACTCGGTAGGACTCTTCTGACAAACTTTCTCGTAAAATTGCCTGACTAGGCTTTTCATAGTTAGCAGCGTCTATCAGTGGTTTCTCTGCATCTCTCACATCGATATGGCAATAGCCACCAGGATTTTTCTTGAGGTAGTCTTGGTGATAGTCTTCAGCTAAGATATAGTGGCGAAGCTCCTCCACTTCCACTGCAATTTTACGACCGATGAGTAGTTCTTGTTCACGAACTACTGTATTGATAGTCGGTAAATCCTCTTCATCTTGATAATAAATCCCTGTGCGGTATTGACGACCACGGTCATTTCCTTGTTGGTTGACAGATAGTGGATCGATAACTCGGAAATAATAGAGTAAAATCTCACGAAGCGAGACTGCCTTTTCATCATAAATAACTTGAACAGTCTCTGCGTGATCTGTTTCTTTGATCAGTTGATAATTGGTGGTTTCTACCTGACCATTGGCATAACCAACACTTGTTTGCAACACTCCAGAAATACGGGAAAAGAATTCCTCTAAGCCCCAAAAACAACCACCTGCTAGATATATTTCTGCCATTTCAAATCCTCCTTGACCGTCTATCGGTCGATAAACACGGGAAACATTTCATACTCTTCGAAAATCTCTTCAAACCACGTCAGCTTCGCCTCGCCGTAGATATATGTAACTGATATCGTCAGTCTTATCTACAACCTCAAAGCGGTGCTTTGAGCAACCTGCAGCTCGCTTCCTAGTTTGCTCTTTGATTTTCATTGAGTATCAGTTCCCACGTTTCATTTTCAAAAAAAGGACAGGAAGCCCTCTAATAGAGAGTTTCCCCATCCTATTGTTCTGTTTATTTTTCTTCGACGCGAACGCCTTGTGTATCTACTTGCAAATCATGAAGCTTGCCTTTGAACGGTTGTTTTTCAAGCTCTGCCTTAATTTTAGGCATCTTATCATGCTCAGCTAGAACCATAACAGTAGGCCCAGCACCAGAGAGGTAGGTCGCATAAGCACCATTTCTCTTAGCAACTTTTTTTATGGTCGCAAATTCTCGCACCAAATCTTGACGATAACGCTCGTGGAAAAGGTCACTCTCGATAGCTTGGCCAGCTTTGACCATATCTCCTGTCAGTAGAGCTGCAATAGCCACATTGGCGATAGAACTTGCTGCAACAGCTTCCTTGTATGATAATTTCTTAGGCAAGACACCACGACTATCTCGAGTTCGCAATTCATAGTTTGGAATATAAGCTAGGAAAGCACACTCTGGGAAAGGCGCCACAACAGCAGAAACCTGACCTTCTACCGAACTAGCAATGACGAGGTTTCCATAGATAGCAGGCGCAACATTATCAGGATGCCCTTCAATCTTAGTCGCCAATTGCAACTTATCGTGATCCGTTAATTTTAGGTTCCCTAATTGATTTGCTAGTTCAATCCCAGCAACGATGACCGAGCTCGATGAACCTAGTCCACGCGCAAGCGGAATATCGCTGACCATCTTCAGACGTCTAGGTTGGAGGTCTGGAACAATTTGTAGAGCAATCTTCAGCAAAAGATTACGTTCATCACGTGGAATCCATTTGCCTAATTGGTGCTCAATCATCCATTCTTCACGTTCCTCACAAACCTGAATTTCTAGGTACTTAGTTACAGCTACTCCAACCGAGTCAAAACCAGGACCCACATTGGCACTTGTAGCAGGTACAATAATCTTCATCTTAGTCTCCTAAAACCTTGAAGGTGTTGAGAAGTTCAAACTCGGCTACCGCCTTCAAAGCTGCTGTAATATTTTCAAGCTGGGCCTTGTTGATTTTATGAGTGATGATGACAACACGAGCCTTGCCTTCTTGCTTACCATCTTGAAGGATTTGCTTGAAGGAAATATCTTCTGCGTTAAAGAGCTCAGCCAATTTCAAGACTTGCCCTTTTGAGTCTGGAGCCAAGATTGAGAAATAATAGTTAGCTTTGACATCTTCTGGCTTAGCCAAGACTACTGGACGACTATATTCATTAAAGGCTTTTCCAATTGTTCCATCATTCAAACGACGAACGATGCGGGCAATATCAGCCACAACACTTGTTGCAGTTGGTTTTTGACCTGCACCCGGTCCATAATACATAGATTCACCAATACCGATAGACTCCACAAAGACAGCATTCATAACACCGTTAACACTTGCAAGTGGATGTGCTTTAGGAAGGAAGGTTGGTGTAACCTCAGCAGCAATTCCAGAAGCTGTTTCTTCGATAGAACCAACTAGTTTCACAACATAACCAAGTTCTTGAGCTACTGCTACATCTTCTGGAGTAATGTTGCGAATTCCTTGGTGGCCTACATCTTCAAACTTAACATTCATTCCAAATGCAAATTGGCTGAGGATGACCATCTTGTAGGCTGCATCAATACCGTCAACATCATTGGTTGGGTCGCTCTCAGCAAAGCCAAGTCGTTGGGCTTCGGCAAGGGCATCAGCGTAAGACCAACCTTCTGTTACCATTTTGGTCATCATAAAGTTAGATGTTCCGTTTACAACACCAAGAACACGTGTGATTTTGTCTGATGCTAGTGAGTTGACCAAGGTACGAAGGATTGGGATTCCTCCTGCAACAGCTGCTTCGTAGTATAGGGCAACATTGTGAGCTTTGGCTACCTCAAGCAATTCTGCACCATGGACTGCCAAAAGATCTTTGTTAGCTGTCACGACGTGTTTCCCTGCTTCTAAAGCACGAGTGATAAAGGTTTTAGCAGGTTCGATACGCCCCATCAACTCAACAACAATCGTGATGTCTTTGTCTGACAAAATTTCATCGATATTTGTTACAAAATTAAAATCATTTCCTGCTTCAAGCAAGCGGGCTTTCTCTTGATCGTCTTTGACCAAAACTTTAGCTACTTCAATTTCTGACTGGGCTGCTTGAACAATTTTTTCTCTATTTTCCTTTAGCAAGAATGGCACACCACTGGCTACTGTACCAAATCCAAGTAAAGCAATCTTAACTGACATGTTTGTCTCCTTGAAATTTTCTAATAGTCCTATTATACCAAAATTGTGAGAAAATTCCTACCATTCTAAACTAAAAATAGGAGCACCAAATCACAAAAAGAGGCTGGGACAAAAGTCCTAGCCTCTCAATTGCCTTTGGATTGTCGAGCAAGACGCAGTGGTTGAGTGGGCTCTAACTACGCTGATTTCATCAGCTTTTACATCCCTACTCAACTGTGCGGAGGTGGGACGACGAAATCGAATTCTAACGAATTACCGATTTCTGTCCCACTCTCTCTATTTTCTATCTATTTCACAAAAGCCAATTCCTTATCACTAGATAAGTCTTCTCGATAAGTGAAACCCGCAAAGCTAAGCTTTTTAATATCTTCAACTGAAGTTACCTGACCTTCCATCAAGGCTGTTAAGAAAGCCCCTCTAGCTTTTTTAGAAATGGTTGAGTGGATTTTAAGTTTTCCATCTCTATCTTCCATGAACTTGAAGGTCACCATTTTCTCACGGATTTCTTTAGGAAAGACAGTTTCAAACTCAGAAGACAAGAGTGAAAAGATTAGTTCTTCACCCTTCATCGACTCTTCATAGGCTGCCTGCCAGTGATTTTTTAGGCTTTTCCCAGCAACTTTAAGTTTCATCAAAAAGTCCAGTCTGTGAGGTGCAATCGGCGCAAAGGCTGGGATCACACCATAGAGAGCTGACGTTATCATGAGGTGTTTCTCCAGATAGGTTTGCTCCTCCTTGGTGAGATCGTCCCGTTTGATGTTGCGATACATGAGTCCATCAAAGAGGTGCAAGGCTGGATAGTTTGTCGCAGTTTCATTTTTCAAGGCCTGGATATGGTCATACTCCTCTTGCGCTTTTTCGGCAGATATTTTGTAAAAACTCTCCAGCTCTTGGGCAGAATATGTCGCTAATGCATCCAATACAGCCTGACTTTCAGGACGCAATGGTTTAGCCTCTAAAATAGGGATTTCGGTATTCATTTCTTTTGCAGTTGGGATTAGAATTTTCATAGTGTTAGTGTAGCATATTTTTTTAGGACTACCAAGGATTTGCACCTAAAAACCTCGGTGACTACCGAGGCTTCTTTCCTTATTTTGGCAATCCTAACCAGATTGCAAAGAGAACTAGTGCTGTCCCAAGGCAGCTTGTCAAGATAGATGACAGAGTAACCTTTTTCTCCTTTAGGTGAGAAAATCCTATCTTCAAAGCGAAAAGACCAAGCAACATCGAACCAATCATCAGATAAAATCCCATTTGACTGTCCTCCATTTATTATTCTTTCATTTATTATCACAAATTTCAAACAAGAGTGCAAGAAAAACGAGGCTTTACTTAGTTTGAAGATTTTGAGATAGTTATCCTTGACAACTTGACCTTTAGAGGATTAACTCTCATCTAGAAAACAAGGACTATATGATAATCCCTTCCAAATGATCCAATTCATGCTGACAAATCTGAGCCGGAAAACCTGTCAGGGCAATGGTCTGCTCTTGCCAATGGATGTCTCTGTAGCTTACTGTAATCTTCTCATACCGAGTTGTAGGTCTGACACCTGTCAAAGACAAACAACCTTCCTCTGTTTCGTATGAGCCTTCAAAAGATTGGAGAACTGGATTAAACATAACCATGGGAATCATTCCGATATTAAAAATAATGACACGTTTTTGTACCCCAATCATATTGGCCGCTAGTCCAACACAGCTTTCTCGGTTAGCCAATAGGGTATCCTGCAAATCCTTTGCTAGGGATAAATCTTCCTGACTAGCAGGCTGGGATACCTGTGACAAAAACAAGATATCTTTTACAATTTTCTTTTCCAAGATTCTTTCCTCCATACGATATCAGTCTACTTGATTATAGCACAAAATCTTTGTCAGTTTACCTTTATATACAAACAAAAAGCCATCCGAAGATGACTTTTCATAATGCTTAAATAGCGTTTTTATCTTTTCCAAGTGCTCGTTGGATTGCTTTGACAATCTCAACAAGAACTACAATCATAAGCGCTCCTACAGCGACCACCATCCATTGAGTCAAACTCAAATGTGACACGTGGAAGAGATTATTAAATCCAGGAACCAAAATTGTCACCACAAAGAGGACAAAGGCAACTGGGATAGACCAGTTAAAGGTCTTGTTCGTAAAGAGTCCCACTTTAAAGATTGATTGGTAAACCGACTTAACGTTAAAGGCATGGAGCAATTGGATCAAACCGAGAGTTGCAAAAGCCATGGTAAGGGCATCCGCATGGATTTCAGTATGACTTTGGTGCTCTGGGAAGAGAAGAGCCCAACCATAAACACCTAAAACCAGCATGGTTTGGAAGATCCCTTGATAAATGATTGCTCCGAAGACACCACCATCAAAGAAGTTAGACTTACGCCCACGAGGTTTGTGAGTCATGACGCCTGGCTCAGCTGGTTCTACCCCAAGAGCGATGGCTGGTAGTGTATCTGTTACCAGGTTAATCCATAGCAAATGCACTGGTTGAAGCACATCCCAACCAAAGAGGGTTGCAAAGAAAATGGTGAAAACTTCAGCCATATTGGCAGACAAGAGGTATTGGATTGATTTTTGGATATTTGAGAAGACCTTACGTCCTTCTTCTACCGCTACGATAATGGTTGCAAAGTTATCATCAGCAAGGACCATATCAGATGCTCCTTTAGAAACTTCTGTACCTGTAATCCCCATACCGATACCGATGTCAGCTGTCTTAAGTGAAGGCGCATCGTTGACCCCGTCACCTGTCATGGCAACAACCTTACCTTCGTTTTGCCATGCTTTCACGATACGAACCTTGTGCTCAGGTGATACACGAGCATAAACAGAGTATTTCTTGAAGACTTTTTGGAATTCTTCATCCGTGAGTTCATTCAACTCAGCACCCGTGAAGACATGGTCTTCTGTATCATTTGGATCGATGATACCGAGACGTTTAGCGATAGCTTCCGCTGTATCTTGGTGGTCACCAGTGATCATAATCGGACGGATACCTGCTTCTTTAGCGACACGTACAGCTTCTGCAGCTTCTGGACGCTCAGGGTCAATCATGCCGACCAAACCAGAGAAAATAAGGTCAGATTCAACAATTTCAGATTCCAAGGTTGGAATTTCGTTACTTGTCTTGTAAGCCATCATCAAGACACGAAGGGCTTGTTTAGCCAAGTCTTTGTTGGTTGCAAGGATGGCATTTTTATCTTCTTCTGTGATTGGGCGAACTTCCCCATTGACTTCAATACGAGTCACACGCTTGAGCAATTGGTCAGGAGCACCCTTGACAGCGATAAAGTAAGAACCGTCTGCTTCCTTATGGATAGTCGACATAAGCTTACGGTCTGAGTCAAATGGCAATTCAGCCACACGTGGTTCATACTTCAAGACTTCACGAACATCAAAGTCGTGGTCCAAACCAAACTGTACAAGAGCAGTCTCCGTTGGATCACCGATCAATTTGCCAGATGGGTCTACCTTGGTGTCATTGGCAAAGTTCATGATACGTAGCGTATTGTTGTTAGTAGCAATTTCAGATACCGAGCTTTGCAATTGACCGTTGGTATAAACTTTTTCAACTGTCATTTGGTTCATGGTCAAAGTACCTGTTTTATCAGATGCAATGATTTCTGTTGAACCAAGCGTTTCAACCGCTGGTAATTTACGAACAATCGAATTACGTTTGGCAAGGGTTGTTGTTCCCAAAGATAGAACGATGGTTACAATGGCAGGAAGCCCTTCTGGAATAGCCGCTACTGCAAGAGCAACCGCCACCATCAAGCCCTCTAATGGATGTTCTCCACGAACAAAGACACCAACCAAGAAGGTAATCACTGCAATCACAATAATTAAGTAAGTCAAGGCCTTAGATAATTGTTCCAAGCTTTGCTTCAATGGTGTTTCTGTCTCATCGGCATTGGCCAACATGTCCGCAATCTTACCAACTTCTGTATACATACCAGTGTTGGTCACGACACCAATACCACGACCGTAAGTTACGTTTGAGTTTTGGTAACCCATATTAACGCGGTCTCCAATACCTGCATCAGCTTCGACAAGTCCTGTCACATCTTTTTCTACTGGGACAGATTCCCCTGTAAGAGCTGCTTCTTCGATTTTTAGGGATGCTGCTTCAAATAAGCGCATATCAGCAGGCACGACATCCCCCGCCTCTAGTAAGACGATATCCCCAGGCACCAATTCTTTTGAGTCAATCTCAATGACATGACCATCCCGACGAACACGGGCCATCGGGCTAGACATATTTTTCAACGCTTCAATGGCTGCTTCTGCTTGCCCTTCCTGGTAAACACCAAAGGCAGCATTCAAGACAACAACGGCCAAGATGATAATGGCATCCGTTAGACCGTCCATTCCTTCTGTAATCACAGAAAGTGCCGCTGCCGCAAGCAAGATGATAATCATCAAATCCTTAAATTGATCAAGGAATTTAGCTAGTAGGCTCCGTTTTTCGCCCTCTTCCAACTCATTGCGACCATAAGTCACTAAGCGTTCTTGAGCCTGGGCAGTTGACAAACCTTCAACGGATGAGTCCAAGTTCTTTAGGACTTCTTCTGAGGTCTGTGTGTAAAACAAGTCTTTATTTTGTTCTTTTGACAAAACAGTCTCCTCCTTTTTGGCCTCTTTTTACAAAAAAAGAGACCTGTTTTTTAAAAAAACAAGTCTCGCTGTTTAATATAGTGCCGGAAATAATTCGTAATGACGACACTATCGCGGTTTCCCGCCAGCTACTCCCTTGAGTAGTTCTATTATATCAGAATTTCAAAAGTTTTCAAGTGCTGGGGTAGGATTATTCGCGCTCCATTTGAATTTTCCTTACAAAACCAGTATAATGATAGAATACAAAAATTCTAGGAAGAGAGTCAGATGAATCAATCAGTTTCAAACTTGAAATTAGCTGAACGAGGTGCTATTATAAGCATCTTGACCTACCTTTTCTTGTCAGCAGCTAAGTTAGCAGCAGGCCACCTCCTTCACTCGTCCAGTTTGGTGGCAGATGGTTTCAACAACGTTTCTGATATCATCGGAAATGTTGCCCTCCTCATTGGGATTCGTTTGGCCCGCCAACCAGCAGATAGAGACCATCGTTTCGGTCACTGGAAAATCGAGGACTTAGCAAGCCTCATCACTTCAATCATCATGTTCTATGTTGGTTTTGATGTCTTGCGAGATACGATTCAAAAGATTATTAGTCGCGAAGAAACAGTGATTGACCCACTGGGAGCGATTCTAGGAGTGATCTCTGCTGTGATTATGTTTGCTGTTTATCTCTACAACACCCACCTCAGCAAGCAGTCCAAATCTAAAGCGCTTAAAGCGGCTGCCAAGGACAATCTATCAGATGCAGTCACTTCACTCGGAACCACTATCGCTATCCTAGCCAGCAGTTTTAACTTCCCTCTCGTGGATAAATTGGTTGCCATCGTCATTACCTTCTTTATCCTCAAGACTGCCTATGATATCTTTATCGAGTCGTCTTTCAGTCTTTCAGATGGTTTTGATGAACATTTGTTGGAAGATTATCAAAAGGCTATCATGGAAATTCCTAAGATTAGCAAGGTCAAATCACAACGCGGTCGTACTTACGGAAGTAATATCTATCTGGACATTACTCTCGAGATGAACCCAGATCTCTCTGTTTTTGAAAGTCACGAAATTGCGGATCAGGTTGAATCCATGTTATCAGAACGCTTTGGTGTCTTTGATACAGACATTCATATCGAACCAGCACCAATCCCTGAGGATGAAATCCTAGATAATGTCTATAAAAAATTGCTCATGAGAGAGCAATTGATTGACCAAGGAAATCAACTAGAAGAGCTACTTGCAGAAGACTTCATTTATATCCGCCAGGACGGACAAGAACTGGACAAGGATGCCTATAAGTCCGAAAAAGAACTGACATCTGCTATCAAGGAACTTCACTTGACGTCCATTAGTCAGAAGACAAAACTCATTCGCTATCAGATTGGTGATACCATCCACACAAGCATCTGGCGCCGTCACGAAACTTGGCAAAATATTTTCCATCAGGAAACAAAGATAGAAAAAGACTAAAAAATGAGGCCGGGATAATTCCCGTCCTCATTTTTCATGTTTATTTTGCAACGCTCTTAGCAAGAACGAAGTTTCCAAGTGTAGCCGAACCATTACCTGCAACAGCTGGTGTTACGATATAGTCACGTACATCTGGAACTGGTAGGTAACCATTGAGAAGAGATGTAAATTTCTCACGCACTCGGTCAAGCATATGTTGTTGAGCCATAACCCCACCACCAAAGACGATGATATCTGGACGGAAAGTTACAGTTGCGTTTACAGCGGCTTGAGCGATATAGTAGGCTTGAACATCCCAAACAGGGTTGTTGAGTTCAATGTTTTCCCCACGAACACCTGTACGAGCTTCCAAACTTGGACCAGCTGCATAGCCTTCCAGACAGCCCTTGTGGAATGGACAAACACCGTTGAATTCTTTTTCAATATCCATTGGGTGTCTAGCCACATAATAATGACCCATCTCAGGGTGACCAACACCGCCAATAAACTCGCCACGTTGGATAACGCCTGCACCAATACCTGTACCGATTGTATAGTAAACCAAGTTTTCGATACGGCCACCAGCATTATTACGAGCAACTACCTCACCGTAGGCAGAACTGTTTACGTCTGTTGTGAAGTACATTGGCACGTTTAGAGCGCGACGCAGAGCACCAAGCAAATCAACATTTGCCCAGTGAGGTTTCGGTGTAGTTGTAATAAAACCATAAGTTTTTGAGTTTTTGTCGATATCAATTGGACCAAATGATCCAATCGCAAGTCCTGCAAGATTATCAAATTTTGAAAAGAACTCGATAGTTTTATCGATTGTCTCGATAGGAGTTGTTGTTGGGAATTGTGTTTTTTCTACAATATTAAAGTTTTCATCACCGACAGCACAGACAAATTTTGTACCGCCCGCTTCCAAGCTTCCATATAATTTTGTCATGATAAACCTCTAGTTTTTATTTTCTTTATTATAGCATAATTCCAGAAGGAAAGTTGCTCTATATTTTAGTTTTTCCTCTGTAAATTTTACCATTCAATCAAAAACGAACAAACATAACATTTGTTCGTTTTATTGATTTATTAAATCGAAAGTAGTGTACTCAATGAAAATCAAAGAACAAACTAGGAATCGAGCTGCGGACAGTACTTGAGTACGGCAAAGCGAGTATGACGCAGTTTGAATTTGATTTTCGAAGAGTATTAAGCTTTAACTTCGATGATTGCATCCCCCTTAGCAACTGATCCAGAAGCAACTGGATTTACTGAAGCAAAGTCTGCAGTGTTTGTCACGATAACCATTGTTGTATTATCAAGGCCTGCAGCAGCAATCTTAGCTGAATCAAATGTTCCAAGAACATCTCCAGCTTTAACCTTGTCACCTTGAGCAACTTTATGGTCGAATCCTTCACCGTTCATTGAAACAGTGTCGATACCCACGTGGATCAAGATTTCAGCTCCGTTTGCAGTTTTCAAACCATAAGCATGTCCTGTTGGGAAGACGATTGTCACTTCAGCATCAGCTGGTGCATAAACAACATCTTGACTAGGTTTTACAGCGATACCTTGTCCCATAGCTCCACTTGAGAAGACTGGGTCATTAACGTCTGAAAGAGCAACTACGTCACCAACGATTGGTGTTTGGATGACACCTTCGCTAGGTGCAATAACAGTACCAGTTACTGCTTCGTCAGCCAAACGTTCAGTTGTAGCTTCTGAAGCCACTTCTGCTTCATCTTCATAACCAAACATGTAAGTAAGAGCAAAACCAAGAGCGAATGATACAGCTACCATAAGAAGGTATTGTGGAAGTTGTCCGTTACCAATGTAAAGCATTGTACCAGGGATGATTGTGATACCATTACCAGTACCGGCAAGACCAAGGATTGAAGCAAGTCCACCACCGACTGCACCAGCAATCAATGAAAGGAAGAATGGTTTACGGAAACGCAAGTTAACCCCGAAGATAGCAGGCTCAGTAATACCTAGGAAGGCAGAAAGAGCAGCTGGGAAAGCAAGTGTTTTAAGTTTAGGATTTTTAGTTTTCACACCAACGGCTACTGTTGCAGCACCTTGAGCAGTCATGGCAGCTGTGATGATAGCGTTGAATGGGTTAACATGGTCAGCAGCAAGCAATTGAACTTCAAGCAAGTTGAAGATGTGGTGAACACCTGATACGACGATAACTTGGTGAACTCCACCAATCAAGAAACCACCAAGACCAAATGGCAAGTTAAGGATAGCTTTTGTTCCAAGAAGGATATAGTTTTCAACAACGTGGAAGACTGGTCCGATAACAAACAAACCAAGAATTGACATTACGAGGAGTGTTACGAATGGTGTTACCAAGAGGTCAAGAACATCTGGAACAACCTTACGAACAGCTTTTTCAAACTTAGCTCCGACAACCCCGATGATGAAGGCTGGAAGAACTGAACCTTGCAAACCAACAACTGGGATAAATCCGAAGAAGTTCATAGCAGTTACTTCACCACCAGAAGCAACAGCCCAGGCATTTGGAAGTGAACCTGAAACGAGCATCATACCAAGAACGATACCAACAGCTGGGTTACCACCAAATACACGGAAGGTTGACCAAACAACCAAACCTGGCAAGATAATGAAGGCTGTGTCAGTCAAGATTTGAGTGTAAGTTGTAACATCTTCTGGAAGTGTCATTCCAAGAGCAGTCAAGAGTCCACGAACCCCCATGAAGAGACCAGTTGCTACGATAACTGGAATGATTGGTACGAAAACATCACCGAAAGTACGGATGGCACGTTGGAACCAATTTCCTTGTTTAGCAGCTTCTGCCTTCATCTCATCCTTAGATGATGTTGGCAAGCCAAGAGCTACGACTTCATCGTACATCTTGTTTACTGTACCTGTACCAAAGATGATTTGGTATTGACCTGAGTTAAAGAAAGCACCTTGAACTTTTTCCAAGCTCTCGATAGCATCTTTGTTAATTTTCGCTTCATCTTTAACCATAACGCGAAGACGAGTCGCACAGTGAGCTACACTATTAACGTTCTCACGTCCGCCCAAGGCTTCGATGACTTTTTTTGCAATTTCTGTATTCGTCATTTGCAAAAATCTCCTTATAAAATTTTTTCTTGTTTGAAAGCGATTTTATCCGCCCTACGAATATTATTCTATCACGTTTAAAAAATATGTCAAGCGTTTTGCAGAAAAAATTTTGCTAATTTTTATTTTTTGATTGTTTTTGCTATTTTTTCATTAACATAGCAGTAAAAATCCTCTGAATTTAAGGTTTTTACTTTGAAAGTTTCAAAAGCTTTCATATTTTCATTAATTTTCATAAAAATAGGTTCCTAATTTTCTGTCAATCGTTTGACATTTTTTTCTTTAATTTAGTGTGAAAGACTTGCTTTTTTATAAGGAAACGTTTACTATTAAGATAGTAGAATTTATGGAGGAAATAGAAATGGAATGGACTACTGAACGTCGTTACAGACGTTATGAAGATTGGACACAAGAAGAAAGAAAAGAAATCCAAGAAAAGATGGCACAATCCCCATGGCGTGTCAGCTATCACATTGAGCCAAAGGAAGGTCTCCTCAACGACCCAAACGGCTTTTCTTATTTTGATGGTAAGTGGATTGTCTTTTACCAAAACTTCCCCTTTGGTGCAGCTCATGGGTTAAAATCTTGGGTTCAACTTGAAAGCGACGATTTGGTGCACTTTACTGAAACAGGTGTAAAAATCTTACCTGATACTCCACTTGATAGCCACGGTGCTTACTCTGGTTCTGCTATGCAGTTTGGTGATCAATTATTCCTTTTTTATACCGGAAATGTTCGTGATGAGAATTGGGTACGCCACCCTTATCAGATCGGTGCCTTGATGGATAAGGATGGAAATATTAAAAAGATTGATAAAATCTTGATTGATCAGCCTGCTGATGCTACTGACCACTTCCGCGATCCACAGATTTTTAACTTTAAAGGGCAATACTACGCTATCGTTGGTGGTCAAGATATGGACAAAAAAGGATTTGTCCGTCTCTATAAGGCTATCGAAAATGATTATACAAACTGGCAAGAAGTCGGAGATCTTGACTTCAACAATGACCGCACTGCCTATATGATGGAGTGCCCAAATCTAGTCTTTGTCGGAGAACAACCTGTCCTTCTTTACTGCCCACAAGGTTTGGATAAAAAGGTTCTTGAATACGACAATATCTATCCAAACATGTATAAAATCGGCACTTCCTTTGATCCAGAAAATGCTCGTATGGTAGATGTGTCTGAACTACACAACCTCGATTATGGTTTTGAAGCTTATGCCACTCAAGCCTTCAATGCCCCTGATGGACGTGCCCTTGCTGTTAGTTGGCTTGGTTTACCAGATGTGTCTTATCCATCTGATCGTTTTGATTACCAAGGAACTTTCTCATTGGTAAAAGAACTTACCATTAAAGACGGCAAATTATATCAGTATCCTGTAGCAGCTATCAAGGATCTTCGTGCTTCAAAAGAGGAATTTTCAAATCGTTCTGAAACCAAAAACACCTACGAGATCGAGCTTAACTTAGAAGCTGATAGTCAAAATGAAATCGTTCTTCTTGCTGATAAAGATGGCAAAGGACTCTCTATCAGCTTTGACCTTATCAATGGTCAAGTTACTGTTGACCGCAGTCAAGCTGGAGAACAATATGCTCAAGAATTTGGAACTACTCGCTCTTGCTCAGTTACTAATCAAGCAACTACTGTCAATATCTTCATCGACAACTCAGTCTTTGAAATCTTTATCAATAAAGGAGAAAAAGTATTTTCTGGTCGTGTATTCCCGCATGCGGATCAAAATGGAATCCTCATTAAATCTGGAAACCCAACTGGAACATACTACGAATTAGAATATGGTCGCAAAACTAACTGATGTCGCAGAACTAGCAGGCGTCAGCCCAACTACTGTCTCACGTGTTATCAATAAAAAAGGCTACCTGTCAGAAAAAACTATTCAAAAGGTTAAAGATGCTATGCGTGAGCTAGGCTATAAGCCTAACAATCTGGCTCGCAGTCTTCAAGGTAAATCCGCCAAGTTAATTGGGCTAATTTTCCCTAAAATTAGCCATGTTTTCTACGCAGAGTTAATTGATAAATTAGAGCACGAACTATTCAAAAAAGGCTATAAGACAATCATCTGTAACAGTGAGCACGATTCGGAAAAAGAACGTGAATATCTTGAAATGCTAGAAGCCAACCAAGTGGACGGTATTATCTCTGGTAGCCATAACTTAGGGATTGAAGACTACAATCGCGTGACGGCTCCTATCATCTCCTTTGACCGAAACTTGTCACCAGATATTCCTGTCGTTTCTTCTGATAACTATGCTGGCGGAGTCCTAGCCGCTCAGACCTTGGCTAAAACTGGAGCCAAGACTATCATCATGATTACGGGTAATGACAACTCCAATTCTCCAACTGGACTTCGTCATGCTGGTTTTGCTTCAATCTTACCCAAGGCTCCCATTATCAATGTTTCCAGTGACTTTTCACCCCTTCGAAAAGAAATGGAAATCAAAAATATCTTGACTAAGCAAAAACCAGATGCTATTTTCGCATCAGACGATTTAACAGCCATCTTGGTTATGAAGATTGCCCAGGAGCTTGGTATCTCTGTTCCAGAAGAACTCAAGGTTATTGGCTATGATGGAACTTATTTTATCGAGAATTTCTATCCTCACCTTACTACCATTAAACAACCCTTGGAAGAAATTGCTCGCCTGACAGTTGATTTACTACTTCAAAAAATCGAAGGAAAAGAAGTTGCCACAACCGGTTATTTCTTACCAGTTTCCCTCCTACCAGGAAAAAGTATTTAAACAAAAAGACTCAGACTGAATCAGTCTGAGTTTTTTCTTATGACCTAAATTTTTTCAAGAGTGTTTGGGCTTTTTCTAGATTAAAAGTTTTTTCAGCAATCAAGCTTTCCACTAGTTTAGGTACTTCTGCCTCAGTCGCACCTGCTAAAAGCGCTAGAGATTTTGCTTGAAGTTTCATGTGTCCATGCTGGATCCCTGTGCTGACCAGAGCCTTAAGTGCTGCAAAGTTTTGAGCGAGACCAATCGAAACAATAATTTGGGCCAATTCTTTGGCAGATGGATGGCCTAACAAGTCATGGCTGAGAACGACTCGAGGATTGAGACCAATTGATCCACCCTTGGTAGCAACTGGCATCGGCAGAGTCATTTCTCCAATCAGTTCTTCTGTTTCCAAATCCATCGTCCAACGACTAAGACCTCGATAGGAACCATCATGACTCGCATAGGCATGCGCTCCCGCTTCAATGGCACGCCAATCATTTCCAGTAGCAATCAAGAGAGCATCGATTCCATTAAAAATTCCCTTATTGTGGGTAGTTGCTCGATAAGGATCAGCCTGGGCAAACTGACTAGCTAAAACCATTTTTTCTGCCAACTCACGCGCTTCATCCTTCTGGCGACTCAAATAACGAAAGGCAATCTGACAAGTTGCAGTTACTAAAGAATCTGTTGCATAGTTGGATAAAATGCCCATTAAACTTTGCCCTTGACTTAGAGCCTCTAGACTTGGTTTTAAAGCTTCAAGCATGGTATTGAGCATATTAGCTCCCATGGCTTCCTGAGTATCCACATGGAGATAAACCACTAAAACCTCACCAGAAATTTTCTCAACTGTTAGCTCTCTCGCTCCACCACCACGTTTGACAATAGATGGATAGGCTTGGTTTGCTTGTTCGAGTAGATCTGCTTTCTGACTCAAAATAGCCTGACATGCTTTATCCCTATCTGGAACCTGATAAAGAGCTACCTGACCAATCATTTGGCGTTGATGAACCTGAGCAGTAAAACCACCCGCACGTTTGATAATCTTACTAGCAAAACTAGCTGCAGCAACAACAGATGGCTCTTCTGTCACATAAGGAACTGTGTACTCTTGACCATTTACCAATACTTCTGGAACTACTGAGTATGGAAGCGAGAAGGTTCCCACCACATTTTCACTCAGTTGGTCCGCAACTGCTAGACTGAGATTTTCATTTTGCGCAAGACTTTCTTGGGCTTCCCTAGAAGTAAGCACCTGAGACTTAACTAGTTCTAGGCGCTCTTGAATTGATTTTTTAGCAAATCCATTCCAATTTTTTTTCATTATTTTTCAACCTTGCTGTAACGACGTTGGTGGTTTACAATCTCAACCAGAGCATAATCCTGCCCTTCATAGCCTGACAAAGTTGCAGAACCAGACTCATCTAAGTTTGCTTCTTCAAAGAAGATTCGTTCATAGTCGGCAACACTCAAAGCTTGACGTTGGTCTAGCAAGTCTAAGCGATTTTTCTGCAATTGCTGTTCATATCCTTCAACCAATTCTACACTAAAGAACTCAGATACAGCACCACTACCATAGCTGTAGAGAGCAATCTTATCCCCAGCTTTCAGACTATCAGAATTTTCAAGAAGAGACAAGATTCCTAAAAAGAGTGAACCCGTATAGATGTTCCCAACCTTTTGGCTATAAATAATGGATTCATCAAAGTGCTTTTGAAGTAAATCCTTTTTCTCTTGAGGCAGAGATTTATCCAGAATTTTTTTCAATCCCTTGAGAGCTAGCTTTGGATATGGCAAGTGGAAACAGACAGCTTTAAAATCATCCAAAGTACAGTCATAACGCTTTTGGTACTCTTCCCAAGTTGTTTTTAAACTATCAAGATATTGCTGTGTTGAGTAAACCCCATTGACAAATGGTGTTGTCGAGTAATTTGGACGCCAGAAGTCCATAATATCACGAGTCTGCGCAACGTTATCGTTGTTGAATACCATAACTCGTGGATTTTGGCTAATCAACATAGCAACACAGCCGGCTCCTTGAGTTGGTTCTCCAGGAGTTTCAACACCATACCTTGCAATATCACTAGCCAGCACCAAAACTTTTGATTTAGGAGAATTCTCTACATGTAACTTAGCATAGTGAAGTGCCGCAGTTGCACCATAGCAAGCTTCCTTGATTTCAAAACTACGAGCAAATGGTTGAATCCCAAGCAAACCGTGTACAAAGACAGCTGCAGCTTTACTCTGGTCAACCCCAGACTCTGTCGCTACGATAACCATATCAATCTCTTGCTTATCTTCTTCAGTCAGGATAGAATTTCCTGCACTGGCAGCCAAGGTAACGATATCCTCTGTTAAAGGAGCGATACTCAATTCTTTTAAAAGGAGTCCTTTACTCAATTTTTCAGGATCAATTCCTCGGGTTTCTGCTAAATCTTGTAATTTCAAAACGTATTGACTGGTTGCAAAACCAATCTTATCAATACCGATTGTCATATTTACCTCTATTTTTATCATTCATTGTAAAAAATCGTTCACCTCTATTTTATCACAATTGAGGTCAAATGAGCTAAAAAAGACTTGATTCACCAAATCAAGTTCATTATCTCATTTTTCAAACAGAACTTTAGGGCTACAAAAAATCGAGTCTTAGCTAGCTCGATTCTTTTTGAGATAATGATACAATTTCAACAAAACTGTCCCACTGGCCATTCCAATGGAGATAACAAGGGCCAACATCATGACTAACATGGCACTAGAAATGGCATGGCCGTAGTCACCTGTAACGAAGAAGGAAGTGGTTCGGTAAGATAGATAACCTGGTACTAGTGGTGCCAGAATGGCTAGGGCAAAAACCACTGCTGGCGTTTTGTAGAGAATACTCATAATCTGGCTGACACAAGAACCAATCACCGCAGCAATAAAGGTTGCTAAAATGACGTTAGTCGGCTCCTTGAGTATCAGATAGAGTAGCCAGATAGACATCCCTAAAACTCCACCAGGGATCAGCATGGAACGCTGGACATTTAAGACGATTAAGAAGGTAATAATGGCAAGCAAACTTGCCAGAGCTTGCAATAAAAATGTTGTTAGTGTCATATTAGTTCATGAGTACGAGGGCAACTGATGTTCCAGCCCCTAAGGCAAGGGTAATCAGCAAGGATTCAAACATCTTGCTCATACCAGAGTTAATGTGATTGGTCATAATATCTCGAACAGCATTGGTCAGGGCAATTCCAGGTACAAAGGGCATGACCGCACCCGCAATGACCAAATCAGCTGTCGATGGTAAACCAGAATAGCGCGCCCAAAATTGTGCAATCAAACCAAAGACAAGGGCTCCTGCAAAAGCTGTCATAAAAGGAATACGAATAAACTTTTCTACATAGAGAGAGAAAGTAAAAGCAAACAAGGTCGCCACTCCTGCCCCTATTGCATCGTAGACATTCCCACCGAACATGATTGAAAAGAAAGGAGCACTGAGGGTCGCTGCAGCAGTTAGTTGAACATTGGTATAGGGAGATGCCTTAGCATTCAATTCCTTTAGTTGGATAAAGGCTGTCTCCAAATCAAGCTGTCCTGATACAAGCTGCCGTGAAATCTGGTTGACATCACATACCTTCTCAATATTATAAGCAGAGGAGGTCACTCGCTTCATACGAGAGATATTTGTATTTTCAATGGAGAAAAAAATGGCGGCAGGCATGGCTAAAACATTACAATCCATAATACCCTGTGAATGAGCAATCCGAATCATGGTATCTTCAACACGATAAATCTCAGAACCATTGCGAAGCAGAATTGTTCCAGCTAGCATGATGACATCAATGACTGCATTCAGTTTTTTTGATTCGTCCATGTTTCCCTCCTTTTTCAAACTCCATTTTATTTTATCATAATTTCGGAGGAAAAAAAATCTTTGCCACAAAAACTGTGACAAAGATTGAATTATGTATATGGAGTCTATTAATTTCGTTGACTTCCATTTCCATCTTGTGTAGGTGTTGTTAGATGGTTACCCTGCGTAGGGTTTGTAGGGTTTGTTGTGTCAGTTTGACCAGAATTATGTTCTGACGAAGGTTGACTAATTGGTGGTGAAGTTTTTTTAGGTTTATAAATATAGAGTTTAACTATCGGATTGCTTAAATCAAGTTTTTCATCCGGTGCGGGACTTTGTTTCGCAATCTCACCTTCTTTAATTCCTTCTTGTGCTATCTCAACTTCTTTAATTTCAATTCTATCTTCACTAATACCAATACTTTTAAGATTATTTTTAGCAAATTCAAGATTTGAGCCAATGTAGTTTGGCATAGTTATCGTCGTCACCTTTTTCTTCTTAGCAACAGTTAAAACGATAGAAGTGGCCTTGGTAAGATCATAGGTCGTCCCTTCTGAAAGGCTCTGTTTTAAAACAACACCGGGTTCCGATTCACTGGACTCTTCCTCCTCAATCTTAATCAGATTTTCAGGAACTTTTTTCTCCTTCAACTCTGCAATGACATCAGTAGATTTTCGACCAATGTAATTACCAATCTTAAAGGATTGCTTACCAGTTGAAATAATCAGATTAATCTTACTTCCCTCTTTACGGTTACTACCTGCCTCAGGGTCTGTCCGAATCACTCGCCCTTCCTCGACTGTTTCACTAGCTTCCGTTTTCTCATCACCAACTTCAAAGTTGGCTTTTTTCAAGGTTTCCTTAGCTTCAGCAACTGTTTGACCTGCTACATTTGGAATATCGAGGGTAGCTGGTGTTCTGGATAAAATCCATACCAGAGAAGCCGCAACCAGTACGAAACTTGCTAGTAGAACCAGATAGCGTGCTTTAAAACGACGTTTTTTCACTGGTTTTTCCACAGATTTTTTAGCGCTTACTTCTGGGCTAGCTTTAGTTGCCTGATGGCTATCTGTCTGTGGTTGAACCTTAGGAATAGAGGTCAAGGTTGTTTGAGAAACCTTTGGCAATGTCTTTGTGTCCGCCTTAGTAGCATCATCAAAAACAAGTTTAGGTTCATTTCTGCGGTTATAAGATAGACTGCTAGATAAATCAACATACATCTCTGAAACCGACTGGTATCGATCTGTTAGCTTTTTAGCAGTTGCTTTGATGACCACATTCTCCAAAGCTTGGGGAACAGATGGATTTTCAGCTATGACCGAAGGAAGAGGTTTTTGAAAATGCTGGAGAGCGATGGTTACTGCACTATCGCCATCATAAGGGATATGCCCTGTCAGCATTTCATAGAAAATAATCCCCATGGCATAGATGTCACTTTGGAACGTTGCTTTAGAACCACGAGCCTGCTCAGGTGACAAGTAGTGAACAGAACCCAACATAGAGTTGGTCTGAGTTAGACTGGTCTCTGCAAAGGCTACGGCAATCCCAAAGTCCGTTACCTTAGCCGTCCCATCCGGAGTTAAAAGAATGTTTTGAGGTTTTAAGTCACGATGGACAATACCTTTAGTATGTGCCAAGCGCATCGCTAAGAGAATCTGACCCATGATACGGACAGCCTCTTCATTTGAGAGGGGATAGTGTTCTTTGATATAGCGCTTGAGATCAAGACCAGCTACATATTCCATAGCCAGGTACTGTTGGCCGTCCTCTTCGCCGATATCCGTTATCCGAACGATATGGGGATGATCTAAGTCAGCCATTGCACGCGCTTCACGCTGAAAACGCGCAACAGCAATCGGGTCAGTCTGGTAGTTAGTCCTCAGGACCTTTACAGCTACCTCTTCCCCGTCTAAAATCAAATCCTTGGCCAGGTAGACATCTGCCATACCTCCACGGCCAATTTGTTTGATAATCCGATACCGCCCGGCAAAAATCTTGCCGATCTGGATCATAGTGCCGCCTCCTCCTCAATCGAAACAAGGGCAACTGTAATATTATCAAGCCCTCCGGCATTGTTGGCAAAGCGTACCAAAGTGGCTGCCTTATCATCTAGAGAGATATCGCTAGTCACAATATCATAGATCTCACTACCTGAAATCATATTGGTTAGACCGTCACTATTCATGACCAGATAGTCACCTGCTTCCAAGCTGACAATTCCTAAGTCAGGTTGAATTTCATCTTTTTGCCCAATAGACTGTGTGATGATATTCTTTTGTGGATGTGCTTCAGCTTCTTCAGGTGTCAATTGACCTGCCTTGAGCAATTCATTGACCAAAGAATGATCACTGGTCAATTGATGGTATTCTTCACCACGAATCAGACCGATACGAGAATCTCCAATATGAGCATAAATAGCTTGATGATCAATGATTGCAAGGGCTTCTAAAGTTGTCCCCATTCCCTTGTAGGCTTCATCACGCCCCATTTGATAAATCTTTTGATTTTCAACTTCTAGATGGTGGGCAAACCATTCGCGAACTTCATTAACGGTGTCAATCTGCGTATCAACCCAGGCAACACCTAAATCAGTTACTGCCATCTCGCTAGCAATATTACCTGCACGGTGTCCTCCCATCCCGTCAGCCAAGATGATCATTGTACGACCGGCACGGTTGACAAAAAGATTGACATAGTCTTGATTGTTTGTACGTTTCTGACCCACATCTGTTAATAATGAAATCTCCATTGTGTCAGTTCCTTCCTACTTGGATATCTTGCGAAATTGGCTGATGAAGAATCCATCACTTCCGTATAATTCCGGAGTAATGAGGATACAACCATTTTTCACGATATCCTTACATTCGTGTTCTAGTTTAACCTGCTCGAACTCTGGATGACTTTCTAAAAATGCTTGAACAACTTGAAAGTTCTCTTCAGAGACAATAGTGCAGGTACTATAAGTTATTATACCACCTTTACGTAGCGTTTGACAAACACTACCTAATATTTCCAACTGAATTTCCTGTAATGACGCGAAATCTGCTGTCTCTTTATTATATTTGATATCTGGTTTTCGACGCAATAGACCAATCCCTGAACAAGGGGCATCAACAAGAATCTTATCAAATTGATCCTTACCAAAAAATTCATGCACTTTTCGAGCATCCAGTTTTTGCGTTTGGACACGGTCCGCTACACCTAGTCGCTCTGCATTCTCTTGAATCAAAGTGAGTTTATGGTCGTAGAGATCTAGAGCCGTTACCTGACCTGTCGTCAAATAGGATGCCATATGGGCGGTCTTTCCACCAGGAGCTGCACAAGCATCTAAAACCTGCTCGTCACCTTGTAACTCTAGTGTCGGTGCAACCAGTTGACTAGACTCATCCTGGATAGTAATAGCCCCTTCAGCAAACAAATCATGGCCTGCAAAGTGCCCATGTTCCTTAACCAGACCAGCAGGAGATAAAAGAGAATCACTTGCACCAAGCAGAGTTTTGATCTGCTCTTTTCGACTCAAATCTGTCACACGGATACTGGCTTTATTCCGTTGCAATAGACTTTCAAAAATAGCTTGAGCTCGCTCTTCTCCATACTCTTCCTTGAGTTTCGAAATCAACCAAACTGGTAAAGAGTAGGCAATGGAATCACGCTTATTTTTACGCTTGATACTGGCAATATCTGGCAAGCCCTCACGCAAAATACGACGAAGAACAGCATTGACCAGTTTTTCACTACCCTTCTTACGAGATTTTGCAATTTCCACTGCCTCATTGACCACTGCATGGTCAGGAAGCTTATCCAAGTATTGGAGTTGATAGACGCTCATGAGAAGCAGAACATAGAGCCAGTTGTCTAGCTTGTCTCTATCCTCAATAAAGTGAGAAATGTACCACTCTAGTGTGAGTTTTCGAGCTACAGTTCCATAGACCAGCTCTGTCACTAAACCCTTATCTGCAACTGATAGTTGACTTCCCTTGAGGTGTTTATTTAGAGCGATATTGGAATATGCTTCATTGACAAAGACGTCTTCTAGCACCTCTAAGGCTAAACTTCTTGCCGTTTCTACTTTAGTCACCAAATCGTTCTCCTACTGCCAAAGTTCGTCCCACACCGTTGAGGAAGGAAGCAATGTCCATCTTAGGTTTTCCTGCTGGTTGGACTTGCTTGAGTGATAAAGCTCCTTCTGCTGTTGCGACGATCAATTCTTTCTTGCCGATGGAGAGTATCTCCCCCGAATTACCCTTCCCTTCTACAGGCAGAGCTTCATAGATTTTAAAGCGTTCTCCCTTGAGGAAGGTATGAGCAACTGGCCATGGATTCATCCCACGGATTTGGTTAAAGAGTTGACGATTGGTCTTGTTCCAGTCCAGTTTTTCCTCCTCAGGTTTGATATTTGGTGAGAAAGTTACTTGACTTGGGTCTTGTGGTTCTGGTTGAATCTCGCCAGCAATGTATGCAGGCAAAGTATCCAAAAGCAGATCACGACCAACAATTGCCAATTTTTCAAACAAGGTCCCAACATTGTCCTCATCAGTAATGGGAATACTGCGACGAGAAATCATATCTCCGGCATCCATTTCCTTGACCATTTCCATAATGGTTACTCCTGCCTCCTCATCACCCTGAATCAAGGCATAATGGATCGGAGCACCACCACGGTGTTTAGGAAGGAGGGATGCATGAACATTGACTGCAAAATCCATGCTATTAAGGAGTTTACTTGGGAGAAATTGCCCAAAGGCGGCTGTTACAATCCCATCAGCACCCAAATTCATGATAGTTTCCATTTCTGGACTACCCGATAATTTTTCAGGTTGGTAAATAGGAAGTCCTGCCTCTTTGGCAGCTTGTTTCACTGGGGTTTCTTGGATAACTTTTTTACGTCCGACAGCACGGTCTGGCTGAGTTACAACTGCTAGAATCTCATAGCGATCGTCTGACAAAAGTCCCTTCAAAACGGTTGCTGAAAAATCGGGAGTCCCCATAAAGATTAATTTTGTCATATCTTCTCCTTCTTATAAAAACTGTTGCGGTTCGTGATCAATACTGAGACGAAGTTCGCTATTTTCCCGTTCTTGAGTCAAGGCCAAGACCTGGTTAAGGGTTGGACCCAGCTCATCTTCTAAACGGTATTTAATTAAAATCTGATAATGATAGAAGTTATGAGTACGAGCGATAGGTTTTGGCGTTGGTCCAAGGATGATACTAGCATCCGACAAACCAGACCTCAAAATACCCATGACTTGATAAGCACGTCTAAGAACCTCTTCCTCTTTTTTATGAGACAAGGTAATCCCAATAGTGAAATAATAAGGCGGGTAACCCAACTGACGTCTGATACCCATTTCATAGGCATAGAAACCTTCGTAGTCCTGATCCTTGGCAAAACGAATGGCATAATGCTGAGGATTATAGGACTGAATCAAGACCTGTCCTGCTTTCTCAGCTCGACCTGCTCGTCCAGCTACCTGGGTCAAGAGTTGGAAGGTTCTCTCAGAAGAACGGAAATCAGGCAGATTCAAGGCTGTATCCGCATTGAGAACACCAACCAAGGTCACATTTGGAAAATCCAAGCCCTTGGCAATCATCTGGGTTCCTAGCAATATGTCCGCTTCACCATTGCCAAATTGTTCAAGTAGAGCTTGGTGACTGCCTTTTTTACGAGTTGTATCTACATCCATTCGCAGAATGCGAGCCTCTGGAAAGAGTTCAGCCAGCTCATCGTAGGCCTTTTGAGTTCCTGTTCCATAGTAACGAATACTGCGACTCTGACAATTTGGACAGACATGAGGAATTTCTTTGGAAAAACCACAATAATGACAGTTCATCGTCTTGGTATCCATGTGCAGCGTCAGAGAAATATCGCAGTTCGGACAGGTATCCACGGTCCCACATTCCCGGCACATGACAAAGCTAGAGTAACCACGGCGATTGAGCATGAGAACAACCTGCTCTTTTTTATCTAATCGATCTTTAATGGCCTCAATCAGTGGTGGTGTAAAATTTGATGTTTCATTCTGCCCGATATAATCACGGAAGTCAATCAGTTGAACTTCAGGAATGCTTGCTAAAGGATTGGCCCTTTGCGTCAGGCGGAGATGTTGATAAACACCCTTGCCAGCACGCGCACGACTTTCTAAACTCGGTGTTGCAGAACCAAGGACTAGGGCAGCTTGATTGTACTGAGCTCGTAAAATGGCCACATCTCTAGCATGATAACGAGGATTACTGTCTTGCTTGTAGCTGGCCTCGTGCTCCTCATCGATAATGATTACCCCTAGATTTTTCAAAGGTGCAAAAATGGCAGACCTAGCACCAACAACTACCTGGGCTTCTCCTCGCTCCACCTTGCGCCATTCATCGTACTTCTCACCATTGGACAAGCCAGAGTGGAGAATGGCAACTTTCTCACCAAAACGAGCAATAAATCGCTCGGTCATTTGAGGTGTCAGAGAAATTTCTGGGACTAGAACAATCGCTGTTTTTCCCAAATCCAAAGCCCCTTGGATAATCTGCAAGTAAACCTCCGTTTTCCCACTTCCAGTGATTCCTTGTAAAAGAAAGGGAGGGTGTTTCTTCCCAATCGCTCCAACAACCGCCTCACAGGCTTCTTTTTGTTCTGGATTTAACTCTAAAGATTGGCTAGATTCAATACCTTCAAAATAAGCCGCTGAACGTTGCACTTCTTTTTGCACTATGGTGATAGCACCATGTTCCACAAAGAAATTAACTTGTTCACGTGAGTAATGTTCTAACAAATCAGCCAAAGGAACTGTTTCAGGATGTACTAATAAGTATTCTCGCAGTTCCAATTTCTTCTTGGCACGATTTGAAATTTCTAGCTTTTCTAACTGTTCAAGATGAACTTCAACCCAAGACTGCGTCTTAACCTTCTTCTGATCCACAGCCTGGTACTCTAGTTTTAAAAGCCCTTTTCGAGTCAATCGCATCATCTCAGCTTGCTTTTCTAGGTCGAGAGATGAAAATGCTAGAGACTCCTGTGAACCAAATAAGCGTTCTCTATCTTCTTGACTTAAGCCTTCCAGAGGATAGAGGATCTTATCATAGCTAGAATTCAAAAATCCCGGAAGCATAGCTTTTAGAATGGAAATCTTGTATGAAAAAACTGACTTACGTAGTTCTTCTGCCAACCAGAGTTGTTCCTCCGTTAAAACTGGAGAAAAGTCAAGAACCTCGGCAATCTCTTTCAAACCTTCGTCCGCCACATCTGCAGCAACTTCTTGTTCAATTCCAAGAACAATACCCTGAATCAAGCGATTGGCCTTCCCAAAGGGTACATGAACCCGCATGCCAACTTCCAACATCCCTTCAAATTCTTCAGGAACCTTATAACTGTAGGGTTGATCCGTCTGCATCAAGGGAACATCCACAATGATTTTTGCAATAGCCATTTCCTCACCTCCTTCTCTTCTTAAATCGTTTCATTTGAGTGAGTATTCTTGCAATAGAAAAAATAAGATTGAGTCCCCCCAACCTTAAATTTTTTCACCTTCTTCTTTTTCTTTCGCGATTTGCTCTTTGATTTTCTTTTCTTCTTCTTCTTTCAATCGTCTTTCTTCTTCGATACGACGACGAACAGCTTCGCGTTTTCCTTCTGGATCTGGGTGGATGGTTACATTCCCTGATTCAATTTCTTCTAAAGCACGAAGAGTTGATTTTTCAGATTTAAATTCTTGAGTAGCAGGTGCTCCAGCTTCTAATTCGTGAGCACGTTTTGCTTCCAAGATTACGAGTGAATATTTTGATGGTACCTTATCAAGCAAGGTATCGATAGAGGGTTTAAGCATCATTTGTTTGTACCTGTTTTCTATAGTTTATCGAATAGTCGGAGACTTTGGTAGCATATCCTGATAATGACCAATCACGCGGTCTACACGGAAATGTTCTGCTTCAATCACACGTTTTACACGTTCTGCGGCAAGAGGAACATGGTCATTTACAATAGCGTAGTCATACTCACGCATCAAAGCAATTTCTTCCTTGGCTTTTTCGATACGCTGAGCAATTACTTCTGCACTATCGGTACCACGGCCTACGAGACGGTCTTGCAATTCTTCCAAATCTGGTGGTGTCAAAAAGATAAAGACAGCATCTGGAACTTTTTTCTTGACCTGAAGAGCTCCCTGTACTTCAATTTCTAGGAAGACGTCAATTCCTTTATCAAGCGTTTCATTGACATAGGTCAGAGGAGTTCCGTAGTAGTTGCCTACATACTCTGCATACTCTAACATTTGCCCTTGACGGATCAATTCTTCAAATTCCTCCCTTGTACGGAAGAAATAATCAACACCATCTACTTCACCTGGACGTTGTGCCCGTGTCGTCATAGATACAGAATATTGAAATTGATTTTCAGAACTCTCAAAAATTTCTCGTCTAACCGTTCCTTTTCCAACTCCTGAAGGACCTGAAAAAACGATTAGTAAGCCTCGGTCTGCCATTATATCTCCTTTGGATAGTTTGTGAAATGACTTGAAAATTTCTGTAAGATTATATATCTAAAGCCATTTCTGCTCGCTACAATCTTTCTATCTAGTGTAACAAAAAAGCAGTAATTTTTCAACTGCTCTTTCTTATTTATTTTGCATAATCAACTGCACGAAGTTCACGAATCACGGTTACCTTGATATTTCCTGGGTAATCGAGATTACTTTCAATTTTCTCACGAACTTTGTGAGCCAAAATTGTGACCTTGTCATCTTTGATTTGACCTGGGTTCACCATGATACGGATTTCACGACCCGCTTGAAGGGCAAAGCTATTTTGAACACCTTCAAAGCTATTCGCGATTTCCTCTAAATCATGGAGACGTTTGATGTAGCTTTCAAGCGATTCGCTACGAGCTCCTGGACGGGCTGCGCTTAAGGCATCCGCTGCAGCAACGATGACTGCGATCACACTTTCAGGTTCTACATCTCCGTGGTGACTAGCAATGGTGTTAACCACAACTGGGTGTTCCTTGTACTTGCGAGCTAACTCGGTACCAATCTCAACGTGGCTACCTTCTACTTCACGGTCAATGGCTTTACCAATATCGTGGAGGAATCCCGCACGACGAGCAAGGGTAGCATTTTCACCAAGTTCGCTGGCCATGATACCAGCCAACTTAGCAACTTCAATCGAATGACGCAAGACATTTTGTCCGTATGAAGTACGGAACTGCAAGCGTCCCATGATCTTCATCAAGTCTGGGTGAAGGTTTGGTGCACCAATTTCATAGGCTGCGGCTTCACCATATTCACGAATCTTGTTATCAATCTCTTGACGATTTTTCTCAACCAACTCTTCGATACGAGCTGGGTGGATACGTCCATCCTTAAGCAAGGTTTCCATCGTCATACGGGCAATCTCGCGACGGATAGGATCAAAACCTGACAAGGTTACCACTTCTGGAGTGTCGTCAATGATAACATCAACCCCTGTCAAACTTTCAAAGGTACGAATATTACGCCCTTCACGACCAATGATACGACCTTTCATGGTATCATCAGGCAGATGAACTGTAGAGTTGGTAGACTCAGCTACATACTCACCAGCAATTCTCTGCATGGCTTGAGACAAGATATCCTTAGCCAATTTGTCTGAACGTTCCTTAACTTCTTGCTCAGCCTCACGAATGCGACTAGCAATTTCCTTAGTCAAGTTTTCCTCTGTCTGGGCCAAGATAATGTCTTTTGCTTCCGACTGAGTCAGAGTTCCAATACGCTCTAGTTCAGCTTGCTTTTGTTTCTCAATTTCTTCTAGTTGCTCTTCACGTACATCAAGGTTTTTTGCTCTATCAGAAATACTTTGTTCTTTTTGTTCAAGTGTTTTTTCTTTGTTCGTCAAATTGTCATCTTTACGATCAAGACTGCTAGCACGTTCGGTCAAACGACTTTCGATTTGCTTGAGTTCTTGACGTTCTGATTTAAATTCAGCGTCCACTTCTTCACGGTATTTTCTGGCTTCTTCTTTGGCCTCCAATAGTGCTTCTTTTTTAAGAGACTTGCTTTCGCTCTTAGCTTCATTGAGTAATAAATCCGCTTCGCGCTCAGCTTGTCCTCGTAAATTAGTTGCTTCTTGTTCAGCATTTAAAAGCATCAGCTCTGCAGCCTCTTGTGATGATTTCATCTTGACTGAGATGCTGACATATCCAATGACTAAACCAATGATGACGGCAAAAACAACGATAACAATCGCCATAATTTCCATGTTTTTACCTCAATTTATTTGTTTATCCGAATGATATGCATTCCTATACATTCTACCATAAAAAATCATTTTTAACAAACCTTAATTTGAAGTTGTTTTGGTCATTTCAAGGCTAAAAATCCTTATTTTTCCTAATAAAATAGGCTATTCTCCCTAATAAAATTTTAAAGATTTTTTTAGAAAAAAATAAGTTAAAAAGCCTACCTCTCAGTAGACTTAGTTTCTTTCTATTCTAATCGGTACTCTTCCAAAATTCTGCTCTTCTATACTAGGATTCCCCAGTTGGTAAATCTGGTCTGCCTTTTGGGTCATAGCGTCCCAAGGTTCCTTGCCAATTCGGCTGACTAGATTGACCTGCCCTTTCAGAGACTTAAGGTGTTGTCTGCCTTTTTCGGTAAAGCCAAGGACATGAATGGATTCTGGTAAGTCGTTTTCTCTGACCTGTACCAAGATATAGGTCAAGAGCCGTCTGACACGCGCCTTGGTGTAACGTTTGGTAGTCACTAACTCGACCAATTCGTCAACAGACTGGGCTGTCTTGATAGCCTCCTTGATACGCACTGCCATTTCTTGATTGAGCTGATAAATGATGGTCAGGTCTGGATTGGACAAGATTTGATAGCGTAGCAAAGGAAAATAGTCATCCCAGCTCACCTTACTAGCATTTTCAAAGAGATCAACAGAAGGCATAAAACTTTCTAAGAAATCTTGGTCTGATCGATGCTGGCGAAGAGCTGTCGCAGAGGCAAAGTCCACATCTTTGTCCACAGAATGGTACCCCGCTCCCTGACGCTTGATTGGATGAAGTTTGATGTCTCGCCCAGCAACTGCCTTGGCATAGGCCAGAGCAAGGACATGATTGGGCGTATTACCTGAAAAATCAAGACCTGCAAATTCCTTCCACATAGCTTGCGTTTTCTGAGGATAAGAGAGGGAATCAGGTAGATTATCCACAAATTGCTCCATCTCTTGACCACGTTCTGAGTATAGGTCTGCAATTTTCTGATAATCCAGAACTTCCTCTGTCCCAAAAGCTAGTCTGTCAATTCCTAACTGTGCCAAGATATCTACTGCTCCTTGTCCAAAGAAATCCGCTGCCTGAACACTGACTAAAAAGGGCAATTCCACTACCAGGTCTGCTCCGTTCTCCAACGCCATCTGAGCCCGTGTCCACTTATCCACGATAGCAGGCTCGCCTCTCTGCATGAAATTCCCAGACATGGCAACGATTTTCAGTCCCTCCGCCTGGTCCAGCAGGTATTTGTGGCCATTATGAAAGGGATTGAACTCCGCGATAATACCTGTAATGGTCATGGAAATCTCCTACTTCTGAGCGACGAAAAACCAACGGGTACTGGTTTCTGTTGGCTCCTTGTCTTCAAAGTCCGCAAAGAGTTTGAAGGATTTGAAACCAGCCTGTTCCAGCAAGATATCATAGGTCAAGACCTCGTAAGTCCGTTCCTCATGTACCTCATCATGACGGCTAAAGGAACCATCTGCCTCCTTGACAAAGAAGGTCAGTTCATGCACGATGGAGTGAGGAGCATCGTCCTCATAGGTATCCCAAAGCATGGCAAAGTCTTCGGCGTTTTCATGGTAGGAATAGCCTGGGAAGACCTCATCTGTCTGGTAAGTCGAATGCACATCAAAGATAAAAACACCATCTTCATTGAGGGCATTATATACTTCTTTAAAAACGTCCCCAACTTCCACCTCATCCTGCATGTAACAGATTGAATCGGAATAGCAGGTCACAAAGTCGTATTGACCAGCCTTGGACAAATCCAGCATGTTGCCTTCAATAAACTCAATCTTTTGCTTGGCTGAAGTAGCTCTCTTTTCAGCAATCTTCAGCATATCCACGCTCAAGTCAAGTCCAGTCACATCAAAACCAGCTTGAGAAAAGCGCACAGACTGGATGCCTGTCCCACAAGCCAATTCCAATAGTTTCTTTCTGTCCTTGGTTTTAGGTAAATGACGCAGAGAAAAGTCCGTCCATTTGTCGTATAAACTATCATCCATAACCGCATCATAGACCGCCGCAAAAGTTTCATAAGTTGCCATAATCATGATACCAAGAGCCCCATGGTAAACACCACTAGCCCTTACCTTTCTAACAATTTTCTTCTAACATAAGCAAATAAAACCCAGTTGATTACAACTGAGTTCATCTTCTATGCTAAGGCTTCTAAAATGTCTACAGAATTTGCCTCATGCCATAGTTTTTCGAGGTTATAGTGGGCACGCATTTCTTCTGAGAAGATATGCACTACGACACTACCGAGATCTAATAGGACCCAGCCTCCAGCTGCATCGCCTTCAACATGGCTACCTTTAAAGCCAGCTTCAGCTACTTTTTCACGGATATTGTCAGCGATAGCATCCAACTGACGGCTGTTCATTGAGCTAGTGATAACAAAGTAGTCTGTCACGCTAGTCAAATCTTGTACATCAAGTGCGAGGATATCCTCTGCACGTTTCTCATCAGCCGCTTTCACGACTAGTTCTAGTAATTCTTTTTCGTTCATTTAATCCTCTTTCTAGAAAATATGTTTGTAATCTAGGACATCTGCAAAGCGCCCCTCCCAAATGTCCTCATAAAATTCATTTATCGTTTCAGCTGGAATGTCATCCCCATCAAAGGTTGTGACAGCACCTTCTGGAATAATAAGCTGATAGCCATATTCAAAGGCAACCTTGACAGAGGTATCCACACAATATTCTGTCTGCATACCACATAAAACTAATTTTTCAATCCCCTGTTTATCCAAGTATTCTTTTAAACCAGTTTCTTTGAAAATACTATTATACTTCTTCTGAAAGACCTTTTCATCAGGTTTTCGATTTAAAAGCGCAGATAACTGCCAATCTTCTGATGTTTGGGCTTCAGGGTTCTCAATATGTTGAACATAGATAATTTCGATATTCTTACTTCTAGCTTGGTTTTGTAAATAAGAAATTTTTTCCAATAGACCTTTTGTCTGAAACCCCGTTTCCACTAAAATATTTTGTACATCAATAATGATAAAAGCCGTCTTCATTTAATCCTCTTTTAAATAGTGCACATAGGCGTTATAGGTTTCAAGGGTTTGGGGATAGATGGGAAAGCCCTGGTGAGCTAAATGCTCCACAGTATGAGCTGTCTCATAGGCCACCGCCTTATTTAGTGACAAACTTGCAATCTCACGTGCCTGGTCCACACCTGGAAAGGCACGATTGTGCTCGATATAGTCTGCGACGTAGATGACCTTGTCTAGGTCCGTCATCTGGCCAGCTCCAACTGTATGGATTTCTATTGCACGCAAAATTTCAGGATCTTTCAAATCTAAATCTTCCTGAATCTTGTAAATTCCTACCATGCCATGCCAGACATTATTGCCCCAGTTTTTAAGGTCTGAATCTAGTTGATATCGATCAATCAAGTCTAGAAACTCTTGATCTGACAGCTTTTTAGCATAGTCATGAAGAAGGCCTGCTAGTCCTGCTTTCTCGGTATCGACTCCAAATCGCTGAGCCAGTTCTATGGCTGCACGCTCCACACCCAAGCAATGGGTTAGACGTTTTTCAGGTAGGAGCTCTGCCATTTTTTCCAACAATTCTTCACGCGAACAGTTGATATAGTCTTGGTATGCCATCAGTAAAGCCCTTCTTTCTCGATATAGTCTAGCACTGGTTTTGGCAAGAGAAAGTTAGGGGTGCGTCCTTGGGCGATAAAATCACGTACCATACTGGATGAAATATCCATGAGAGGCACATCCACCCAGATGACTGGATAAGAAGTCCCAGCCTTGTATCGTGGTCGCTGAACTCCTACAAACTGAACGAGGTCGACCAATTCGTCAATTCTATACCATTTGGGTAAATAGTCTACCATGTCAGCGCCGATGATAAAGTAATAATCTGTATCTGGATTCTTCTCTGTCAAAATCTTCATGGTGTCGTAGGTGTAGGAAATACCCTTACGCTCCAGCTCGATGGTCTCAATAGCTAAACCTTCGATTCCGTCAATTGCCAATTCAAGCATTTTGAGACGATGGTGCTCAGGGATAGTTTCCTTTTTGTCTACGTGAGGTGGTTGATATTCAGGCATGAGCAGAACCTGATCCAATCCCAACTGTTGACGGACTTGGTCTGCCACGATAAGATGGGCGTTGTGAACAGGGTTAAAATTTCCCCCTAAGATTCCAACTTGTTTGCGTTTTTTATCCTTTATTTCTGGCTCTAACTCCACTTTTGTAAAGGGAGTTAATAATTCGATTGCCATAGGCTAATCTCCTTTAGTCTTCTGTAAAAACAGTTTTTTGGAGTATATTTTTAGATTTCTTTAACTTTTTTAGAAATCTTGCGATTTTCTTTCTTGCTTGATTGTTTATACAAAATCAAGATGCGTCCGATTTTTTGGACTGTATCCACACCGATTTCTTCTTCTAAGATTTCAGCTACTTCGTGGATATTTTCATCTGTATTTTGCAAGAGTGTAACCTTAATCAATTCACGGGCATCAAGTGCCTGACGAACGCTGGTCTTGATTTGGTCGTTGAGACCATTTTTCCCGATTTGGATGATGGGTTTAAGGGTGTGTGCCTGGCTGTTGAGGAAGGCACGTTGTTTCGATGTTAATGACATATTCTTTCTTCCTTTTTTGATAGTTATTTTAGGTGGTGGGGGAAGGTCGGAACTAATTTTTCAATGATTTCACCTTTGAAAAATGGATTTCCTGACCTCACAATTGAGCCTAGGTCTCAATTGTGCCCCTTGCCAATCTATGGATTGGCAATCACACCACGGCAATAACTATCTTTTTATGAGCTCACTTTGTTCGCTCAGTGATTTTAGTTTAAATAATTGCTTTTCGTGTGACGACGGCGACGCCTTCTGGTGCCCAGACGGCGACTTTGGCGGTGCCTGTTACACGAATCCAGCCTAGTCCTGAGATAACTAGGTCTGTCTTGTCTTTAATATTAAAGACATGCTGGACCAGTTTTGGAAAATCTTCTTTTTCCTTGCTATTTGGTGGTGTGAGGAGGGTTCCAAGGTGCTTGTCGTAAAAAGCACTAGCCCCTTCTAGCTTGGTACGATGAAGTTTGAGTTCATTGTCAAAGAAAGCTGTAAATCCTTGCTTTTCTCCTGCAATGAAGTCAAATCGTCCCAAGCCACCTAAAAATAGAGTTTGTTCAGGGTTTAGTTGATAAGTTTTTGGCTTGATTTCCTTTTTAGGGCTGACATACTTGAGATTTTTGGCCGTCAAGTAGTGAGCCATCTGGTGACGATGGATAATTCCAGGCGTATCGTAGATATAAGAACCATCATCAAGCGGAATCTCGATTTTATCTAGAGTTGTCCCTGGGAAACGTGAGGTTGTGATGACATTCTGGTCACCCGTAATTTCCTGGATAATAGCATTGATAAGAGTTGATTTCCCAACGTTGGTCACACCAACTACGTAAACATCACGTCCCTTACGGTAGTGCTCAATCTTGTCAATGACTTCCTTGATGGCATGCTTATTTTGCGCTGAAGTCAAGACAACATCGACTGGACGAAGTCCTTCTTCATGGGCACGCTCCATGAGCCATTGGCTAATTTTACCAGGCTTAACAGACTTAGGAAGGATGTCTTTTTTATTTCCAACCAAGAGCACATCATTACCTGACACAAAGCGTGGCAATCCTGGGATAACAGAGCCATTGAAATCAAAGATATCAATCACATTGACCACCAAGGCATCACTGTCTCCTACCTCGTGCAAGAGTTTGAGGAAATCATCATCCGTTAACTGAACATCTGTGATTTCATTATAATGACGAAGACGGAAACAACGCTGGCAATAAACTTCTCCAGTTTCCAAACCTTTTTCAAGTGCTGACTGAGGTGTAAAACCTAAACCAGTCTTATCTTCCGTCTGAATGATTGCTCCACAACCAATACAGAGAATTTCTTCCATAATTAGATTCCTTTTTTATATGTAATCGGTCCGTACTTTTCAGCGATTTTTCTCATCACACGACGCTCACGCGCTCGGTTAATCTGAGTCTTAATAGAATCGTGCTGAACCAAGGGTTTAACCAAAATCGAACGAATACCTGCTCGATGGGCTGCTCGAATATCCGTCATCAGCTGGTCGCCTACCATGACCACTTGGTCTTTTTCATAGTGGAAATGTTTCATGGCACGGTTAATTCCTAAAGTAAAGGGCTTCAGTGCCCAGTAAACATAGTCAATGTCAAATTTTTCAACTGCTCGTTTGACACGTTTGGGAGTATTGTTAGATACCACAATGATACGAATCCCAGCATCTCGGAGGTCATGCAACCATTGCTTCATCTCTACTGTTCCATCTGGATTATTCCAAGCAATGAGGGTATTATCCAGATCAACCAAAACAGCCTTGATCCCATGCTCCTGCAGGCTTTGGACTGTCAGATCATAAACTGCTTCCACAGCAAAATCTGGCATATAATTTTCAATCGCCATTCTGGCTCCTTTTCTTTCTATTTTTTAGTTTCTAGCAATTTTCTTTAGATACTGAGCCAAGATTGCCCATAAAATTAAACTAGCAATCAAAATATATATCCAGGCATTAGGCTCTTCTGTAAATGGCAGAGGGACATTCATTCCGAAAAATCCTGTAATGACTGCAAGAATGGCTAGCAAAACTGAGATAATGGTCAAGGTTGTCAAATTATCATTCAGATTGTTGTTTAGGATATTATTGTAAGATCCTGAGAGTTGTTGTAAAACCTGGGAAATCAAATCTGTCATGGACACTAACTGATGTGCTTCAATCATAGCATCATCAAACTGCTCTCTTTCCACTTCGTTAAAGTTCCGATAAAGCGCATGTCCCTGGATATGCTCTAAGAGGAGGCGATTTTGTTTAGCCGCAGCTGTCAAGTAAACCATACCAGTTTCCAAGTCAGAGAGGGCAAAGAGATTTTTTTTAGTGGTTGTTTGACGCAACAAGGCACTGATTTCATCCTTACTTTTATCCATCTGTTCAATGACAGGATAATAAGCATTGCTGATAAGCTCTAAACCGGCAAATAGAAACTTGTAGATTGAAATGATTTCATGATTTTCAAGATAGCCTAGCATCTGATCAATGACATAGGCATTCTTATGATTGCTGATGGTAATCATTCGTTGCTTTTCCACGATAAAGGTCATAGGAATGGCTTCATAGTATTCCTTGTCCCTTTCTAAGTCAAGAACGTTGTAGATAAAGGTCACTGTCCCGTTTTCACGGTTATAATCCATGTGGGCTCGTTCGTTTCTATCCAGCGCATACTCGATGGTTTCTTTATCCAATCCATAGATTTCTGATAAATCTTCGAGATTTTTGATGATTTCCACATCTAGATTAATCCAGGTGCAACCATTCCCTAACTGCTTATCTAAAAACATCGTTTCTCCTTTACCAAACTCTTTCTATTGTACCATAAATCAAGTAAAATTTCAGTTCTCTTCTTTTCTTGAAAAATTGCTAACCACAGTAATATTACGGTTAGGAACAAAGTGAAGGGCTTGGTCGTCACTTCTCAGTTGAGTCGTTCGAATTCCGACACTAACTACTTTTCCTGATACAGTAATAGGCCCATTGGTCAAAACAACTTCATCTCCGACATCCAACTGGCGTTCAAAGAGAATAAAGAAGCCATTGATGACGTCTGATAGAAAACCTTGTGCCCCCATACCGATAGCCACCCCAGCAATCCCCGCACCTGCAAGCAAGCTAGAAACAGGCAACCCTAAAATAGACAAGATACAGTAAATCAAGAAGAAATAAAGCGTGTAGTTGAAAATATTTTCAAGCAAACGAGAAATAGTCTTTTGTCTACCTGCATCTCGATTTGAAAACTTAAGTGACGGTTTAACAATCTTTCCTACAGCAACATGGAGGAACTTTTTAGCTATATAAAATAGAAGGATAAGAAGTAGAAGAGAAATCACCTTGGTCAAGAGATTTTCTAATACAGTTGTTAGATCTAATTTATCCAAATAACGTTGAAAAAATTCTTGCATATAAAACTCCTTTTCTATCCATTATACCATAAATCCTTCCCAGCCATCCTTTTCATAAATATTCATTTATTCTAATGAAACTTATAACTCACTTGCTTTTCAAGCATATTTATACTATAATCATAAACAATACACAAAAAAGGAGACCTCTATGAAAAGAATCATTCGTGCTTGGAACAAAACAAATTTGATCAAACGTATCGGAATCGGAATGGTCTTGGGAGCAATTCTAGGTCTACTCTTTCCTAATCTAACTGGCATTGGTTTATTGGGAGATTTATTTGTAGGAGGACTAAAAGCTATCGCTCCTATCCTGGTTTTTGCTTTAGTCGCTAACGCCCTTTCCCAACACCAAAAAGGCCAAGATAGCAATATGAAAAGAGTCATTTTCCTCTATTTGCTGGGGACTTTTGCTGCGGCTCTTGTAGCAGTTTTGGCTAGTTTTCTCTTCCCTGTTCAGATGGTCTTGAGTAGCGCTAGCACAGAAGTTACTCCTCCAGACGGTATCGGACAAGTGCTCAGCAATCTTCTGCTAAAAGTAGTAGATAATCCTGTCAATGCCATCATCGAAGCTAACTATATCGGAATTTTGTCTTGGGCTATCGTCTTTGGGATTGCCATGCGAGAAGCTAGCAAAAATAGCAAGGAACTACTCAAAACAATGGCCAGTGTGACTTCAAAAATCGTCGAATGGATCATCAACCTTGCGCCCTTTGGTATCCTGGGCTTGGTCTTCAAAACCATCTCAGACCAAGGTATCGCTAGTTTAGCAAATTACGGAATCCTACTCGGACTTTTGATTGCCACTATGGTTTTCGTTGCCCTAGTGATCAATCCTCTGATTGCTTTTCTCTTTATCAAGAAAAATCCATATCCCTTGGTGTGGAAATGCTTGCGTATCAGTGGCGTTACAGCCTTTTTCACCCGAAGTTCCGCTGCTAATATCCCTGTTAATATGAAACTCTGTGAGGATCTAGGTCTTAATCCAGATACCTATTCTGTCTCAATCCCCTTGGGATCAACCATCAATATGGCTGGGGCTGCTGTTACCATCAACATCTTAACCCTAGCAGCTGTCAATACTCTAGGAATCTCAGTTGATTTTGCAACAGCCTTTGTACTCAGTATCGTTGCAGCCATCTCTGCCTGCGGTGCTTCAGGAATCGCCGGAGGTTCACTCCTACTTATCCCAGTTGCCTGCAGTCTCTTTGGGATTACCAACGATATTGCTATGCAGGTTGTGGGTGTTGGTTTCGTTATTGGTGTTATTCAAGACTCTTGCGAAACAGCCCTCAACTCTTCAACAGATGTCCTCTTTACAGCAGTAGCAGAATTTTCCTCTGCTCACAAAAAATAATCTAGACAAGCCTTTTTAGGGCTTGTTTTGTCTGGTTTCTATCATTCATTATAGGAAATATCTCATGTCTATCACTCAACGTACTTTAAAACTCGTTCTGGCAACCTGTTTGGCCTGTGTCCTAGCCTACTTTCTCGATTTATCTTCAGCAGTGTCAGCTGGTATCATTGCCCTTTTGAGCTTGTCTGATACTCGTAGAAGCACTATAAAACTAGCTCGTAATCGTTTATTCTCTACCCTTCTTGCTCTTTTCATTGGTGTCCTTTCCTTTCACCTGACTGGCTACCATATCTGGAGTTTCGGTCTCTATTTGGCCCTCTATGTTCCCCTTGCCTATAAATTCGGCTGGGAAATTGGCATTACCCCGAGTAGTGTCCTGGTCAGTCATCTCTTGGTTCAGAAGTCTACATCACCAGATCTGCTAGTGAACGAGCTTCTCCTATTTCTTATTGGTACGGGATTTGCCTTGACTGTCAATCTCTATATGCCTTCTCGACAAGAAGAAATCCATCTCTATCATCTCAAGGTAGAAGAAAAACTCAAACACATTCTACAACGTTTTGAATATTATCTTGGAAAGGGCGATGGTCGTAACCGTGCCCAACTCGTTGAGGAACTGGATCAGCTTCTTGAAGAAGCTCTCAAACTGGTCTATCTTGATCACTCTGACCATCTCTTTCATCAGACCGACTATCATATCCACTATTTCGAAATGAGACAGAGACAGAGTCGCATTCTTCGCAATATGGCCCAGCAAATCAACACCTGTAATCTAGCAGCAAGCGAAAGCCTAATCCTTGCCCAGCTATTTGCTAAAATTGCGGATCAACTCAGTCAGACCAATCCAGCCAACGATCTATTAAATGATATTGAAAGCTACCTGCAGGTATTTCGCAATCGTAACCTCCCTAAAACAAGGGAAGAATTTGAAACACGCGCAACATTACTTCAACTCCTGCGCGAATTGGAAAACTTTATCCAACTGAAAGTTGACTTCTATCAACGCTATTCTGAAGAAAAAAGCAATCTATCTTAATCATGACCACCCGTCTAACGGGTGGTTTGAACCAGGTCTATCAGCCCAAATTACCATCCAGCTCCTAAACACGCTGACTTTAACGTTGTTCTAGCCTCATTGCTCTTGACTCGTCACTTGCCTCTTAAAGAGGCGTGAGTATTACTTACCACTATCCCTAAAGGGATCCTCATATTCTTGTACACTCAATTTATCTAGTGCTATATCATGCTTTTCCTGTTCTTGGATATATTTCCTAATTGTGGCTTCATTAAGCCCTACTGTACTCACATAGTAGCCTTCTGCCCAGAAATGCCGATTCCCAAACTTGTACTTGAGATTGGCGTGTTTGTCAAACATCATGAGTGCACTTTTACCTTTTAAATAATCCATGAAACTTGAAACACTTATCCTCGGTGGAATACTGACTAACATATGTACATGATCAGGCATTAAATGGCCCTCGATAATCTCAACACCTTTATAACTATAATCGGCGGAATATTTCTCCCAAACTACTTCGATATTGATTATAAATGACTTTTCGTCTATACTTAGGGGTGAACACAATGTGATACTTACAGTGCCACTTTGTGTGTGATAAACTATGTGTCTTTTGTGCCATGGTTTTCTCCTTTCGCTTTACAATTGGCTTGAACACCTTTATTGTATCGCGTTTGGAGTTTTTTGGTATAACCTTCGATGCGCACCCGCATAGCGGGTGGTTTATTTGTCTCGCATCTCACGGAGCGAGACGGACTGAAAGTCACATAATCAAAAAAACTTCTATCAGCCAACTAGTTGCTAATAGAAGTTTTTGTTATTTTAGGATTCGAATTGATGATTAGTGTTTTTTTCGAATTGACATGAGACTGATATCTCGCAAACTAAAGTAAGCAAGGACCAGCATGGCTACTGTGATAAAGAATTCTGTTGGTAGCTGAAAGATTTGCAGGATGGACAACATAAGCAAAATCACGAGGGAAACGAGACCAAAAACAAGAATTACAATATTAACCGTCCCCTTGATACTTTGAGGTGTCGCAAATATATAGAGTAAGAGTAATAAAATCCCTATGATTAAATAGACCATTTTCTGCTCTTTCTAGCTTTTATTCAGCTGATTTTTTCTTTTTGTTTGCTTTCTCACGCTCTGCCTTGTTAAGGATTTGTTTACGCAAACGAATAGATTCAGGCGTTACTTCCATGTATTCATCGTCGTTCAAGAACTCAAGTGATTCTTCAAGGGTCAAGATACGAGGAGTTTTGATAACCGCTGTTTGATCCTTAGTTGCTGAACGAACGTTAGTCATTTGTTTCGCTTTCGTAATATTAACAGTCAAGTCATTTTCACGAGAGTTTTCACCGATGATCATTCCTTCGTAAACCTCAGTACCTGGGTTGACAAAGATAGTACCACGTTCTTCGATAGACATGATAGAGTATGTTGTTGCCTTACCGGTATCGATAGAGACAAGGGCACCACGGTGACGTCCACCGATTTCACCTGGAATCAATGGCAAGTATTGGTCGAAGGTATGGTTCATGATACCGTAACCACGAGTCATTGACAAGAACTCAGTTGAGTATCCAATCAAACCACGCGCAGGAACGAGGAAGACCAAACGAGTTTGACCATTACCAGTTGAGATCATATCCAACATTTCACCTTTACGTTCAGAAAGGCTTTGGATAACGGATCCTTGGTATTCTTCAGGTGTGTCAATTTGCACGCGTTCAAATGGCTCACATTTAACACCATCAATTTCTTTTACGATAACTTCTGGACGAGATACTTGAAGCTCATATCCTTCACGACGCATAGTTTCGATAAGGATTGACAAGTGCAATTCCCCACGTCCTGATACAGTCCATTTATCTGGTGAGTCAGTTGGTTCAACACGAAGAGAAACGTCTGTTTGCAATTCTGCTTGAAGGCGCTCTTCAACCTTACGAGAAGTGACCCATTTACCTTCACGACCAGCAAATGGTGAGTTGTTAACCAAGAAGGTCATTTGAAGTGTTGGCTCATCGATGTGAAGAACTGGAAGAGCTTCAACTGCATCTGTTGGAGTGATGGTTTCGCCGACAAAGATATCTTCCATACCTGAAACGGCAATCAAGTCACCAGCTTTGGCTTCTTGGATTTCACGACGTTCCAAACCAAAGAAACCAAAGAGTTTTGTGACACGGAAGTTCTTAGTTGTACCATCCAATTTAGAAAGGGTAACTTGATCCCCAACCTTTACACTACCACGGAAGACACGTCCGATACCGATACGACCTACGAAGTCGTTGTAGTCCAAAAGTGACACTTGGAATTGAAGGGGCTCATCTGAGTTATCAACTGGAGCTGGAATGTGGTCGATAATAGTGTCAAAGATTGGCGCCATAGTTTTTTCTTGGTCTGCTGGATCATCTGACAATGAAGATGTTCCGTTGATAGCTGACGCATAAACAACTGGGAAGTCAAGCTGGTCATCATCCGCACCAAGCTCGATGAAAAGTTCCAAGACTTCATCTACTACTTCTGCTGGACGAGCTGATGGCTTATCGATTTTGTTAACCACAACGATAGGCACAAGGTCTTGTTCCAAGGCTTTTTTCAATACGAAACGAGTCTGTGGCATGGTTCCTTCGTAGGCATCTACGACCAAAACAACACCGTCAACCATTTTCATGATACGTTCAACTTCTCCACCGAAGTCCGCGTGCCCTGGTGTGTCCATGATGTTGATACGAGTTCCGTTGTAGGCAACTGCTGTATTTTTCGCAAGGATGGTAATTCCACGCTCTTTTTCAATATCGTTTGAGTCCATTGCGCGTTCTGCCAACTCTGTACGCGCGTCAAGAGTTTCAGATTGTTTCAACAATTCGTCAACAAGGGTAGTTTTACCGTGGTCGACGTGGGCGATAATCGCGATATTACGGATATCTTCTCTTAATTTTGTCATGATTTCCTCTATTGTATTCAAAAATTTATTTTCTAACTGAACGATTATACCACAATTTTGAGCAAATGACTTAACTCAAGTAAGTGTAAATGTTTTCAATGCACTTTTCTTTTCACTTCAAGCCTTTTCAAAGCAAGCGACTTATGATAAGATAGGCTGGTATGCGTTTAGATAAATTATTAGCCCAGGAAAAAATCAGTCGAAAAGCCATGAAACAGGCTCTTTTGAAAAAAGAAATTTTAGTTGATGGACTCCCTGCTAGTTCCCTTGCACAGAATGTTGATACAGGACTTCAAGAACTGATGTTCCAAGGCAGAAGAATTCAAGGATACGAACACACCTACCTCATGCTCCGTAAGCCAAATGGAGCCGTAACTGCAAGCAAGGATAAGAAACTCCCAACGGTCATGGACCTCCTTCCTCAGCATCTCCAGTCTGACCAACTCTACGCCATCGGTCGTCTGGATCGGGATACGACAGGACTCCTCCTCTTAACGGACAATGGGCCTCTAGGTTTTCAACTCCTCCATCCTCAATACCATGTCGATAAAACTTACCAAGTAGAGGTCAATGGGCCACTAACTCCCGACCATATTCAAGAGTTTAAAGATGGGATTATCTTTCTTGATGGAACTATCTGTAAACCTGCTCAACTTGAGATTTTATCCTCAAGTCCTAGTCTCAGCAAAGCCACTATCACCATCTCTGAAGGAAAGTTTCATCAAGTCAAAAAAATGTTCCTCTCTGTTGGTGTCAAGGTCACTGCCCTAAAACGAGTTCAATTTGGAGATTTTATGTTAGACTCTGACCTAGCAGAAGGTGATTTCCGTCCTCTAAACAAAGAAGAACTGCGGTTTATTAAAACATACTTAGAAAATAGTGGATAAAACAAAAAAGCTTTATACTTCAAAGCTTTTTTGTTATTGCTTATCCATAAACTCTCGCTATGGCTACAATCAAGTTTATTACAAAAACTACAATACCTACGATATTGAGAATTCGTTCTGTTTTATAGTCTAGTCCAGATTCTTTTTGATGTGAATTAGCCAAGACTAGACCAATGATCCCCAAAACGAGACCTACGATTGGAGATAGCAAACCAAGGACGATAGATAGGATACCTAAAACAAGTGATGATTTTTTCTTTTCTTTCATCTTCAAAAAACTCCTTAAACTAAACACAAATGAATAATACCATAAAAATCGGCTTTATCAATTGGGTAAAAAATGTTAGCACTATGTTATCCGGTTCTTGAACCGAGAAGAGTGGATAAAACAAAAAAAGCTTTATTTTTAAAAGCTTTTTTTGTTAGAATCCTGATTAGTGCATCATTAAGAAGAGTCCTGCAACCCAGTTAATTACAGAAACTACAATCCCTACGATATTAAGAATTCGTTCTGTTTTATAGTCTAATTCAGATTCTTTTTGATGTGAATTAGACAAGACTAGACCAATGATCCCCAAAACGAGACCTACGATTGGAGATAGCAAACCAAGGGCGATAGATAGGATACCTAAAACAAGTGATGGTTTTTTCTTTTCTTTCATCTTCAAAAAACTCCTTAAATTTTATACTAACAATTATACCATAAAAAGCCGAGACTTTATATTAAACATATGTGACAAGTTTTTTCACATTGTTAATTAGACTTCACCTTGCCAGTCCATGAATCCAATCCGTAAGAGAGGATATAAATTTCTGAGAAGCCTTGCTTTTTCAAGAAAAGTGCTGCATTGGTCACACGTTGCGCACGTTGGTTTTCATATAGAAGGACAGGTTTATCCTTGCGAAGAGCTGCAAGACTTGTCTTCAATTGATTTGAAGGAATATTACGAGCTCCAAGGATATGTTTTCTGTGGAAGTCAGCTGGATCACGCAAGTCAATTAACTGACCTGTACGAATCAAAGACTCAAACTCTGCATTGTCTACAATTTTCGCTGCACGACGAATGCGAAGGTAGTTGTATCCCATCCAAGCCAACATCGCTACAATAAGTCCCCATAATACCCAAGTTACCATATTACCTAATCTCCATTTTTTTCTAAATAGTCTAATTCTAGTTTGTGCTCTCTGCGAAGAACAGCTTCTGCTTCAAGATAATCTAGCTTGTCCATCAAGCCTGCATCATAAATCCGTGATAGTTCAATCTTCATCAGTTCAATGTCATAGAGACGTTTTCCCATATAAACAATGATACCGAACTGTTTTAGATATTGTTGCACATCGTAGAGTGTTTTCATAGCTCTCATTTTAGCAAATAATTAGAGTTTTTTCAATAGTTCCCTAATAGTGCGGAGTAGGTTTCCTTTTTTCACTATTATCTGAATTTCTTTACACTATGACAAAGAAGAAACCCTAGAGTCATTCCAACAACATTTTGCATGAGATTTGGGATGATTTCTGGAATAGCTGCACCCCAACCATTCATCCAAGCCGATGCCAAGGCATAACCAGCTACCATGAATAGAGTCGCCAAGACTAATCCTAACCATTGCCATTTCCCTTTAAAACCTGCAAAATAGCCTTGCAAACCATGATTGATTAAGCTAAAAATCATCCACTGAGGGTATCCTGAAATGAGGTCAATGAGAAATCCTGCTAATCCCCCGACAACGGCTCCTTCACTGCTTCCAAAGTAAAAGGCTGTGAAGAAGACTCCAACGTCCAAAAGTGTTAGAAATCCAGTTGGTGTTGGGATTTTTATAAAATACCCCAATACGACAGAACTGGCTGCTAAGATAGATACTAGGGCGATTTTAGTTGTTTTGGTTTGCTTCATACTGTCTCACTCCATATTGATCTGCTTGTACGATGGCACGGTAAACAAAGGCTTTGGAAGTTTCAATTGCTGGCAAGAGTTCTTCTCCCTTAACTAGCTGGCTAGCAATACTTGACGCAAAGGTACATCCTGCCCCAGCATTTTGTCCTTGAATGACTGGGTTTTCAAGAATAGTGAAATTCTCTCCATCATAAAAGACATCCACAGCCTTATCCTGACTGAGACGATTTCCTCCCTTGATAATGACTGCTGGCGCTCCTAAGCCATGTAATTTCTGAGCTGCAGCTTTCATATCATCCAGACTTTCAATCTTTTGATCTGCAAGCAACTCTGCCTCAGGAAGATTAGGAGTAATCACAGTTACATAAGGGAAGAAGCGAATCAACTCTTGACAGAGTTCGCTAACTGCAACATCATGCGTTTCCTTACAAACCAATACAGGATCCAGAACGACAGGGACTCCTGATCTTTCCTTGATGAAATTCAATGCTTTCTCAGCAATACCAACAGTCGGCAAGAGACCAATCTTAATCCCTCCAAAGTCTACGCTTTTAAGACTATCCAACTGTTGTTGAAAAATAGTCTCATCCGTCGGGAAGACTTCAAAACCATTTTCTGTCAAGGCAGTCAAGCAAGTCATGGCTACAAAACCATGCAAACCATTCAAAGTATAAGTCGCAAGGTCAGCAGCTAGTCCACCACCACTAAAAATATCATTTCCTGAAAGTGCTAAAATACGATTATTCTTCATAACGAATCTCCTTCAAATACAATCCATTAGGTGCTGCAGTTGGTCCTGCCAACTGTCTGTCTTTTTTCTCCAAGATGAGGTCAATCTGTTCAACTGGCATACGGTTATTACCAATTTTCAGCAAGGTTCCAACCATATTTCGAATCTGCTTATAGAGGAAACCATTGCCTGAGAAAGTAAAGGTCAAAAATTGACCGGTCTCGTCAACCCTAAGACTGGCTTCCGTGATCGTTCTTACCTTGTCCTCCACACTTGTTCCGGCAGCAGTAAAACCGGTGAAATCATGGGTTCCTTCTAATTTCTTTATAGCCTTTTGCATGCATTCCACATCAAGGGGATAGGGATAGTGGGTGGCGTAATGACGTCTCATAGGATTCTTAGGCCGTCCTCTATCCACGATAAACTCGTAGTTCTTGCTATGCTTGGCATAACGGCAATGAAAATCATCAGCCACAATCTCAATCGAAATCACATCGATGTCTTCAGGACTTTGGGTATCAAGAGCAAAGCGAAGTTTTTCCTCATCCATCTGATAGGGGAGATCAAAGTGGATGACCTGCCCTAAGGCATGAACACCACTGTCCGTTCGCCCAGCACCATGGATGGTAATGGCCCGTCCTTTATTGAGTTTGGTTAGAGTTTTTTCAATTTCCTCTTGGACACTACGCGCGTGAGGTTGCCGCTGAAAACCAGCAAAAGCATAGCCATCATAAGAAATTATAGCTTTATATCTAGTCATGTATCTATTTTATCAAGAAAATTTCTCTGCAACAAGTTTGAAAACCGAAAATTGTACGGGTACAGTTCCTGGCATCATCTAGTTCTTATCTATATTTTCTCATCATATATTTTTGTTCTGGAATTTCAATAGTTTGAACAATTTCAAATCCTTCTTTTTGGTAAAGATTCTGAGCTCTTTGATTGGACTCAAAAACCGTTAGGGAAATACTTTCTATGTCTTCATTTTCAAAGGCCAAACTAATAAATTTCCTTAAAGCCTGGCTACCTAATCCCTGCCCCTGTTTCTGGGGATTGATAAAAAATCTCCCGATATGAAGATTCCTGTCTTCTAGCCTGATTTTCTGGATGAGGCCTACAAACTCTTCTCCAGTGAAAATAGAAAAAATCCCTTCTATCTTTTGTAAGGATTGAGCAATTAAGGGATAAGAAATTTTGGGACCCATCCATTGCTTCTGGAAACTTTCTCCCAAAGCATTAGACCAATGACAAATGAGTTGGGCATTTTCTAACTGAAGTCCTTTTTCAAAGTGAATTTTCATATTTGCTCCTAAAATTTCTCCTTTATCCAACTATTATACTCTTTCTCTTATTTTTTCCGAATAAATAAGTATGATTCATCTTTACTTTTTTCTTGTTGGAGCTATTCTTGCTTCCTTTCTAGGCTTGATTATCGACCGTTTCCCTGAGCAGTCTATTATCTTTCCTGCTAGTCATTGCGACTCCTGTCAAACTCGCTTACGGCCCTTGGATTTGATTCCGATTGTCTCTCAACTAGTCCAGGGCTTTCGCTGTCGCTACTGTAACTCAAGCTATCCCTTTTGGTATGCTCTCTTTGAGTTTGGATTGGGGCTTCTCTTTCTAGCTTTCTCTTGGGAATTCCTAACCCTAGGACAACTTATTCTGATAACTGCTGGCTTGACCTTAGGAATCTATGATCTCCAGCATCAAGAATATCCCTTGCTAGTCTGGCTGACCTTTCACTTAATCCTCATGGTTTGCTCTAGTTGGAATCTAACCATGGCTTTCTTTTTGATTCTTGGAATCATTGCTCATGTTATTGATATTCGCATGGGAGCAGGTGATTTTCTCTTTCTGGCCTCTTGTTCGCTAGTCTTTACACTTACAGAAATTCTGATTTTAATTCAATTTGCTTCCACAACTGGTATCCTAGCCTTTCTCCTGCAAAAGAAAAAGGAAAGACTTCCTTTTGTACCTTTCCTCTTGCTTGCTGCTTGTATGATTATTTTTGGTAAGCTACTGCTTGTCTGATAAAGTCAGCGATTTCTGCTACTTGTCCTTCATGTAAAGCCTTAACAATCTTGGAACCGACGATGACGCCGTCTGATACTGCATTAAATCGTTCTACATCATCCTGTGTGGATACACCAAAACCTGTCAATACTGGAATATCTGCCACTTGATGCAGTTGAGCCAAGTGCTTGTCCAAGTCATCTCGGTAATTACCTGCTTTCCCTGTCACCCCATTGATAGCAACGGCATAGACAAAACCTTCAGCTCCCTCAATGAGTTCCTTTTGACGCTCAATTCCTGTCGTCAAGCTGACTAAAGGAATCAAAGTAATGTCTGTATCTGCCAAGAAGGGCTCTACAAAATTAGCATGCTCATGAGGCAGGTCTGGAATAATCAATCCCTTGACCGCTGTATCAGCAAGGTCTTTGACAAATTTCTCAATACCGTACTGAAAGAGGGGGTTAAAATAGGTCATGATAACAAGCGGAACTTCTGTTTCAATAGTCTTCAAAGTTTCAACCAAAGCCTGGGTAGAGGTTCCGCGAGCTAGACTGCGCAAGCCTGCTTCTTCGATAACTGGACCATCTGCAACAGGGTCTGAGAAAGGAACTCCCACTTCAATAGCAGACACACCCAAGTCTTCTAAAAAGCGAATTGTTTCAGCAAGACCATCCAAACCTTTTTCATGGTCTCCAGCCATGATATAGGGAACGAAAATTCCTTTTCCAGTCGCTTTTATAGCGTTCAATTTTTCTGTTAGTGCCTTAGACATGAGTTTCTCCCTTCTTTGCTGCGTCTGCTTCCAATCGGTCTTTAACTTGAACTACATCCTTGTCCCCACGACCTGATAGACAGACAATCATAGACTTGTCTGGTCCAAGTTCTTTGGCCAATTTCACTGCGAAAGCGATAGCGTGACTAGATTCCAAGGCAGGGATAATTCCTTCCACACGAGACAAGAGTTGGAATCCTTCCAAGGCCTCTTCATCTGTCACAGGCACATAGGACGCGCGTTTGATATCGTGGTAATGTGAATGTTCTGGACCGATACCAGGATAGTCCAAACCTGCTGAGATTGAGAAAGCTTCTAGGATTTGACCATGAGCATCTTGGAGCACATCCATGAGAGAACCATGGAGAACACCTGGACGACCCTTGGTCAAGGTTGCTGCATGATGCTCTGTATCCACACCTAGTCCTGCCGCTTCAGCTCCATACATAGCCACTGACTCATCTTCCACAAATGGATGGAAAAGTCCGATGGCATTAGAGCCACCACCAACACAGGCTACTAGGGCATCTGGCAGATCTTGACCCGTCAAGTCACGGTATTGTTGTTTAGCCTCTCGACCGATAACACTTTGGAAGTCACGAACGATTTCTGGGAATGGATGAGGGCCTAAGGCAGAGCCTAGAATATAGTGAGTATCATCGATATTTGCCACCCATGAACGCAGGGCTGCATTGACCGCATCCTTGAGCACGCGCGAACCATCTGTCACTGCCTCGACCTTGGCTCCCAAAAGCTCCATACGGAAGACATTGAGGGCTTGACGTTTAACATCCTCTTCACCCATGTAGATGGTACATTCCATGTTAAAGAGGGCTGCAGCAGTTGCAGTTGCCACACCGTGCTGACCTGCACCTGTTTCTGCGATAATTTTCTTTTTTCCCATACGTTTAGCGAGGAGAACTTGTCCTAAGGCATTGTTAATCTTGTGGGCACCTGTATGGTTGAGGTCTTCACGTTTGAGATAAATCTTGGCTCCGCCAATATGCTGGGTCAAGTTTTTTGCGTAGTAAAGAGGAGTTTCACGCCCCACATACTGGCGCAAAAGTTGGTTTAACTCTTCTTGAAAGCTTGGATCTGCCTGACTTTCACGATAGGCCTTCTCCAACTCTAAAACTGCTGTCATCAATGTTTCTGGGACAAATCGTCCACCGAATTTTCCGTAAAATCCATCTTTATTTGGTTCTTGATATGCCATGCTTAACCCTCTCTATAAATCTTCTGATCTTTTCCTGATCTTTTTGTCCATCTGTCTCCACTCCGCTTGATACATCTACTGCATAGGGAGTAAAGTGTTGAATTGCTTCTTCTACATTGTCTTCATTAAGCCCACCTGCGATAAAGAAAGGCTGAGCTAGTTCTGTCGTATCCAGTCGGCCCCAGTCAAAGGTTTGTCCACTCCCTGCCACAGGAGCATCAAAGAGTAGATAATCTGCCTGAGAATTGGGTACATGCCCCCCTTCATCGACCTGAACAGCCTGAATGCTGCCACAAGGTAAATTTTCAAATAGTTTATCTACTACCTGACCGTGAACTTGTACAAAGTCCAAACCAACTTTGTCTACCGCTTCTAACAGTTCTGCCCGACTGGGTGAAACAAATACTCCAACTTTTTGAATATGGCTAGGAATAAACTTAGCCAGCTCTGCTGCTTGTTCCAAGGTCACCTGTCTTTTGCTAGGAGCAAAGACAAAACCAATGTAGTCTGCTCCAGCCGACACAGCTGTTTTTATCGCTTCTTTGGTCGATAGTCCACAAATCTTAACTTTTGTCAATTTGCAACTCCTTGATTCTCTGGGCTACGTCTTCTGCCTGCATGAGAGCTGTCCCTACTAAAATTCCGTTAAAGTATGGCGCTACTCGTTCCGCATCCTGCCCTGTGAAAATAGCAGATTCAGAAATGTACAAGCAATCATCTTTGAAATGTTTAGCCAAGTCTACACTGGTCTGCAAGTCGACTTCAAAGGTTGTTAAATTGCGATTGTTGACACCGATAATTTGAGCTCCAAGTTTATGAGCCACTTCCAGTTCAGCAAGATTATGAGTTTCCACCAAAACTTCTAAACCAAGATCTGTCGCGTAGTCGTAAAGCTCCTTCAGTCGTTTTTCAGATAAGGCCGCTACGATGAGCAAGATAACGGTCGCACCTGCATTGCGAGCACGGATGATTTGCTTTTTATCGATGATAAAATCCTTATTCAGCGTCGGAATCTCTACCTGACTGGAAATTTCCCGCAGATAATCCAAATGACCTTTAAAGAAAACCTCATCTGTCAGAACAGAAATCATAACCGCACCGTTATCCTCGTAAGTCTGGGCCTGTTGTACGATATCCACATCAAGATTGATATCACCTAGACTTGGGCTTGCCTTTTTGACCTCCGCAATGATTTGCAAACGGTCCTGATGGTTTTTCAAATATTCAGCTAAGCGATAGCTTTCACGCAAGGGTTGAAGCTCCTCTCGCTCCATCTTTTCAACTTCACGCGCCTTTTGCTCTAGGATACGTGATAAAAATTCCTGACTCATCTTTGATACTCCTGTAATAGTCTGAGTTTTTCAAGGGCCTTACCACTGGCAATCACTTGACGTGCCAATTCAACTCCGTCCTTGATACTGTCTGTTTTACCATTGGCGTAGAATCCTAGACCAGCATTTAAAACGGTTGTTTCCAAGAATGGACTTGGTTCGTTATTAAGAACACTGACAAGGATGGCTGCATTCTCATGAGCATTTCCTCCACGAATGTCTTTAATAGCAATGCGTTCCATTCCCAAATCTTCTGGAGTAAAGGTTGATAAAGTAATTTCTCCATTTTCAAGAAGGGCAATGCTGGTAGTTCCATTCAAACCAGCTTCATCCAACCCTTCTGGACCAGCTACTACAATGGCACGTTTGCGACCCATGTTTTTCAAAACCTGAGCAGTACTTTCCAGAAGTTCAGGACGACTGATTCCTAGAAGCTGTGTTTCCAAGACCATTGGATGGATGAGCGGTCCTGTCAAATTCATGATGGTTGGAATTCCCAACTCCAAACGAGCTGGCATAATGTATTTCATGGCTGGGTGCATGTTTTTGGCAAAGAGAAAGACGATTCCTGTTTGGTCAAATACCTTACCCAATTGTGATGGTTTAAGGTCAATATTAATTCCCAAAGCTTGCAAGACATCTGCTGACCCAGATTTAGAAGAAATAGAGCGATTTCCATGTTTGGCCATGTGGACTCCTCCACCTGCCAAAACAAAAGCTGCAGTTGTAGAAATGTTGAAGCTAAATGACTTATCTCCACCTGTACCACAGTTATCCATAGCATCTTGAATATTTGTTGGAATGTGTTGAGCATGTCCTCTCATGACTTGAGCGAGGGCTGTTCTTTCTTCAGGTGTTTCTCCCTTCATCTTAAGGGCTAAAAGTAGTGAAGCGATTTGTGCTTCTGTCACTCTCCCTGTTACGATGCGTTCGATCACATCTGTCATTTCAACACTTGATAGATCTTCAAAGTTGGCTAATTTTTCAATAATTTCTTTCATTTTGTGTTCCTTACTTTACAACTTTCTCGATAAAATTCTGAATAGAAGATAGGCCATCTGGCGTTCCAATACTTTCTGGATGATACTGCAAGCCATAAATCGGCAAGGTTTTGTGTTGAATCCCCATAATAGCTTGGTCATCTGTCGAACGAGCTGTCACTTCAAACTCTTCTGGCATCTCTTCAATTAAAATACTGTGGTAACGCATGACTGGACGATTGTCCTCAATTCCTTGATAGAGAGCTGATGGAGTCTCAAATCGGATTTGACTTTGTTTCCCGTGCATAACTTTAGGAGCCAAGCCCAACTTACCACCAAAGACTTCTGCAATGGCTTGGTGCCCCAAACAAATCCCTAGAATAGGTTTCTTACCTGCAAAATCACGAATCATTTCTTCCATTTTCCCAGCATCAGCTGGCCAACCTGGACCAGGAGAAAAGACCAGTCCATCTGCCTTTGTAGCTTCTTCATAAAGGTTTGGATCATCATTTCTCAAAACCTGAACTTCTGCGAAATTCCCGATATATTGAGCCAGGTTATAGGTAAATGAATCATAATTGTCAATCAATAAAATCATGGTCTTAGTTCTCCCATTCTAGTCATAGATTTAGCTTTGTTAATCGTTTCTTGGTATTCATTCTGAGCGATGGAATCATAAACAATTCCTGCACCAGCCTGTACGTAGGCTCTTTTATTTTTAAGAATCATGGTTCGAATTGCAATGGCGAAATCCATATCTCCAGTTGCTGATAGGTAACCGATAGCTCCTGCATATACGCCTCGCTTCTCTGTTTCTAGTTCATAGATGCGTTTCATGGCCCGAATCTTTGGTGCCCCCGATACTGTTCCTGCCGGAAGAGTCGCCTTCAAGGCATCCATAGCAGTCAGTTCTGGTAACAAACGTCCTTTAACCACGCTGGTCAAATGCATGACATAGCGGAAAAGTTCGACTTCCATATACTTAGTTACTTGGACACTTGCTGTTTCAGCAATTCTACCGATATCATTTCGTCCCAAGTCCACCAACATTCGATGTTCTGCCGTTTCCTTTTCATCAGAAAGTAGATCACTTGCAAGTGCTGCATCTTCCTCGTCATTGGCACCTCTAGGTCGCGTACCTGCAATTGGATTGGTTGTCACGATGCCATTTTTGATGGAAACCAAGCTCTCTGGACTGGCACCGATAATTTGATAATCTCCAAAATCATAAAAGTAGAGGTAATTTGATGGATTGGTCACTCGGAGATTTCTGTAGAAGTCAAAAGGATTTCCAGTTACCTCTGCGGAGAAGCGCTGGCTAAGCACACATTGGAACATATCTCCATTGCGAATCAAGTCGCGAGCTGTTTCTACCATTTCTTCAAATTTCTGAGGTGCAATATGTGGTCTAAACTGAAGTGGAGAAACGTCCAAATCTTCAAATTCATTTGGAGCAGGGATTTTCAACTCTTCTAAAACCTGATCTAAAGCCACTTCTAGTTCTTCATTACTACGTTCACTGTAGAGAGCATCCTCTATGATATGAATTTTTTCTTTCTTATGGTCAAAAACTATATAACTCTCATAGACGAAGAAATGCATATCTGGCGGCCCAATCGTATCCACAGGGAGCTGGCCAATCTCTTCATAGAGAGAAATCATATCGTAGCCAACAAAACCAATGGCTCCACCACCAAAGGGTAGTTCTGAATGGTGATGGTTCTTGTAAGTCACCTCGTAGAGGAAATCCAAGGGATCACGATCAATCACTTGACCATTTTTATAAAGAACTCCATTCTCAAACTTAATCTCAAAAACTGGGTTATAGGCCAAGATAGAAAAACGAGCATTTTCTTTTTCTCTTGGGATACTTTCAAGTATGACCTTGTGTTGTCCGTTCAAACGCATATAAGCCAAGATTGGTGATAAAACATCTCCATGAATGATTCGTTCCATTGTAATTTCCCTTTCAGTTCTTCTTAAATTCCGTGTTGATTCTACAAAAAATCCCCACGCAAAATAACTTGCGTGAGGACGAAATTCGTGGTGCCACCTCAATTATAGGATTTCTCCTATCTCTCATCCCTGTCTCAGATAGCTCCTGTAACAGGTTGTGCGATAAAGGGCACTCCCTTGAGAATTATGTTTTCTTCTCTCATTTCAGATGGACCCAACCTTACAGCTTTCTCTGCTTGTTTTCAGCAACCACAAGCTCTCTGTGAGAGAAATCTCTGTATCTTTTCCATCTTTTATTTTTTAGCTTCAAGGTAGTCTGCAATGGCAGCTACGTCCTTGTCTCCACGACCAGAGACATTGATGATGATAATCTCATCTTTACTTAGTTTTGGTGCGCGTTTGACTGCTTCAGCGATAGCATGTGAGCTTTCAATCGCCGGGATAATTCCTTCTGTTTTACTTAATAAAAGTAATGCTTGAACAGCTTCTTCGTCTGTCGCTGCTACATACTCTACTCGACCAGAGTCTTTAAAGTAGGCATGTTCTGGACCAACCCCTGGATAGTCCAAACCTGCTGAAATAGAGTAGACTGGAGCAAGTTCCCCATCTTCCTTAAAGACTGCATAGGTCTTCATTCCATCGACAATTCCGACACTACCCTTGGTCATAGTTGCTGCGTGTTTGTCGGTATCTAAACCATGACCAGCAGCTTCTACCCCAACCAATTTTACTTCTTCATCAGCTACATACTGTGAAAAAGCACCGATAGCATTGGAACCACCGCCCACACAGGCAATCACGTAGTCTGGCAGTCGTCCTTCTTTTTCCAAGATTTGACGACGAGATTCTTCACTAATAACTTTCTGGAATTCATGAACAATCGTTGGGTAAGGGTGAGGTCCAACAGCAGAACCTAAAACGTAGAAGGCTTCAAGATCATTCATCCATGCTCCAAAGGCTGCGTCAACCGCATCTTTGAGGGTACGAGTACCAGTTTCAACTGCGTGAACAGTTGCTCCCATCATCTCCATACGGAAGACATTGAGACGTTGACGCTCCACATCTTCTGCCCCCATATAGACATCACAGGCCATACCAAACTTAGCTGCAGCAGCCGCAGTCGCAACACCGTGCTGACCAGCTCCTGTTTCGGCAATGACACGTTTTTTACCCATGCGTTTAGCAAGAAGAATTTGTCCCAAAACATTGTTAAGTTTGTGAGAGCCCAAGTGGTTAAGGTCTTCACGCTTGAGATAAATCTTAGCTCCACCTAGGTGCTCTGTCAAACTTTCTGCAAAATAGAGCGGTGTTTCACGACCCGAATAGTCCTTCAAGTAATGGCGAAACTCAGCTAAAAACTCTGGATCATCCTTGTACTTATCAAAAGTCACTTCCAATTCATCTAGTAAAACCTGAATTGGTTCTGGTACAAAACTACCACCAAATTGTCCAAAATATCCTTTAATTGTCATAAATTTTTCCTCCTTCTGTATGAATCCGGCTTTTTGTTTGCTTTTAGTAGTGGGCAAGGAGCTGCAGATAGAACTCAAGTTCATCAAAGCGACTTAACTCCCTAATAAAAGATATACAAAATGACGGATAGAAAAAGCCCACACACGGAATATATTTCCATGTGAGGGCGTTTGTAACGCGGTACCACCTCAATTGTAAAGAGAATATCCCCTTTACATCTCTGCCTTGTCTATCAACAAGTTGCACTGTAAGGTGTGCGCACCGAATTTTCATTGTTTCAAATTCATTTTTTCAAATCAGCCCAATTTCACTAGTTCCAACCACCTGTTCACAGCAACCACAGGCTCCCTGAAGATCAAAAATAACTACTTTTCTGATTTGTTGAGTTAATTATATGTTATTGCTTTTTCTTTGTCAACCGTTTTCATTCATTTTTTACTAATTTTTTTAATTAGTTTTTTGTAGAAGCAAGAACTTCTTCAGAAACTCTGACAAAAGTCTCAATGATATAATCTACTTCTTCATCCGTTAATTTCGTGTGAAGTGGTAGTGTAATTTCGTTTACAAAGAAGGCATAAGCTCGCGGATAATCTGCCATGTCAAAGCCAAGATTCTTATAGGCTGTCAAAAGCGGAAGCGGTTTGTAATGAACATTACTTGCAATTCCTGCCTTAGCCAATTCTTGAATAATTTGGTTGCGTTGTTCGAGACTTGCTCCTTCTACATGGGTGATGTAGAGGTGACGACAAGATTCAACTGCATCTGTCTCATGAGCCAATGGGTGAATACGAGTTCCCGCAAATCCATGGTCATAGCGTTCCACGATGTCCTTACGACGTTGTAGTAAGCCAGGATAACGATCTAGCTGAACCAAACCAAGTGAAGCCATGATATCTGTCATATTGCACTTGTAGGCAGGAGTTACGATATCGTATTCCCATGAACCCAGTTGCATCTTGGCAAGAGCATCTTTTGTTTGACCATGAAGGGAAAGGATTTGGAATTCCTTGTACATTTCTTCATCGTCAATCGCTGGATTGGCTTTCCAAGTGGCACTTCCTCCCTCAGCAGTTGTAAAGTTCTTAACTGCGTGGAAAGAGAATGATGTAAAGTCAGCGATTGAACCGGCTGGTTGTCCCTTATAGGTTGAACCTAAAGCATGGGCACTATCAGAGACAATCACAATACGGTTAAAAGCCTTCTGCCACTTGCTAGCAGCTGTAAAGAGGTCGCGTTTCTTTTCTACAACTTGGAACAAACGGTCATAGTCACAGATAATCCCTGCTAGTTCTACCGGGATGATGACTTTAGTCTTCTCAGTAATAGCTTGCTCAAGCTTATCATAGTCCATTTCAAAGGTATCATCTTGGATATCAACCATCACTGGTGTCGCACCTACGTGAGTGATGACGCTACATGATGCTGTATAAGTCATAGCTGGAACGATGACTTCGTCACCAGGCCCTACTTCAAGTACGCGCAAGATCAATTCAAGAGCTGCTGTTGCAGAGTTGAGGCAGACTGTCTTAGGCGTTTGAGTATAGACGGACAGACGACGCTCTAATTCTTTTGTCTTTGGACCTGTTGTGATCCAACCAGAACGAAGAGTATCAGCTACTTCAGCAATTTCAGCTTCGGTAATATCGGGTGGTGAAAATGGAATATTATACTTTGTCATTGATTTACTCCTTTTACTGTATTCACTCTTGTGACTACTTTATTTTAAAACTTCAACTACAGTCTGGAACATGATCTTGATGTCTCCGAAGAAACTAAAATCACGCAGGTAGGCTAGGTTAAAGTGCATTTTCTCTGGAAGGACTCTTTCTACATAAGCCTGGTCAACCGTCATACCTTTTGCAGTCATTTGACTGATGATGGCATCCTCATCCTTATAGTTAATGCTGGCAAGCGATGTAATCCCTGCAGGTAAGAGCAAGGTAGCCATCATTTCAGGGCTATACTGCTCTGTGTAGCGTGGTACTTCTGGGCGTGTTCCTACAAAGGACATCTCTCCTTTGAGGACATTGACCAATTGCGGCAATTCATCCAAACGAACACGTCGAATGAAATTTCCAACTTTTGTGATACGACTGTCATTTGCAGAAGTTACCAGACTTCCTTTTTTATCAGCATCGGTTACCATAGTCCGGAATTTCCATATCTTGAAATGACGGTTGTACTGGGTTACCCGCACTTGCTTGTAAATAACTGGACCCTTGCTATCTAGCTTGATCCAGATGCTTAGAATCAGAAATAAGGGGGAGGTCAAGATTAACAAGACCAAAGCTAGAAACAAATCTAGACAACGCTTGAAAATCAGTGAGCCTTTTCTTCTAGACACAAGCTGGTAGTATGGTTTTACCTCGCTCAATTGCATTTCTTGAGGTAGTTCATCCCATTTCAGCATGCACATTCTCCTCTATTTTTATATATAATCTTTATTAACATTCTACATTATACCACAAAATGAAAGAGGCAGTGCAAGAAATCTATGTTTTAAAGGAATTCTTCCTTAGGAAAGAGCTCCTGCCTGCAAACTATACATCTTGTGATAGGTTCCACCCAAGGCTAAAAGTTCCTCGTGTGTGCCACTCTCAATAATACGTCCCTTATCAAGAACATAGATACAGTTAGCGTCTTGAATGGTAGAAAGGCGATGGGCGATGGCAATGGTTGTCCGACCTTGTCTCATCTTAGCTAGGGAATTTTGGACCAGAGCTTCTGTCTCAGAGTCGATATTGGCTGTCGCTTCATCCAAAATCAGGATTTTAGGTTGACTGGCAACAGTTCTAGCAAAGGCAAGGAGCTGACGTTGACCGGTTGAAAAACTCGAACCACGCTCAGATACAGGAGCATCATAACCTAATGGAAGGTCCTGAATGAAAGAATCTGCATCGACAAATTCTGCTGCTGTCTTAACCTGGTCATCGCCGATATCTTGGTACATGGCGATATTGGACTTAATGGTCCCATGATAGAGGAAGGGATCCTGTAGGACCAAACCGATATTTTTTCTCAATCCCTCTTGGCTATACTTACGAATATCCACACCATCTAGGAGAACTTGACCAGACTGAAATTCATAAAAACGCATAAGAACATTGATGATCGAAGATTTTCCAGAGCCAGTATGCCCGACAAAGGCAATGGTTTCACCTTTATTGACGGTAAAGGAAATATCATCGAGAATTTGGTGTTCCCCATCATAGGAGAAGGACACATGTTCAAAACGGATATTTCCTTCTTTAATCTCGGCTTGTCCATTTTTTTGGACCGGTTCATAGTTGGACTCATCGATGAGTGCAAAGACACGACCTGCTGAAACCATGGATGTCTGAAGAGTAGAAAAGTTTTGCGTCACCTCGATAAGCGGATCAAAGAGACGGTTGATGTACTGGATAAAGGCATACATAGTTCCTGCCGTTATTCCTAGATAAAGTCCGCGATAGCCAAAGTAAGCCATCAAAACCGCATATCCTAACAGCTTCAACAAACTCATAGCTGGACGTAAAAAGAGAGAATCCAAGGCTACTGAACGGTTAGCGTAGACTAGGTGTTCCTGGTTTATCTCATCAAACTCTTCTTGCAGGCGTTTTTCTTGGTTAAAGGCTTGAATAATACGAATTCCTTCGATATTTTCTGCCAGCTTACTGTTAATATCTGACAGTAGACTTCTGGTTTTTTCAATGACCTTGACCGATTTTTTACGGTAGAGATTGACCAAAAGGAAAATTAAAGGTAGGAAGAGCAAGACTAAAGCAGTCAGACGATAGTCCAGAACTAACATGGTATAAAGGGTCGTCACGAATATAAAGACTGCCGAGATAAAGCTAGATAAGATTCCCGAAAACATATCACTAATGGTCTCCGTGTCGTTGGTCAAACGAGAAACGATGGAACCTGCAGGTGTTTTATCAAAGTAAGACATGCCTAGCTTCTCCATATTGGCAAAGGCATCACGTCGGATATCTTTAACGATGCTGTAGGACACGCGCGCAAAAAGGAGATTCCCCACATATTGGACAATAGTTTGAAGGATATAGAGTCCATAGTAGGCTAGCAAGACTGTAACGGCAAGTTGGTTGAGATTATGTAGATACTGGTCGATAAAGTGAGAAGCTACCAGGGGGATAATACTCTTAACAACAGTCGTCGCAAGGAGAAAAGCTAAGGCTAAAAAGGTTAGGAGACTATAGGGCTTGAGATAAGACAACAAACGCTTCAATACAGCCCATTGTTCTTGTTTATTCCGCATCTTCTTCTCCTTTCATTTCTAACTGTTGAGACTGGTAGGTCTGGGCATACCAACCATCCAAGGCTAGTAAGTCTTCATGCCTACCTCGTTCAATGATGCGACCATCCTGCATGACCAAAATCAAATCTGCATGAACAACTGCACTGAGACGATGGGTAGTGATGATGGTCGTTTTATCTTTGCGAGTTTCCTTGAGATTATCGATGATCGCGAACTCTGTCTTAGCATCCACTGCTGACAAGGAATCATCTAAAATTAAGATATCAGGATTTAGAATCATAGCCCGACTCATAGCCAGACGTTGCTTTTGTCCACCAGATAGACTAACACCTTTTTCCCCGATAACTGTATCAAATCCCTCAGGCATGGCCTGAATGTCTTGATAGACTTGAGCCAACTGAGTCGCTTCTTCTACTGCTGAGAAAGGTAGGTCGGGATTTCCAAAACGGATATTATCTAGGATAGAGCTAGCAAAGAGAAATTGGTCCTGTGGAACGTATCCCATCAAACTACGTAAGTCAGCTAGTCGATAGGCACGAATGTCATGACCATTTAGATAAATAGCTCCTTGGTCAACATCATACTCACGTAGGAGCAATTTAATCAAAGCAGTTTTCCCTGAACCAGTTTGCCCAACCAAGCCCAACGTTTGCCCTTTTTCGAGACTAAAATGTATATCTCTCAGCGTCTCTTCGTCTTCAAAGGCAAAACGATCAATAGCATATTCCAAGCGCCCATTTTCAATCCCGTCAAGTGGAGATTCTGGATCTTTGACAGGTGATTCTTGAGACAAAAGACTCTCAATTCGTTGATAAGAAACCTTCCCTCTTTGAGTAATATTAAAGAGGAAACCAATCGCCATCAAGGGCCAGACAAGCATATCCAAGTAAGAGATAAAAGTGACCAGATTCCCAACAGTTACTTGTCCCGCTTGCACCATAAAGGCACCGACTAAGAGAGTTAAGGCATAGGAAGAACCAACAAATAGCAGAACCATGGGGCCAAAGAGACTATCATATTTCATGGTTTGCAGATTCTTTTGGAAGGTCAAATCATTGACTTCCTGGAAAGATGCCAATTCATCAGATTGATAGCCAAAGGACTTGGTTACCTTGATACCTGATACTGACTCCTGAACCTTATTATTAAGTTCAGAAAAGGCTGCTTGGGATTCGCCAAAAGCCTTATGGGTCTTTCTCCCCAGACGACTAGTTCCATAGGCCATAAACGGCAAAGGTAGAATAGCAACCAAGGTCATCTGCCAAGAAATGCTAAAGAGCATAGTCAAGAGAGTCACCAAGGCTGTGATAGAGGCATCCACTGCCATCATGACACCACCACCTGCTAAACGAGTCAGAGCATTGATATCATTGGTTGCGTGAGTCATCAAATCCCCAGTCCGATAACTCTGATAAAAAGCGGGAGACATTTTTGTAAAGTGCTCAAATAGTCTTGAACGCATGATTTGTCCAAGTCGGTAGGAAGTCCCTAGGATATACATACGCCAAACGTAACGCAGATAATACATCCCGAAAGCTGCCAGCAGGAGATAAAAGAGATGGAGCAGGAGCTCATCTTGTGTTAATCGTCCCGAAGTAATGGCATCGATTACGCGCCCCATGACCATAGGTGGGATGAGGTTTAGTACAGAAACCAAAACCAAAGCTACAATTCCAACTAGGTAACGCCGTTTTTCTAATTTAAAAAACCACCAGAGTTTTTGGATGATGGACATAAAATTCCTTTCTAATGACAAATGGAAACCTGAGGCGACTACCTCAGGTTTTTCCTATTCATAGGTGATGACACTAACTTAAACTTTGTCATATTCAGCAATAAAGATACTCAAAGGAGTAACATTTCATTTATTTTCAATCTTTCACATAAATCATTCTTTATTATATAGGAATGACCTGGATTTTTCAAACCATACGCTGGGGAAATATGATTATCAGACCAACATCTCTAACTAATGATTCAAATACCTATTTCAAGATTCTGATTTTGATAATTGATAAGAATAAATACTAGGAATCAGCACTACAAGGAAAAATGTTAAGAAAAAGACCCAGTAAACATATAGTTGAACAAAGGCATTCAGAAACAATAGCAAGCCTCCTAATACCCAAATTTTTCCAGCTAGGCATGCGTTTTGCTCCAGTCCTCATCATTCTCCAAAGTCCACGGAAGTCGAATACCGATTATATAATTTCGGCGTGTTTTTGGTAGATAATTTCCAATTACAATCATGACGACTCCCATAAAAATCTGAGCTAGAATTCCACTCATCATAGAATAACCCAAAGATGCTCCGTAGGTAGAAATCATCGATAGACAAGATACAAAAGGAATAATCCAGTAAATCAAAAGTTGTATTTTTGAACTAATATTGCTGGACTTAGGATCCTTGATCATCAAGAATAGAATCAACCAATGCATCAAAAGCATGAGAGCCGGTAATCCAAAGATAGCAAACATTTTATGATCGTAGCCATCTGCTTGGCCCAGTAGATTAAAATGAGTCGGCATCTTCTCTGGTAATTGAAATCAGAAAATACAACCTACAAGGGTAGGCAGTAGGATAAGAATGCTAGTATATAATACCAATTTCTTATTGATTTTTATCTTCATCAAAATAATCTCCTTTCAGATCTGCTAACCACACCATTATATCCTCTAAAACCGATGTATTTAACTCATAGTAAATAAAGTTTTTCTCTTTCATTTCATGAATCAAATCCGCTGCTTTCAAAATCGTGAGATGGTGTGAAATCGTTGCACCAGTTAACTCAAAATGACTGGCAATTTCTCCTGCGGATAATCTGCCTGTTTTGAGCAAATTCAAAATCTCTCTTCTGACTGGATGGGATAAGGCTTTAAAGCTATTTGCAAAACTCATGGTGCTTTCTTTCTCTCCGCAAGATTAGTAAGGCAAGGAATAAGCAAGGTAGAACTGCTATTATTCCGGCTGGTGATGGACCAAAAATTAAGAGGCTAGACATTTTTTCTCCTGGTAGTTGAAAGAGTAATCCAAGACCTGCAGTTGCATTGATTGCCCCATGAAATAGTGCTGAAGCCCAGATAGAACCTGTCTTTTCCATCAACCAGCTCAACAATATTCCTACACTAAAACAAAATAGGAACATGGCAACAATTCCCAAAACAGGATAAGCAAAATAAGTTAGTCCATAATTATAGCCTTGCAAATTGATTGGTAAATGCCATAAACTCCAAATGAGACCAAGCAAGACATGAGTCTGTACTAGTGAAAAGCGTTCTCTTAGAGCTGGGTAAAGATAACCACGCCAACCAATTTCTTCCCCCAATGCAAAGAGACTATTAAGAAAAGGTGCGTAGGTCAAACTAGCTAGTATTTGAATCAAGACCACGGAAGATAAGGGAATGGGTGATTGAAGGACTCCTTTTTCTTGTAAGATGGCTTGAATAGATTCAAAACCAAGACTGAAATTGCTAGGAAATACAAGAAAATAAAGTCCTGCTCCTAAAAAACTGATGACTGCTGGTAACCAGATAGCTAGTAAGTAAAAGCGCCAGTTGCTCTTGAGTTTCACAACTAATTTAGATTTGATTCCACTAGGTTGATTCGTGATTTTCCCTAAAATAAAGACTGCAAGCGCAGGCATCCACATGGCCACAATACTAGCAAGCTGAATCCATGGAGAATTTAGACCAACACCACTTAGCCATAGTGCCAACCATATTATCCAAGCAAAGCCATAAGCCAAGACTACAAAAAGAAGGATTGTTCTCTTATTTGACATATTTGTAACTTCACTTTCTATTTAGATGTTTTTCTAAATAATATTATACCCCTTTCTATTCTAAATACAAGAACTATTTAGATTTTTTTCAAAATAGTTTTGAGAATTTTTGTTTTCTAAGAATAATCTCTAAAGACTTAGTTTACAAACTAGAAACTCGCTGGCTTTACTTTTTTTTGATAAAATATAAGAAATACATCTAGAAAAGGTACACACTATGAAACTAATCTCATGGAACATTGATTCCCTCAATGCAGCATTGACAAGTGATTCTGCGCGTGCGAAATTATCACAAGATGTCCTACAAACCTTGGTAGCCGAAGATGCTGATATCATCGCTATCCAGGAAACCAAGCTTTCAGCTAAAGGTCCTACTAAAAAACACCTTGAGGTACTGGAAGAACTCTTCCCAGGCTACGAAAACACCTGGCGTTCCTCTCAAGAACCTGCTCGTAAAGGTTATGCTGGAACTATGTTCCTCTATAAGAAAGAACTGACTCCAAGTATCAGCTTCCCGGAAATCGGTGCTCCTTCTACCATGGACTCTGAAGGCCGTATCATCACTTTAGAATTTGATACATTTTTCGTGACTCAAGTTTACACACCAAACGCTGGTGATGGCCTCAAACGCTTGGAAGAACGTCAAGTCTGGGATGTCAAATATGCAGAGTACTTGGCTCAACTAGACAATCAAAAACCTGTCCTAGCAACCGGAGACTACAACGTTGCCCACAAGGAAATTGACCTTGCAAACCCAGCCAGCAACCGTCGTTCACCAGGTTTCACAGACGAAGAACGTGAAGGATTTACTAACCTTTTAGCCAAAGGATTTACAGATACCTTCCGCCATATCCATGGCGATGTGCCAGAACGCTATACTTGGTGGGCACAACGCAGCAAGACTTCAAAAATCAACAACACAGGCTGGAGAATCGACTACTGGCTCACAAGTAACCGTGTAGCAGACAAGGTTACCAAGTCAGACATGATTGACTCAGGCCCACGCCAAGACCATACACCGATTGTCATGGAGATTGATTTCTAAGGAGAAAACGAATGGACTATCAAGCTGTCATCCCTGAATTTGTCGTATCGGATATCGAGAAATCGCGTCACTTCTACTGCGACTTATTGGGATTCTCTGTCGAATACGAGCGTCCAGAGGAAAAATTTCTCTTCCTTTCGCTTGAAGACTGCCAACTTATGCTAGAAGAAGGCAACGCAGAAGAATTATCCCAACTGACTTATCCTTTCGGGCGTGGTGTCAATATTTCCTTTGGTATCAAGGATGTCCCCAGAATCTATCAGAAAGTAATCGAGTCTAACTATCCTATTCATCGTCCATTGACCAAAAGAGAATTTCGTATTGGTGAACAATATATCTATCCTCATGAATTTGCAGTTCTAGACCCAGATGGCTATTTTTTAAGATTTAGTGAATAGGATAATAAAGCATTAGAGTGGGAAAGTAATAAAAAAAGAGGTGTTTGCCTCTTTTTCTTATTGTTGAAAATCACTTAATCCCACTTACCATCCAAAATATCTTTAAGGAACTTTTTAGGAATCCAGAAAGAATGCTTGGTAATTCTTCGCCCATCAGGAAGAGGGTTCGTATCTGATAGTTTTCCTTTTCCTACAAAAACATTTTTTTCAATCTCATAATAAGAGTTTGATGCATGAATTTTGGTAAACAAGAACTTATTCACTTTGCTTTGAGGAAAGTTTGTCGAAACACCTTTTTTTGTCTGAGTTAACTGTACGCCTTCATTAATAATGGTACGTGTTTCATTCCAGACACGTTTTGCTTCATCGACTAAACGTTCAGGGAATCCCCAAAACTTCACTTGACTTAAAACATATTCTCCAGGTTCTTCTTCCTTAAATACAACAAACATATAGCGTTTGTCACAAATTTCTTGAAAAACATGAGATTCTTCCCAGTTATCATTTTTTGCCAATTCTATAAAATCATAAACTTTAAACGGTGAGTCTTCAGTAGGTAGCCCCTTTTTATTTACACTAATAACTCTAAGATTCATATTGGCTTTTTGAAATTCCTGAGTATTTTCTATATCACCAGTAATACCAATCATTTTACGAATCAGTAAATTATTTCTAGATTTTGAGCGACGAGGAACACCGAACGCATCATATAAGTCTTCCGCTCTCCATCCTTCATACTTCAAAATTTTTTCTTCAATAAGCTGGGTAAATGTTTTTTTCGTTCCTTTTGCAGTAGCTAATACACTCTCCTGTTCATGACTAGCAAAGATTTTATGATTAATCAAATACGTCATGTAACTAGACTTTAATTCCCAGGCACGTTGTTTTGCCAAAACATCACTAAAAGGTTGTTTTTTCCAATCTTTGTCTTTACCGGCTCCTTTAGTACAAGTTGATAAATAGTTTCCATCGGACTCAGACAATTCGTGCGCACGTCCCTCCTTAATTTTCTGAGTAATTCGAGCGTAATCATCTAAAATGACATTCATATCTTCCTCAAACCATTCATACAGAAACACTTTTTCAATCATGTAATCCAAAACTGTATTTTCAGGAATCAAACCGTTGTAAAATAATAAAAGTATTTTAGAACATTTTTGCCATAGGTGAGTTTGATAAAAATCGTCCAAATTCTCTTCAAAATAATTAATAATCGTCAAGACTAGTCGTTCTTTTGCAGAAATGGTTCCATTCTTATTAACTTTAAATGGAGTCACCTTAAGCTCTACTCCAGTTTTTTCAAAATCGGCTGCAGCATTACTGTTAGGCTGATAACCATAATAATAACGTTCTATATAATTCCCATACTGTCCCTTTGACGATGGTTTAATTTCTTTTTTCTCATATTCATTAGCTTCTTGATTTTGATAATCCTCGTATGTTTTATAGAGAGAACGATTATATTCTTCCATAACCTCAGCAAATTTTCTATTCAAAAGTTTGTGAGAGTAATTTACAATACTATCAATATCTTCATCGTTATAATTAAATAAATTTTGTTTCATTCTTTTCTCCTACTCCCTATATTATATCAGATTAAATACAAAGCAAGCATTAATACTTGATCAATCGTTGAAAATAGTATATAATGGATTAAACTGAAAAATTGTAAGGAGAAAAGATGAAAGTTCTCGAACTATTTGCTGGGGTCGGAGGATTCCGAATAGGATTAGAAAAATCTGATAACCAGTTATTTGAAACAAAGTGGGCTAACCAGTGGGAACCGTCTCGTAAATCTCAAGATGCATTTGAGGTATATGATTATCATTTCCCCGACAGCGAGAATATCAATATTAGTATCTCTGATATTACAGACGAAGAATTTTCGAAAATGGATGCAGATATGATTGTAGGAGGTTTTCCTTGTCAAGATTATTCTGTCGCTAGAAGTAAAAAAAATGAAAAAGGCATCGAAGGAAAAAAAGGAGTCCTCTTTTGGGAAATCATTCGTGCTACCGAAAATATTAAACCTAAATATCTTATCCTCGAAAACGTTGACAGATTGCTAAAAGCCCCTTCTAAACAGCGAGGAAGAGACTTCGCAATCATGCTAACAGCTTTCAATAATTTGGGATATTCAGTTGAATGGAGAGTTATCAATGCGGCTGATTACGGACGAAGCCAAAGACGTCGTCGTGTTTTCTTCTTCGTTTATCGTAATGATACTAATTTTGCAAAATCAATTGATGAACAATATGAAAACAATGAAGCAGTAGCTGAAGAATATAAATATGATGAGTATTTATTTCAAACAGGTTTATTTGCAACTCAATTTCCAATAAAAAATAGACCAGTTAAAAATAGACATGTTTTTCATGAACTTGGAGATGATATCGTAGAGGTATCTGATAATTTTACAGGTACCGTTTGGAATACAGGTATTATGAGATATGGAAAATACTACTCTATCGATACAGAGCCTAACTTTAATGGAAGACCAATTACATTAGGTGAAATTCTTCAGGATGAAAAGGATGTTCCTGATAAATATTTCATTACAGATCAAGCAAAATTGGAAAAATTCCAATTCCTACGCGGTCCTAAACGAATAGAACGTACTTCTGCAGACGGTCATACTTATATCTATTCAGAAGGAGGAATGGCTCCTTATGACGATTTAAATTTACCAGGTCGTACAATGTTAACTTCTGAAGGTACCGTTAACCGTTCAACCCATTTTCTTAAAGTTAATGGTAAATACCGTCTTATAACTCCAGTTGAAGCAGAACGTCTTCAAGATTTCCCTGATAATTGGACAGCTAAAAAGAAATCAACTGATGGATCTATTATTGACGTTTCTGATAAAATGAGAATGTTTTTTATGGGAAATGCTCTTGTTACTGAGATTGTAAGAAAAATCGGTGATTTTATAAAGAAAATTGATTAAAACAAGTTGCTTACATTAAACAACATAAAAAAGAGGCATGTGCCTCTTTTTTTGTTTCCTATATCCTCACCTGTCTATCTTCAGATCGTTGTCCTGTGACAAACATGGTGAAGGTTGCCTTGCAGACATTTCGGCCATCTTGGTTGATGATGTCAACATCGACAACACAAGTGGTGCGTCCTTGATGGACACATTCTCCTTTGATAGTGAGAACATCTCCTAGATTTCCGGCTTTCAGATAGTTGATGGAAGACTGGAGTGTCACTCCGTCTAATCCTAACGAAATCACCACAAGTCCACTGATTTGATCACAAAGGGTAAATAGATAGCCTCCATGGGCATTCCCATAGTAGTTGAGTGAGGAGTCCACTACTTTTGTCGTTACTGCAACGTGACCGTCTCTCATTTTTTCAATTTCGTAGTTTTCAAAGGCAGATATAGCGTCAAAGTGAAAATCTTTCATACTTTCCTCCTGATATTTCAAACGACACTATGATACTACTTTTCAAGACTCTGCGCAAGGGAGAAGCACTTATTCAGCTAAAATCCCAACCTGCTCCACAAAGCGCATAAAGGCTGCTTGTCCTTCTTCTGTTTGCTTGTAAACTCCTGCATCTTCCAAAACTCGAGCAAAGATTTTTCCAACAGATTCTTGGACGATATTAAGAGCTTGGTCTTTGTCAGTCAAGTCAGGATGGGAGTCTTTCAATTCATCCGCCCATTCTTTGTGATAATCTGCTACTAGAACATCCTCTCCGACTAGGTAAGCTGCTACTTGCTCCACTTCTTTCTTCAAGCGTGGTGGCAAGATAGCCAATCCCATAACCTCTATCAAGCCGATATTTTCCTTCTTGATATGTTGGACATCCTTGTGGGGATGATAGATACCATCTGGATGCTCTGGAGATGTTTGATTGTCCCGTAAGACCAAATCCAACTCAAACTGCCCATCTCTTTTACGCGCAATCGGTGTGATAGTGTGATGCGGTGTTCCATTACTTTCTGCCAAGACCTGTACACTTGGATCTGAGTATTGACGCCAAGCCAGTAAGATTTTATCCGCTAGTTCTGTCAAATCCTCTTTAGAATCCGACGTCAATCGAATCACAGACATAGGCCACTGAACAATCCCTGCTTTAACAGATTCAAAACCTGCAAAGGTAAAGCTTTTCTGTAAAGGAGCCACTTCCATTGGGAATACATGGCGCCCACCTTGGTAATGATCATGCGTCAGGATGGAGCCACCCACGATTGGCAAATCAGCATTCGAACCAGCAAAGTAGCCTGGGAACTGCTCCACAATTGCTAACAAACGTTCAAAACTTTGGCGACTAATAGCCATAGGACGATGTTGGCTATCTAGGAAAATACAGTGCTCATTAAAGTAAGCGTAAGGCGAATATTGGAAGCCCCACTCCTGCCCAGAAATATCAAAACGAATAATTCGGTGATTGCTTCTAGCTGGATGATTGACACGACCATGATAACCTTCATTCTCCATACAGAGCTGACATTGAGGATAGTTACTCGACTTAACCAACTTAGCTGCCGCAATCTCTTTTGGATCCTTTTCAGGCTTAGACAGATTGATGGTAATCTCCAGTTCACCGTAGTCAGACGGTACACGATAAGCAATATTCTTTGCGATGGCCTTTAGTTTGATATAGTCATTCTTCCGACTGAGTTGGTAAAAATTCGCAATCGCCTGCTCTGGTGACTGGGCATAGGTATTCCAAAAATCACGATTGACCTGACTTGGACAAGGGGTTACCAAGTCCATGAGGTCAGCACCGAGAATTTCACGCGCAGCCTGACTATCTTCAATCGTTTCCAATCGAACTGCTTCCTCGACAAGCTGATCTTTAAGGTCAATCAAGTTATCTTGGTCAGTCTCAACATCAAGAACTCCATCTCCCACCAGTGCTAAAACACGATTGGTCAGATAGATACGATCCAACTCTTCAAAGCTACTTTCTGCAATGACTTTGGTCACAAAATTTTCTACTAAGGTCACTAGAAAACCTCCTTTTGACTAATCAAGAACGCGAGTTCCACCTGCCACTTCAGCGATATAAAAACTTGGAGCGTAACCAACGATTTCTTCATAGTGCTTGCCTACAGCTTCTTTAAAGGACTCAACAGCATCCTTTTGAACCAAGGCAATCGCACAACCACCAAAACCTGCTCCTGTCATACGAGCACCAAGAACACCTTCTTGAGCCCATGCAGTGTGAACGAGGGTATCTAATTCCAATCCAGTCACTTCGTAATCGTGCTCAAGCGAAACATGAGAAGCATTCATCAAACGACCAAACTTGTCCAAATCTCCTGCTTGAAGAGCAGCTTGCGCTTTAAGGGTACGTTGGTTTTCAAGAACAGCATGGCGAGCACGTTTCAAACGATTTTCATCTTTGATGAGGTAACTAAATTCATCAAAAGCCCACTCGTCCAATTCACCCAAGGTTTGAATGTCCAAGGCCACTTGGAGTTCTTCTACTGCTTTTTCACATTCAGCACGGCGTTCATTGTATTTAGAATCCGCAAGTTCACGGCGTTTGTTAGTGTTCATGATAACAACGACATTGTCCTTCAAATCAAGGGGAACCAAGTCGTATTCTAGAGTATTAGTATCTAGGTATATAGCACGTTGGTCTGCCCCCATACCGATAGCAAATTGGTCCATGATACCAGAGTTAACACCGATAAAATTATTCTCTGTCAATTTTCCGATTTTTACTAAATCTAAACGGTCCAATTTTAGGTCAAAGAGGTATTCTGCCACGACACCAGTCAAAAGCTCCAAAGATGCAGAAGAAGACAAGCCCGCACCATTTGGGATATTCCCAAAAACATAGAAATCAAAACCTTTATCAATCACATGACCAGCTTCTTGCAAGAAATGAAGGACACCTTTTGGATAGTTGGTCCAGCTGTGCTCTTTCTCAAACTTAAGGTCAGCTAGAGGTACTTCAATGATGCCTTTGTCCTCAAAGTTCGCGGAGTAGAAACGCAATACCTGGTCATCGCGCTTGCGTGCAGCTCCGTAAGTTCCTAATGAAATAGCTGCTGGGAAAACATGGCCACCATTATAGTCAGTATGTTCCCCAATCAAGTTGATGCGCCCTGGTGAGAAGAAGGTTTGATCCGCTTCTTGACCAAAAACAGCAAGAAAAGCTTTGCGAAGTGCTTCAGCAGTAAGATGTTGTGTCATATGAATTCTCCTTTGACGAAATATTAGGTAAAAAAGTTTATCCTGTAATCGTTTTCTTCTATTGTACCCAAGGGTTTTGCTTAGGTCAACATTTTTACCGATATTTTACTAAACTATGAGTAAAAAGGAAGAAAAATATGCTATAATAACCTAAAAAGGAGGGGAATTATGGCTACACTCAAAGATATTGCTCAGCTAGCCTCTGTCTCGATCGCAACTGTATCCCGTGTCCTCAATCGCGATCAGAGTCTATCTGTGACAGAAGAAACCAGACATCGTATTTTAACCGTTGCCGAAGAACTAGGCTACACCAAACATCTCAAAACAGGTGAATCACATAAACTCAAACAGAAAATCGCTATCATCCAGTGGGTCAGTGAACAGGGAGAGTTAGAAGATCTCTACTACTACCAGATTCGCCTAGGAATTGAAAATAGAGCTCAAGAATTAGATTACGACATCTTGCGCTATTTTAATGACCAGCCTTTTACGCTTAGCGAAGAAGTCATTGGGATTCTTTGTATCGGGAAATTTAGCCAAGCACAGATTGCCTCGTTTGAAGAATATCACAAACCTCTAGTTTTCCTTGACAGTGATACGATTGCCCTTGGTCATACCTGTGTCATTACGGATTTCTATAATGCGGTTAGACAGGTGGTTGATTACTTTACAGATCATGGGCTTAAAAAGGTTGGTATCTTATCCGGTCTTGAAACTACTACTGACCATGAAGAAGTTATCTCAGATAAACGCTTAGATTACTTTAAATCCTATACGCAAGAAAAGGGAATTTATAACGAGAAATTCATTTTCCAAGGGCTATTTACTGCCCAATCTGGATACGACTTGATGAAAGAGGCTATCGAAAAATTAGGAGATAAGCTTCCACAGGCCTTTTTTGCAGCTAGTGATAGTTTGGCAATCGGAGCCCTGCGCGCCCTTCAAGAAGCCAGCATCAGCATACCAGAGCGCGTCAGCATTATTTCCTTTAATGATACTATTCTAACCAAGCAAGTGTTCCCACCACTTTCTAGTATTACTGTCTACACCGAAGAAATGGGACGCACAGGAATGGATATTTTGAATAGGGAAGTCCTTCATGGGCGTAAAATTCCAAGCCTCACTATGCTTGGAACCAAACTGACATTAAGAGAAAGCACCTTGCATTAGGTACAACACTTGAACATAAAAAAATCCTAATAAGAACTTTTCAGTTCTCTATTAGGATTTTCTTTTTTTAATCCATCACAATCATAGATTTAATGGTCTTGCGTTCATCCATGGCCTTATATGCTTTGTCAATATCTTCTAGTTTGTAACTTGAAGTAAAGACACGACCTGGATTGATATCACCATCAAGGACAGATTTGAGCAAGAATTGCTTATCGTATGTTGTTGCAGAAGCTGCTCCACCTGCGACAGAGATATTTTGCATAAAGGTTGAACCAAGAGCACGATTCTTATAATGTGGTACTCCTACAAATCCCATGCGCCCTCCATTGTGAAGGACACCTAGTGCTTGCTCAACAGCAGCTTCAGTACCGACACACTCAAGTGCTGCATCTGCTCCTCCTCCGAGGATTTCACGCACCTTGGCAATTCCTTCTTCTCCTCGCTCAGCTACAACAGCTGTCGCTCCTGATTCCAAGGCCATCTTTTGACGATCTTCGTGACGACTCATAAGGATAATTTGTGAAGCACCACGCATTTTAGCTGCGATGACAGCACATTGCCCAACAGCTCCATCCCCAATAACGACAACCTTATCACCTGGTTTTACATCTGCCACACGCGCTGCATGATAGCCTGTTGGCATGACATCAGCCAGAGTCAAGAGAGACTTGAGCATACCTTCTGTGTAGTCAGACGGTTGTCCAGGAATTTTTACAAGGGCCCAATTAGCATAGTGGAAGCGGAGATATTCAGCTTGGAAATTTCCACCTAGGTTATTTCCAATATGATTGTCACAGGAACCATCAAATCCAGCACGACAGGCATCACATTCCCCACAACCATGAGTAAATGGCACAATCACAAAATCACCGGGCTTGACCGTTGTAATGGCTTCTCCAGTTTCTTCAACGATTCCAATCGCTTCGTGTCCACTATTTTTATGTCCCGCTTTAATATCTGGATTTCGGTAACTCCAAAGATCCGAACCACAAACACAAGCACGAACTACACGGATAATGACATCATCCGATTCTTGAATGCTTGGACGTTCAACCTCTTCAATACCAACCTGACCTGCTTTTTTATAGACTGCTGATTTCATAAACATTTACCTCTCTGTATCTAACTTATTTCAAGTATACACTTTTTATGAAGCTTTCGCTCACTTATACTACGTCTCATTAATGATGATGTTCATGACTTTTATCTACTTCCAACTCCTCAATTTTGCGCTTATGGGCTTGGTGAGTTTCTTGGTCAGCATCAACCTCAATGGTGATATTTTGGAAACCACAATCTTTGAGTATGCTTCGAATCGATTCCTTGCAGAGCTCCATCTGTTCAATTTCTTTTAGACAAACATGGACAATGGCATTTTTCTCCAAACCATCCATGGTCCATAGGTTAAGCTGATTGATACTAGCCACATACTCCAACCGTTCCAAATCACTCTTTACTTGCTTGATATCCACTCCTTCTGGCACGGCATCGAGGAAAATCTTGAGTGTAGACCAAAAACGTGGAATAGCCTTTAACAGAATGAAGAAGGAAATGACAAGAGATAAGAGCGGATCCAGAATATACCAGTCGGTAAATCGCAGAACAATGGCCATTAGGATAACAGCCAGCCAACCCAGAGTATCTTCCAGAAAATGCAGGCTAAGAATGGATTCGTTTTTTGTTTTTCCCTTGCGAACTACTAGACTCGCCAGCACATTAATGCTAACAGCAATGATTCCTAGCCAGAGGATACCCTCATCATTGACCGCTTGTGGATGAAAGAGTTTCGTTATATTCTCCAAAATGACTAAAGCAGATCCTGTCATGAGAATCACAGCCGTTACCAAGGCACCTAAGAGACTAAAACGTTTGTACCCCAAGGTGTAATGACTATCTTCTTCACGATTGGAGATTGTTTCTAGAAATGCTGATAGCCCAATTGCGATTGCATCTCCCAAATCATGGACAGAGTCAGCAAGAACAGCACTAGAACCAAATACTCCACCAGCGATAAACTCGACAATGGCATAACTCAAATTTAAGAAAAAAGCTAGCCAAACCGCACCTTTCGTTGTCATTTTTCCGTCCTCCTTTGGTATAATAGTAGTATAAATATTCCCTTTACTAGTATTATCTCTTACTCCGAAAAGAAAGGATAGGGGCAAACTGTTCTCTTTGTAAGTTACTGAACGATTTGTTCAAAGTGTCCATATGACTAGTCAAGACCGTCGCATTACCAAGACACGAAAAGCTATCTATACTGCTTTTTTACAATTACTAAATCAAAAAAATTTTGAATCCATCACTGTTCAGGAGATTATTGACCTAGCAGATGTCGGTCGCTCCACCTTTTACAGTCACTATGAAAGTAAGGAACTGCTTCTAGACGAGCTCTGCCGTTATCTCTTTCATCATCTTTTTGAACGTGAGGAAAATATATCTACAGAAGCTTATTTGGCTCATATCTTTTCACATTTTAAGAAAAATCAGGACCACGTCACCAGTCTTCTTTTCTCTAAAAACGACTACTTCCTCCGTCAATTGCAGAAAGAATTGGAACACCATGTTTATCCTATGGTCGCAGAGGACTTGCAAGTTTCCTATCCTAATATTCCTGCTTCTTATCTCAAACACTATGTTGTAACTAACTTTATCGAAACATTGACCTGGTGGCTGAAAAAGGGGAAATCTTACACGGAGGATCAAGTAGTGAGATTTTACTTAGACGTCATGGGGATGAAGTAGCAAACACAACTATAGATTTCATATCCACTCAAAAGAAAAATACCTGTCAACATTCTATCATTCAAATATTCCATTCACCATGAATATTTTGCCTCTACTTTCTATTTAGTAATCTGATCAAACTATGATTTTTTAAGCAAGTACATTAACTAAAAAAATTCTAAGGCAAGAAGCCTTAGAATTTTTTTATCGTAACCAACTTTCGTCTAACTGGCCTTTACTTTTGCTAAAAGCTTTCCCATGTTCATCAATAACAGCATGAATCTCTTGGCATTGTTTGAGAGTGAGTCCTTCCAATACATTACAATAAACAGCATGCATTTCATTATAGGTATCAAAATTTCCAAATCCTAATCGTCGAAAAAGTCTTCTAGCATATTCGTCCGAAATAAAAACTGAACGATCAAAAAGATATAGTAAAAGTGCATCTGTAGTCTCTGGTCCAATCCCTTTTAACTCCAAAAGTTGCTTCCGTAAATCTTCTGTTCCAATCCTAGCAAGAACCTCAAAACCACCATTTTCTCTTAACCAGATTAGAAGTTCCCTAATCGTTTGAGACTTTTGCTTAAAAAATCCAGCAGGTCGAATACGTTCCTGTAAATCTTCTAGCGATAACCCTAGGATACCCTCTACTGTCATGACATCCATAAGACCAGCTAAAGCCAACTTAGCATTTTTCTCAGATGTTCGCTGGATAAGAATAGTCGATACCAGATCTTCAAGCTTGTTATCCGATTGCCACCAATTTTGTTCTCCATAGTGCTTACAGAGTCGCAAAAGAGTCTCTTGTATTTCTTCTTGCCTCATCATTTATTCAATAATCCCTGTTCCACCAAGAAATCATGTGCAATAGTATAAGCATCCTTACCATCAATACCAACCTGATAGTTCATCTGACTCATCTGGCTCTCAGTGATTTTACCAGCTAGCTTATTAAGAACAGCTTCCAACTCCGGATGTTTTTCGAGTAATTTAGCTTTCATGAGTGGAGCGCCTTGGTATGGAGGGAAGAGTTGTTTATCATCCTCCAAAACCACTAAATCATAGCGAGCAATTTCAGCATCTGTTGAGTAAGCATCTGTAATTTGAATGTCCCCTGACTGGATGGCTTGGTAGCGAAGAGCTGGCTCCATGGTTGCCACATTGAGATTCAATCCATAAACAGACTGCAAGCCCTTGTTTCCATCCTCACGGTCATTAAACTCCAGAGTGAATCCCGCCTTGAGCTGTCCTTCTACTTTTTTCAAGTCTGAAATCGTCTTAAGCCCATATTCTTGCGCAATTTTTTTAGGAACTGCTATAGCATAAGTATTTTGATAAGCCATGGGTTTAAGAAAGGCTAGTTGATCCTGTTTGGCAATACCATCACGAGCCACCTCGTAAACCTTTTCTGGGTCATGCCCAATTTGTGGAGATGATTGGAGGAGACTCTCCGTCACTGTTCCAGAAAATTCTGGATAAATATCAATATCCCCTTTTTTCAGCGCTTGGTAAAGGAAATCTGTCTTCCCAAAATTGGGTTTTACCATCACCGTCATATCCGTATTTTCCTCGATGAGAAGTTTATACATATTCATGAGAATCTCAGGTTCAGGTCCTAACTTCCCAGCAATGACGAGATTGTCTTTCTCATTATGTGGAATGATGCTTGGAGCATAACTAACTCCCAAACCAAGGACCATGACAGCAAAGGTCGAAACAATCGTACGTAGCTTTGCCTTTTCCAACCATTTGAGAATGACATTAAAGAGAATGGCCAAGACGGCTGATGAGATTGCTCCGATTAAAATGAGACTAGCATTCCGACGATCAATTCCCAAAAGGATAAAGGAGCCCAATCCACCAGCTCCCACAAGAGCTGCTAGAGTCGCTGTCCCAATGATCATAACGGTCGCTGTTCGAACCCCCGATACAATGACAGGCATGGCCAGTGGAATTTCAAACTTCTTGAGTCGCTCCCACTTGGTCATCCCAAAAGCTATCCCTGCCTCCTCAAGACTAGGATCAATGCCATTCAGAGCTGTGATTGTGTTTTCTAAAATCGGGAAAATAGCGTAAATGACAAGGGCTGTGAGGGCTGGTAAGGTTCCAATCCCCATGAAAGGAATAAAGAGCCCCAACAAGGCCATTGAAGGAATGGTCTGGAAGATACCCGCAACTTGCAGCACCCAATTCGCTGCTTTTTTGTGACCATTTAGATAAACTGCAAGTGGGATGGTCAGAAAAATAGCGACCAATAAGGTCAAAAGAGATAATTGTAAGTGTTGCCCCAGAGCAGTTAACCATTCACTAAAACGCTCCTGAAAGGTTAAAATGAAATTAGACATGAAGGCTACCTCCAAACAAGTTTGCTACAAAGTCTGTCGCAGGCGCTTGTAAAATTGTTTCAGGTTCTGCGACCTGGCGAATTTCTCCATCCTGTAAAACAGCAATTCGATCCCCTAATTTTAAGGCCTCGTCCGTATCATGAGTCACGAAGATAGTGGTCATACCAAACTCTTTGTGCAATTTTTTAGTCAGAGCCTGCAACTGCTTGCGGGAGATAGCATCGAGAGCAGAGAAGGGCTCATCCATCAGCAAGATTTTTGGTTCCCCAATGATAGCCCGCACAATCCCAATCCGCTGTTGCTCCCCACCCGATAACTCACTAGGCATGCGCTCTGCATACTCTGCAGCAGGCAGACCCACCTTGTCCAAGAGTTCTTCTGTTTTCGAAGTGATTTGCTCCTTGCTCCACCCCTTCATCTCAGGAATCAGTGCAATATTCTCAGCGACAGTTAGATTTGGAAAGAGAGCAATGGCCTGAAGGACATAGCCGGTACTGAGACGTAACTCCCGTTCATCATAGTCCTTGATGCGTTTCCCATCCATATAAATATTGCCATCTGTCGGCTCCAAGAGACGATTGATCATCTTGATCATGGTGGTCTTTCCAGATCCTGAAGGACCCACTAGCACCATGAATTCCCCATTTTCAATGCGGAGATTGACATCTTTTAAAATGTCTGTATCCGTATAGCGCAGCACTACATTTTTGTATTCAATCATTTAGTCTTCCTCATTTTTCACAATAACTTTGCCAAAAGAATAGCTTCCTTCCAGATAAGCATGCGCTTCCTGAATTTGGTCAATCTTATAAACTTTTTCAGGCCCTACATCCACATGGTAACGCTCGACAAAGTCTACCAATTCCTGAAGCTTGTCTTGAGACACATTGGCAGAAGCAAAGGTCGTCAAGTAGAGATTGCGAGAGAGCATCTCGATTGGATCAAAGTCTGGAACAGTCCACTGACCACCCAGTAGGCCACAAGAACAGATAATCCCACCTTCTGCTGTCCGCGCAAAAGTATCGAGAATAGCGCTTGGACCGACAAGATCTAAGACCTTATTAAACTGCTCTTGCTTTTGCAAGACACCATCCTTGTCCAAAATCACCTGATCAAATCCGACCGCCTTCAATTGCTGTTCCTTAGCTAAATTTCGGCTAGTTCCTGCCAGGTGAATCTTAGGAAATTTTCCTTTAAGCAGTTTAGCAAAAGCAATGCCTACACCACTGGTTGCTCCTCGAACTAACACGCTATCTTTCTCCTCAATCTTAAGATTGACAAAAGAGCCAAATGCCGTGTAATAGGTTTCAGGTAGTGCGATCAAGCTTTCCAAATCAAGTTCTGTCTTGATTGGATAAATTTGTTCATTTGGAAGAAGTGTATACTCTGCATAACCTCCATCAAAGGCTCGCCCCATCTCTCCCATAATGGAAATGATTTGTTGACCAATCTTCAAATCCGCTCGTGTCGTTTCTTCCACAAGACCGACACACTCAATCCCTAATACACGAGGAAATTTCACAGATGGTGATTGTCCCTTACGGGTAAAAATTTCACTATGATTGATGCCAAATCCTTGGATTTTCACCAGGGTCCAACCTGCCTTCAGGACTGGTTTTGGTCGTTCGACAACTTCTAATACCTCCGGTCCACCTGGAGTGCTTACAACAACTGCTTTCATAATGTATTCCTTTTTAAAATTTCCCTCTATTGGTCAAGTCTTCTACCTTAGGCATAACTTCCTTATTATCCCAATGTTCAACAATTTTCCCATTTTCTAAACGGAAGATATCATATTGAGCATAGGCAACGCCATCAATCAATACCTGACCATAACTCACTGCAAAATTACCTTGAGCCAAGAGTTGGAAAACAAAGTCATAGGCCACATGGTGCTCGCGTACGTAATCCTTATAAGCTTGACTCTCTTGCCCAATCTCATGATTATGCTGAATCACATCCTCTGCCACAAAGTCTTCCCATTGATCGAGCTCCTTGTTTTGGAAAATTTCTGTCAAGAAACGACGGACCAGCTTTTTATTTTCCGCTGACTTGTCCAAGTCCTTGATTTCAAAATCTCCAAAAATCTGATCAAGTTGCTCATTTTCAGGTGTACGATAGTAGTCAATAACATCCCAATGCTCAACGATACGAGCATTTTCATCTGCACGGAAAGTATCTGTCGTCACCCATTGGGCTTCTCCACCGTTTAGGTACTGGTGCACATGAACAAAAACCAGATTGCCATCTTCAATGGTACGAACAATCTTGATTTCACGTTCTGGATGGCGCTTGATAAAATCTGCAAAAAAAGTAGCGAATCCTTCTTTCCCATCCGGCACTCCTGTCGAGTGTTGGATATAGGTATCCCCTACTGAGCTTGCTTGCGCTTCTGCTACACGGCCATCTTGAATAGCACGAATATATAGATTTTGTGCATTTTGTGCTTGAATGGACATGATTTATTCCTCGTTTTCTTTTTTCTTTAAATTAGTGATAATACGCTCTTGATAAGCTTCAAATTCCTGAATTTCTTGATCCGAAAATCCTTGGTAGAAAATTTCACCTAACTCTTTACTGACACGGTCTCCAATTTCTTTTTGCGCCCAACCGAGATCTGTCAAAGATATATATTTTTTTCTTTTATCCTGTGTACAAGGCTTAATCGTAACCAAACCCTGTTCTTCTAATTTCTTAACCATACTGGTCAGCGTATTGTTTGCCAGACCTGTCGCAAGAGCAATATCAGTTGCGGTAGCACAACCCAACTCTTGCTTCCACAAGATTGTTAAAATTTTTCCCTGCTCACTTCTGTATTGGGCATCTGGTTCCTTGCTCAAGAGTTTTTGAAAGATACGCCCATTCAACAATCGAATCTGTAGAGCTTGGTAGCCCCCTAACATCTTGTCCATTTTGTCTCCTTTACTTCTATATCTAACTTTCTGAATTTATTGTAACTCTTTTTATTACATATGTCTACTATTTCGATATAGAAATAATAAAAAACTTCCTACCCAAAAGTAGAAAGTCACCATTTTTATAAAATTAAACATGAATCACATCTGAAGCATTTCTCTTAAATAAACTACTATGGACCAGATAAGGACCATACTTAGAATTTTGACTAGAAACCAAGCATAAAGGGATGATAAAAATTTTTATAAAGTAGAGTAAGCAAAAAAGTAAAAAATAACTAAAACTAAGAGTTTTTAAATCAAGAAAGTAAAGATAACAGACAATTGATGTATTCAATAGAATATTAAATCCCGTAGCAAAACCAGCTGATATGATATTCGTCTTGATCTGAGAATTAAAGAGTTTGACAAGAAACAAGGCTAATAAAGAAGTGTTATAGATACAAATCGGTTTATTATTATTACGATAGAAAACTAAACATTTATTGTTATAAAAAACAAGCCCTCTGCTAAAATTACTCGCTTTGTTAATCCAAACATGGGAAACTCCACTAATATCACTCCAAGGAACAAATAAATCTAACCTTCTAATGTATATCCCATCCTGAGTAATATAAAATTTCCAAGGAAAAAGAAAATGTATGCCGATACCAAGTAAAAGCAATAAAAGAAGGGAATACCCTAACTGTGTTTGATGAAAGTTGAAGGCGTATTCAAAGATAGTAACTGTTTGAATTCCTCGCCCAACAATTTGATGAACACCCAAAAAATATAAAATAACTATAAATAGAACAAATCTATAATAAATACTATGAAACTTCACACTTTTTGGCATAGAAATTATTCTCCTGGATTATAGAATCATCATCAAATAATGCTTTACGTTCTTATATAACACTAGTATACCATTAAATACTCAAAGAATATAAAAATGAAAGAAGAGATTTTAAAAAATAGAGCTTGGCCTTGACCAAACTCTTCATTTTTCTACTCTTCCTCAACTAAGCGTTTAAACTCTGCTTGGATCTCTGTATTCTCTGTCGGTTTTAAGTACATAACCCCACCATTTGTTGTTGGAGAATGAAAAACAATCGCTTCCCCAGTATCAGTTATCGCAAAAAAGTAGCTATGCACGTCCGGGTATTTATCCCAGTTACTATAGCGTTCCACAATACGGTACTTAGCAGTTCCTAAACCTGTATCCGTGTATTCGGCATTCATTTTTTCGCTTGGTCCATCTCCAAAGGTATAGAGATTATCTGCACCAACATCCCCTCCTGATATTCCCTTTTCGTAATTAGGTTGACCAAGTCTTTCACCCCACCCTTTTATGAACTCTTCTAATTTAGCAGATTTCCTAGCATTCCAAGGAGCTTTTTGGTCTTCACCCGAAATAGACTTACTACTACTAGAAGTTTCAAATTTCTGCCAATCAAGTTGATTGAAATCTAGCATTTCTGCTTCTGTTTTTCCAAAATCTGCATGCAAACTTTTATTACCAGGAACTAGAACATCCTGTTCTTGTAGTTTACTTGCAGCTTGCTGGTTTGAATTCAGATGATAAAGTACTCCTCTACCTTGACCTGTTCCAGAGGACCAACCTAATTCTAGAATATCACCACCCTTATAGATATTCATAGAATTTCTAGCACCACCATGGCCTGCAACAAAACCCTCTGCCAAAAGTACCGGTTTCTCATTTACTAAATAATAAAGTCCCGAAATAAAATAACCGCCACTAGATTGCTCAACACCAATTAGCAATTCCTCTACACCATCTTTATTAAGATCCGCATAGGCATAGCTAATCTTATCTGATTGAAAAACCGCATTTTCAACTGACCAACTATTGATAGGGCGTTCAGTGCCTTGTAAACTCTTATAGAGATTAGCGATTACATTAAGATCTTTCGGTGTAGATAGGATTTTTTTGTAATCCTCAAAAACTGGCTTGTATAAATCTTTGTAATCTTTCTTAGACTCTCCAGACTTTATCTCGTTACTAGTAGTTGACTGACTAGTTGTAGCAGATAAACTAGTATCATCACTAGAAACATCAGAATTTTGATTACTACAACCAACTGTTAAGAAACTAAATATAAGAATAAACAGACTTCCTACTATACTTCTATTACCCATAAAAATCTCCTCTTGAAATGAATGGTAACAATAGCTTTGCCTACATTATATCAAATATTTTAGAGTTTCGGTAAAATAAAAAAACTTATATATACAAATACTAAGTAAATAAGTTCTATAATTCTTATATTAGATACACCTTCGATAAATACTATAGATCTAAACATAATGTAGGAAAAGCCAATAGGAGCTATAACAAAAAGAGATTAAACCATTATTTAAAGGTAATTTCTAATATAATTATTTTATATTAGAAACTTACAGGAAATTAAAAAAAGAAGATTAACACATCGAAAGACTAAAATAGAAATGCAGATAGAATCTAGGAAAAAGACTACAAAGTCACTAAAAAAAACTTAAATATTCGGTTAGTTTAATAACATTAAACCTAGAAACTTCCTAAGAGTGAAACAATTCATCGCCCTACCATAGTTATCAAAGAGCCAAATTTTACAGTCAAAAACACAAAAAAAGAGCTAAAAAGCTCTAATTACGGAGAATAAGGGATTCGAACCCTTGCGCCAGTTACCCGACCTAACGATTTAGCAAACCGTCCTCTTCAGCCTCTTGAGTAATTCTCCTATTAATGGGCACGAGTGGACTCGAACCACCGACCTCACGCTTATCAGG
>NZ_JBFNFG010000029.1:0-318 GCF_040888305.1 Streptococcus fermentans | reverse complement strand
ACGGAGCATGTTTTGGAACCATTCGAAACAACATAGCTCTAAAACTTTCGTTTTTGTCTTAGCATGAAAGCGAACGTTTTGGAACCATTCGAAACAACATAGCTCTAAAACACAATACAAGGTCAGACCGTACTCTCTAAAGTTTTGGAACCATTCGAAACAACATAGCTCTAAAACAGTGCTGATGAATACGATTATGTTCATAAAGTTTTGGAACCATTCGAAACAACATAGCTCTAAAACTGTGGTTTTAATCGATAGCTTCCTTCCTTGGTTTTGGAACCATTCGAAACAACATAGCTCTAAAACCTCAAAGTT